>NZ_RZQL01000262.1 GCF_003997935.1 Mesorhizobium sp. M7A.F.Ca.US.006.01.1.1
TCGCGGCACTGATCCGCAGCACACGAGATCAAGGCGAAACCGCCGCCGCTTGCCTGACAAGGCTCGGGCCGGCCGGTATCGCCGAGGCTTACCGACAGGCCCAAACTGAAAAACGGAAATGAGCATGGCCGCCTACGACTACATCCATGACGGCACGGCGATCTACGAACGCTCCTTCGCCATCATCCGCGCCGAGGCCGATCTGTCACGCTTCTCCGAAGCCGAGGCCGATGTCGCCATCCGCATGATCCATGCCTGCGGCCAGGTCGAAGCATCAAGTCATTTCGTCTTCTCCCCCGATTTCGTTGCCGCCGCCCGCACCGCTTTGGCGGCGGGCGCGCCGATTTTCTGCGACGCCGAAATGGTCTCGCATGGCGTCACCCGCGCCAGGCTGCCGGCCGGCAACGAGGTCATCTGCACTTTGCGCGACCCGCGCACTCACGACATCGCTGGGCAAATCGGCAACACCCGTTCGGCCGCCGCGATCGACCTCTGGGGCGAACGCATGGCCGGTTCGGTGGTCGCCATCGGCAATGCGCCGACCGCGCTCTTCTACCTCTTGGAAAAACTGCGCGACGGCGCGCCGAAGCCTGCGGCCATCATCGGCATGCCGGTCGGCTTCGTCGGTGCTGCCGAATCGAAGGACGCGCTCGCCGAGAATTCCTACGGCGTTCCCTACGCCATCGTGCGTGGTCGGCTTGGTGGCAGCGCCATGACCGCCGCCGCGCTCAATTCATTGGCGAGGCCGGGCCTGTGAACGCCATTGCAAAAGGCCGTCTCGTCGGCGTCGGCACCGGTCCCGGCGACCCCGAACTGCTGACCCTGAAAGCCGCCCGCATCCTGGCCGAGGCCGATGTCGTGGCCTATTTCGCCAAGCGCGGCAACAACAGCAACGCGCGCGCCATCGTCGAAGCGCAGTTCCGGCCCGAAATGACGGAATTGCCGCTGCTCTATCCCGTCACCACCGAAATCGCCAGGGATCACGACGACTACCGGTCGCAGATCACGGCTTTCTACGAGGAATCGGCCGAGAAGGTCGCCGAACATCTCCAGTCAGGCAGAATGGTTGCGGTGCTCTCCGAAGGCGACCCGCTTTTCTACGGCTCCTACATGCATCTGCATGTGCGCCTCTTCAATCGCTTCCCCACCGAAGTCATTCCCGGCGTCACCGCCATGTCCGGCTGCTGGTCGCAGACCGGTATTCCCATCGTCCAGGGCGACGACGTGCTGACGGTGCTGCCCGGCACGATGAGCGAGTTCGAGCTGACGCGCCGACTGGCCGACACCGACGCCGCCGTCATCATGAAGGTCGGCCGCAACCTGCCCAAGATCAGGCGGGCGCTGGAGGCTACGGCCAAGCTGTCGCGCGCCGTCTACGTCGAACGCGGCACCATGGCGGGCAGCGTGTCGATGAGACTGGCCGACAAACAGGACGACAAGGCGCCCTATTTCGCCATCGTCCTGGTCGCCGGCTGGTCCGGCCGGCCAGGCACTGTGGGAGCGCAGGTATGAGCGGCCGTCTCACCGTCATCGGCCTTGGGCCCGGCAATGCCGATCAGGTCACGCCGGAGGCCAGCCGCGCTGTCGCCGAGGCAAAATTCTTCTATGGCTACAAACCCTATCTCGACCGGCTGGAGCTGCGCCCGGACCAGACCCGCGTCGCTTCCGACAACCGCGAGGAAGTCGCCCGCTCCAAGGACGCCTTGGTCAAAGCCGCCGAAGGCCATGATGTCGCCGTGGTTTCCGGCGGCGATCCCGGCGTGTTCGCGATGGCGGCAGCCGTCTGCGAGGCGATCGAGGCCGGCCCGGTTGAATGGCGGGCGGTCGATGTCACTGTGGTGCCCGGCATCACCGCCATGCTCGCCGTTGCCGCCCGCATCGGCGCGCCGCTCGGCCATGATTTCTGCGCCATCTCGCTGTCCGACAATCTGAAGCCATGGGAGCTGATCGAATTGCGCCTGCTGGCGGCAGCCGGCGCCGGCTTCGTCATCGCGCTCTACAACCCGATCAGCAAGGCGCGCCCCTGGCAGCTTGGCCGAGCCTTCGAGTGCCTGACCGCGATCCTGCCTGGTACCACGCCTGTGATTTTCGGCCGCGCCGCCGGCCGGCCCGACGAGCGCATCGAGGTCAATCTGCTGGCTGATGTCGAGGCTGAAAAGGCCGACATGGCGACCTGCATCATCATCGGCTCGCCGGAGACCCGTATCATCAAGCGCAGTGACAGACCGGCGCTGGTCTACACGCCGCGTTCGTCCACGGGGCGGACAAAATGATCGACCATCAGGGTCAGCGCTTCGACGGTTTCAGCCGCTGGAACGTCCGGCAAGGTCGGCCTGCGGACCATCACCACCTCTATGCCAAGCGCCCTTGCGGCGGCAATCTTGCCGTAGGTGGCCTCGCCGCCGCTGTTCTTGGACACGACGACATCGATGCGATGCTTTTCGAGCAGAGCGTGTTCTTCCGCCTGGCGGAACGGGCCACGTGCCAACAGATATTCGGCATCGGGCACGGCCAGCCTGGGCTCGACCGGATCGACACTGCGAATGAGATAGTGGTGCTGGGGTGCTGCTTCGAAAACCGCAACCTCTTGCCGGCCCAATGCCAAAAAAACGCGGCGTGGCGCAGGTCCAAGCGCTTGCACGGCATCGCCAGACGTATCGACCAGCGTCCAGCGATCGCCTTCGACAGGCTCCCAGCCCGGGCGCCGCAGGGCAAGGATCGGCACACCGGCGACGCGCGCGGCTTGTGCGGCATTGGCGGAGATTTGCGCGGCGTAGGGATGCGTTGCGTCGATCAGCAAATCGATATGCTTTTTCCGCAGATAAGCGGCCAACCCATCGGCACCGCCAAATCCTCCGGTTCGCACCGGCACGCCCTGTGCGATCGGGCTTTCGGTACGCCCGGCCAACGACAGCGTGACCGAGGCGCGCGCCGCCAGTTTTCCGGCCAGTTGCCGCGCTTCGGTGGTGCCGCCGAGGATCAGAATACGGTGGGTCATCATGCCTGCTGAGCATCAATCGCGAGCCGCCTGGCTGACGGTCGTCGGTATCGGCGAGGACGGTTTAGCGGGTCTCGGCGACGAGGCCAAGCAGCGGATTGCCCAGGCAGAGATCATCTTCGCCGGCAGGCGTCACCTGGCGCTGGTCGCGTCCTTCGCCAAGGGTGAGGCCCGCCCCTGGCCGGTTCCTTTCGATGTCGAGATGGGCGACGTGCTCGCCCTTGCCGGCAGGCGCGTCTGCGTGCTCGCTTCCGGCGATCCCTTCTTCCACGGCGTCGGCGCCACTCTCGCCCGCAAGGTCAAGCCACAGGAGATGCATGTCATCCCCGCGCCGTCAGCCGTTTCGCTGGCAGCCGCCCGGCTTGGCTGGGCGCTGCAGGACATCGAGACCGTCTCGCTGCATGGCCGTCCGCTCGACCTGATCCGGCCGCTGCTGCAACCATGCGCGCGCATTTTGGCACTGACGTCGGATAGCGATGCGCCTGCGGCAATCGCCCGCCTGCTCACCGAACTCGACTTCGGCGCCTCGCGACTGACGATCCTGGAGGCGCTGGGCGGGCCGAACGAGAGCTGGCGCTCGGTCCGCGCCGATGCCTTCGACCTCGAAAATATCAATCCGCTCAATGTGCTGGCGATCGAAATTGAATCCGGTCCGGATGCGCGCGTCCTGCCGCTCACATCAGGCCTTGCCGATCATCTGTTCGACCATGACGGCCAGATCACCAAGCGCGAAATCCGCGCCATCACCCTGTCGGCGCTGGCACCGAAGCGCGGCGAATTGCTGTGGGACATCGGCGCCGGCTCCGGCTCCATCGGCATCGAATGGATGCTGGCCCACCCCCTGATGCGCACGATTGCCATCGAGGCCGATCCGATTCGCGCCGCCCGCATCGGCCGCAACGCCGCCGCCTGTGGCGTTCCCGGCCTTGTCGTGGTCGAAGGCAGCGCCCCCAGGGCACTTGCCAAACTGGACACGCCGGATGCTATCTTCATCGGTGGTGGCGGCAGCGACGCCGGCGTGTTGAAGGTGGCTATAAAAGCGCTGCGCCCCGGCGGCCGGCTCGTCGCCAATGCGGTGACATTGGAGATGGAGGCCCTACTTCTCGCCCAGCATGTAAAACTGGGCGGCGATCTCACCCGGATAAGCATCTCCCGCGCCTCGCCGGTCGGCGCGATGCAGGCCTGGCGGCCGGCCATGCCGGTCACCCAATGGAGCTGGGTGAAGCCATGATGGTCGCGGGCATCGGTTGCCGAAAAGGCGTGCGTGTCGAAGACGTACTTGCGGCGATCGAAACCGCGCTCGAGGCCCATGGACTGGCGATGACAGCGCTGTCCGCGCTCGCCACAACTGAATTCAAACGCAACGAAGGCGCCATTTTCGCTGCCGGCCGTGAACTCAATCTCCCGGTGATAGTGGTGGATGTTGCCGGCGCCGAACCGTCGCTCCCCCTCACCCAGCCTCCGCTTCGCTCGGCTGACCATTCCGGGGCGAGCCACATGTCTCGCCCGTCCTTCGGACCCCCGGGGGGAGAGGAGTCTACCAGCGCCGCCGCCAGTCTTTTCTCCCCAAAGGGGAGAAGGTGGCCCGAAGGGCCGGATGAGGGGGCCGCCTCGCGCAACCTCTCGCAAGAACTCGCCGGCACGCCATCGGTTTCCGAAGCATCCGCCCTTGCCGTTGCCGGCGCCGGCGCCAGACTGCTCGGGCCCCGCACGGTGCTCGGCCCGGTCACCTGCGCCATCGCCATCAGTGGAGATGCGCCATGACCGTCCATTTCATCGGCGCCGGTCCCGGTGCCGCCGACCTCATCACGCTGCGCGGCGCGCGGCTGCTGGCGAGCTGCCCGGTCTGCCTTCATGCCGGCTCGATCGTCGCGCCCGAATTGCTGCAGCACTGCGCGCCGGGGACAAAGCTGATCGACACCGCGCCGATGTCGCTCGACGAGATCGAGGCCACCTATCTCGATGCTCATAAGGCCGGCCATGATGTCGCCCGTCTCCATTCCGGTGACCTGTCGGTGTGGAGCGCGGTGGCCGAGCAGATCCGCCGGCTGGAAAAGCACGGCATCCCTTATACGCTGACGCCGGGCGTCCCCTCCTTCGCCGCTGCCGCTGCAGCATTGCGCCGCGAACTGACCATTCCCGAAGTCGCGCAAAGCCTGGTGCTGACCCGCATTTCCGGGCGCGCCTCAAAAATGCCGCCCGGCGAAACGCTGGCCGGTTTTGGCCGCACCGGCGCCACGCTCGCCATTCATCTTGCCATCCACGCCATCGACCGCGTCGTCGCCGAGCTGACGCCGCACTATGGCGGCGATTGCCCGGTGGCGATCGTCTTCCGCGCCTCCTGGCCGGACGAGCGCGTGCTGACCGGCACGCTGGCGACGATCGAGGCGCTGCTGGCCGCCGATCCGATGGAGCGCACGGCGATCATCTTCGTAGGCCGCTCGCTGGCCGCGGAAGGTTTTGGCGAGAGTTCATTATACGACGCCCACTACCAGCGGCGTTTTCGCGGACGGGACGGATTGTGAGCGGCAGCACCAAAAATACCGGCGAAAACGCCACGCTCGAACAGGCACTGTCCCGGCTGAACTTCAAGCCGCGCCGGCTTGAGCCGGGTCACGTCTGGCTAGCCGGCGCCGGTCCCGGCGACCCCGGCTGCCTGACCCTGGAAGTGCTGGCGGCGTTGGCCGAGGCCGATGCGCTGGTCTACGACGCACTGGTTTCACCTGACGTTGTCGCAGTTGCCGAAAATGCCGAGCTTTTCTTTGCCGGCAAGCGCGGCGGAAAACCGTCGATGAAACAGGACGACATCACCGCCCTTTTGGTGCGGCTGGCACGCGACGGCCGCCGCGTCGTCAGGCTGAAGGGCGGCGATCCCTATATTTTCGGCCGTGGCGGCGAAGAAGCCCTGGCGCTGGCGCGGGAAGGTATTCCGTTTCGCGTCCTGCCCGGCCTGACATCCGGCCTCAGCGCGCTGGCCGCCACCGGCATCCCGGCCACCATGCGCGGCATCAACAAGGCTGTGATCCTGGCCACCGGCCATGCCGCCGGCACCGATGACGATCTCGATTGGGCGGCGATCGCCCGCACCGGCCAGCCTGTCGTCGTCTATATGGGCATGGCCAATCTGCCGCTGATATCAGCCGCCCTTCTCGATGGCGGGCTGGCGCCGTCGACACCGGCGGCTGTGATCGTCGCTGCGACGACGCCGCAGGAGCGAACCGTCGTCGCCACGCTCGCCACCATTGCCGAGGAAGCTGCAGCCGCCGGTCTTGCCTCGCCGGCGCTGATCGTCGTCGGCGGCATCGTTGCCATGCGCGCCGCCCTTGCGGGGCAAGCATGACGGCCCGCGCGATCATCATCGGCGCGCCGCGCTCCGGCTCCGGCAAGACCAGTGTCACCATCGGCATCCTGCGCGCACTGACCCGGCGCGGGTTGAAGGTGCGCGGCGCCAAATCCGGCCCCGATTACATCGACCCCGGCTTCCACACCGCCGCCACGGGACTGTCCGGCGTCAATCTCGACAGCTGGGCGATGCCGCCGTCGCTGCTCAATGCGCTCGCCGCGCAGGCGGCCGACGATACCGATTTCGTCATCCTCGAGAGCGCCATGGGCCTGTTCGATGGCATTCCGGCCTCGCCGGGCCGCACCGGTTCGGCGGCCGACCTGGCGCGGCTCTACGGACTGCCGGTGCTGCTGGTGCTCGACGTTTCCGGCCAGTCGACCACCGCGGCCGCTGTCGCCAAGGGTTTTGCCACCTACGATCCTGACGTGCGCATGGCCGGTGTCGTGCTCAACCGACTGGGCAGTGAGCGCCACCGCAAGCTGTGCAGCGAGGCCATCGAGGCGATCGGCCTGCCGGTCGTCGGCGCCATCCTGCGCGATCCCACGCTGAACCTGCCCGAGCGTCATCTCGGCCTCGTCCAGGCCGGCGAATATGACGACCTGATGGCGCATCTCAACCGGCTGGCCGACATGGCGGAAAAGTCGCTCGACCTCGATGCGATCATGGCCCTGGCAACGCCTCTCATCCCGGCGCCCGGCGGCTTCGCCGACGCATTGGCGCCGCCCGGCCAGCGGATCGCGCTGGCCGAGGATGCCGCCTTCACCTTCCTCTATCCGCATGTCGCCGCCACTTGGCGCAAGGCAGGCGCGGAAATCGTCGCGTTCTCGCCGCTCGCCGACGAAGCGCCCGACGAGGATTGCGATGTCTGCTGGCTGCCCGGCGGCTATCCCGAACTTCACGCCGGCCGTATTGCCGCTGCTGCGAATTTCCGTGCCGGGATGGCGCGGTTCGCCGAGATGAAGCCGATCCATGGCGAGTGCGGTGGCTTCATGGTGCTGGGCGAAGCGCTCGAGGACGCGTCGGGCGAAACACATGCGATGCTCGGTCTGCTCGGCCATTCCACCAGCTTCGCCAAGCGCAAGATGAACCTCGGCTATCGCGAGGCGCGGCTGCGCGCCGATTGCCCGCTGGGCTCGGCTGGGGCGCTGATCCGTGGCCACGAATTCCACTATGCGCAGATGACGGCGACAGGCAACGACGAGCCGCTGGCCGACCTTGCCGACGGCCAGGGCAATCCGATCGGCGCCTCGGGCTATCGGCGCGGCCATGTCAGCGGCACCTTCTTCCATGCGATTGCGAGGGGCTAGAGCATGAAGTTCAGGAATCTGGCCCTTTCACCGCGGCAGGTCGTCGACGACATCGCGCTTTGCCTGGTCTTCTTCACCAGGCTGCCGCTGCCCGTCTTCGATTTTCGCGGCCGCAGCCTTGCCGCCGCGATCTGGGCAGCCCCCATTGCCGGACTTGTCGTCGGCCTGATCGGCGCCATCGTCTTTGCCACGGCGGAACGGTTCGGCCTCGCCATGGGGCCGGCGGCCGCACTCGCGCTCGTGGCGACAGTGCTCGCCACCGGCTGCCTGCATGAGGACGGGCTATCCGACGTCGCCGACGGTTTTGGCGGCGGCAAATCACGCGGCCGCAAACTCGAGATCATGCGCGACAGCCGCATCGGCGCCTACGGTGCCATGGCACTGGGCCTGTCGCTGCTGATCCGCTGGAGTGCGCTTTCGGAATTCATCGATCCCACACAAGCGCTGTTTGCCCTCCTGGCCGCGCACGCGGCCTCGCGCGGCCTGCTTGGCGCCTTCATGCATCTGTTGCCTCCAGCGCGCGTCGACGGCCTCTCGGCCGATGCCGGCACCGTCTCGCAGGAAACCGCCATAGCCGGCGCCGTGCTCGGCGCGATCCCGCTGCTCCTGCTTGGACTGGGCGGCGCTATTTTCGCGCTGATCCTGCTTGGCCTGCTGTTTGTCGCCTTCCGCGCCCTTTGCCTCAACCAGATCGGCGGCCAGACCGGCGACACGATCGGCGCCTTGCAGCAGGCGAGCGAAATCGCGGTGCTTCTCGTCGCTTCCGTAGCTCTTTCCTGATCCCTTGGCCTGATTCTCTTGGCCTGATTCCTTTTCGGAGACTTTGCCCCCATGCCCTTCAAATCCCTTAGTGAATTGCGCGCCGCCTGCCTCGACCTGCCGGCCGGCAACGATGCCGCGGCCAATGCGGTCGCCCGCCGCCAGGACACGCTGACCAAGCCGCAAGGCAGCCTTGGCCGGCTGGAGACGATCGCCGCCTGGCTGGCGCGCTGGCAGGGCCGCGACATGCCAAAGCTCGACCGCGTCAAAGTCTTCGTCTTCGCCGGCAACCATGGCGTCACCGCGCAAGGCGTGTCGGCCTATCCCTCGGAAGTGACCGTACAGATGGTGGCGAATTTCGCCGGCGGCGGTGCCGCCATCAACCAGCTTGCCCGCATGGCCGGCGCCGAACTCGACGTCATTCCGCTCGATCTCGACCATCCGACCGGCGACTTCACCCAAGGTCCGGCAATGGACGAAGCGGCCTTTCTGGCAGCAGTCTCCACCGGCTATGATGCGGTGACGAAGGATCTCGACCTCATCTGCTTCGGCGAAATGGGCATCGGCAACACGACGCCAGCGGCTGCCATCTCAGCCGCGCTGTTCGGCGGCGGTGCGGAAAAATGGACCGGACGCGGCACCGGCGTCGACGACGCCGGCCTGAAGCGCAAGGTGGTCGCCATCGAAGCCGGCCTGAAGCGTCACGCCGCCGCCCTTGCCGACCCGCTTGCTATCGCTGCCGCACTCGGTGGCCGCGAACTCGCCGCCATCTTCGGCGCCACGCTGGCCGCTCGGCATCTCGGCATACCCGTGCTGCTCGACGGCTTCGTCTGCACCGCAGCCGCGGCCCCGCTGGCAAAGCTGCATCCAACCGGCCTTGCCCACAC
>NZ_RZQL01000263.1 GCF_003997935.1 Mesorhizobium sp. M7A.F.Ca.US.006.01.1.1
CATGAACGCTTACTACGTTACGGGTGAAGCGGATTTTATTATTACGGTCTCTGCTCAGGACATGGCCGAGTACGAGGCGTTTACCCGTCGTTTTTTTTACGAACATCTTGAAGTAAAGGGGTTCAAGACAATCGTTGTAATGGATCGGATCAAGGCGTCGTTTGCTCTGCCAATTGCTGAAGAGTAGCCTTCAAAAGAGCCCGCCCAGGCAACCACCACGCGCCTTCCGCGGGTCGCAGTTGTCCCGCACTTCTGAATGTCGGCTGTCCTATTTTGAATGGTCCCGCATATATACCAGGGCACCTCCTCTCAGCCTGCAGGTGTTATGCGCCAATGACCAAAAAACGATGATATTCTGCGGGACCAAGGCGCCCTTCGCGCAACCAAGCTCTTTGGCACTTGCTACATTCTGGGCGGAGCGGAATTCAGGATTGTCGGTCCCCGGCTAATTGGAGCGGCTTCAGTCGGCGGAATAGCTGGGGTGCCTACGTCGCACAGAGGATGCTGTGCTCCCGGCAGCGCGGAAACGGGTCTCCCGGCTCTCGCAAGGACAAAGCGTGAAATTCGCCTGCAACCGGCAAGAAAGGAAAGTCCCCGTGGCAATTCTCAATAGCGTCGCAGAGTTTCTCCCCGAGATAGTGGCTTGGCGCCGGGACATCCATGCACATCCCGAACTGGGCTTCGACATCCCCCGTACTTCGGCATTTGTCGCCGAGCGCCTGCGCGAATTCGGCTGCGACGCCGTCGCGACCGGCATCGGCAAAACCGGCGTCGTTGGCGTCATCAAGGGCAACGGCGTCGTGAGCGACGGTAACCCAAAGGTTATCGGATTGCGCGCTGACATGGATGCGCTGCCGATCAACGAAGCGACCGATCTGCCCTATGCGTCCAAGAACAAGGGCTTGATGCATGCGTGTGGGCATGACGGCCACACCGCGATGCTGTTGGGTGCCGCGCGCTATCTTGCCGATACTCGGAATTTCGCTGGAACGGCGGTCATGATCTTCCAACCTGCCGAGGAGATCGGTACCGGCGCCGTTGCCATGCTAGATGACGGTTTGATGGAGCGGTTCGGCATCGAGCACATCTACGGAATGCACAATCGTCCGGGCTTGCCGGTAGGTGTCTTCGGAATCCGGCAAGGTCCAGTGATGGCGGCAACTGATAGCATAGAAATTAGCATTGAAGGGCGAGGGGGGCACCCTGGAAGGCCTCATGAATGCATCGATCCGATTCTGGTCGGCGCTCAGCTTGTGACGGCCCTGCAGCATATCCTGGCTCAGAACATTGACCCTGTCGACTCGGCAGGAATTTCGTTCCACCAGTTCCAGTCCGGGCAGAGACTAGTCCCCGTCGTTCCGCAAACAGCGGAGTTGGTGGGCACCATGCGGACGCTAAAGCCGGAGGTGCGCAAGTTCGTGAAGGAGCGGGTGGGCGAAGTGGTCGCCGGCATCGCCCAGATAACCGGCGCGAAGATAGATATTAAATTTCAGAGCTTCGACGCAATTCTCTTCAATGAGGTCCAGCAGACCGACCTTGCGAGAAGCGCGGCCAAGGGCGTGGCCGGTGAAAACAATGTGCTCGAGACGCCACCGGTAATGGGGGGGGAAGATTTCTCCTTCCTGGCGCAGGCGCGGCCGGGTGCTTTCGTCTGGTGCGGGAACGGTGACAGCGCCGGCCTGCATCACCCTGCCTACAATTTCAACGACGAGGCGATTCCTTATGGAACATCGTACTGGATCAAGCTCGTAGAGAACACGTTGGGATCCCGTCCGACGTCTTGATGATCGGTCTGACAAGGGCCGCAGAACGAATGAATAACTGCCGTCTTATGCCAGGCTTGAATGTAGCGGACCTCGTAAAATGAAAACTCGTTCATCCGTGCCAACATCTCTTGAGGGTCTGTCGGCGTGCGAATGCCTGGAACTCTACCGAAGGCGGCAGCTCTCGCCTGTTGAAGTCGTCGATGACTGTCTCAGCCGCATCGACGCCAACAACCCGGCGCTGAACGCATTTTGCCTCGTCGACCACGAAGGGGCCAGGTCTGCTGCCCGGGCCTCGGAGGGTCGATGGATGAAGGGGGAACCAGCCGGAGTACTAGATGGCATTCCGGCCACCATCAAAGACCTCACCTTGACACGAGGCTGGCCGACAAGACGTGGCTCATTGTCCGGCAGCACCGAGGGACCCTGGACTGAAGACGCCCCTGTTCCAGCCCGTATCCGTGAGACCGGTGGCGTTATCCTGGGCAAGACAACCACTCCAGAATTTGGCTGGAAAGGGGTAACAGACAGCCCGGTCTACGGGATCACCCGCAATCCCTGGAATCCTGACCTGACACCAGGCGGGTCGTCGGGAGGGGCGGCAGTTGCGGCTGCGCTCAACCTTGGCTTTCTTCATCAGGGTAGCGACGGCGGGGGATCAATCCGGATACCGGCGAGCTTCACGGGGACCTTCGGCTTCAAGCCAACCTTCGGCATCGTTCCGCAATGGCCAGCTAGCGCCATGACAACGCTGTCTCATTTGGGGCCGGTGACCCGCACCGTTGCGGATGCGATCCTGATGATGAATGTGATTGCACGAAAGGACGCTCGCGATGGCTATGCGGGTCCGGCGTACCTAGGTCTCGACCCCGATCCAGCAAAGACCACCATCAGGGGCCTGCGGATCGGCTACAGTCGGAACCTCGGCTATGTCAAGGTGGCGCGAGATATCCAAAACGTTACCGATAATGCGATCGACCAGCTTCGAGCTCTTGGGGCCGAGGTGGCCGAAGTCAATCCGGGATTTGCGGATCCGGTGGAGGTGTTTTCTACATTCTGGTTCGCTGGCGCCGCCCGTATTGTGTCACGAATGAACAAACAGCAAAGACAATTACTAGATCCTGGCTTTCTGGAAGGTGCCGAACGCGGGCTGAAGATCACCCTTACCGAATTTCAGGAAGCTGAGGCGATGCGGTTCGAGCTCTCCGCTCTGATGGCGAAGTTCCACGAAAATTACGATCTCTTGGTCACACCGACGATGCCTATCGCGCCGTTCCCCGTCGGGCGAAATGTGCCGGATGATAGTTACAAGGGGTGGGTGGACTGGACGCCCTTCACCTACCCTTTCAACTTGACCCAGCAACCAGCAGCATCGATTCCATCGGGCCTGGATGATCAAGGGCTGCCCGTCGGGCTACAACTGGTCGGCGCGCGCTATTCCGACACCTCCGTCCTAGCCGCGGCATATACGATCGAAAGTCGCCTGGGGCTTCCTTCTTTCGCGAGGAGCAGATTCCACGCTGCCACCCCTTAAAACTTGAGACTGCCGCGCTCAAGCACCTGACGGCCTCCAAGCGGTCAAGCCACGGACGCGAATGTCATTCGATAAAGGGGCGCGGCGTCATAGATGGGCAGTCCTGTCCTACGACGGATTGCTGACGTCACCATCGGGGACAATGTACATTCAAATAGGAGTGCGTCAATCTTGGGATGTGCGGCGCGAAGTCGCGACACAGACTGCAACCCGGGGACTCCATTTCGGTAACACTAGCCGGCCGCGTATTACCTTCGATGCCGCCGATGGCTACTCTTGCCCCTGCGGATGAATCCATGCCCAGCAGCTCTTCGCCGCAGTGTCTTGAGTCTGCGGCCAGACGGCGAGCTTTGCGCCGGCCGGAAGCTGCCGGAGGAGCGTGGGCGCCAGTAGCAGGCTCGACATGGCCACGGGAAGTTTGACAGACGTGGCCAGTGCAGCCTGGCACCAGATACTGAAGCCGCAGTCCCTGGTTATCGCGACGGCTCCGCGCTCAACCAACCGCCTGGCAGCTGCAATGTAGGCCGGCTCGAGAGAGGCATCGCCAGGACTGACCCTCTCCGCCAAAGCCCCGGCCGCGGTCTCTATTATAATTGGGAAGTCGAAGTTGCCGGGTTGAAGACCGACCCCGATGCGGTGGCGGAAATTCACCAGGGCGCAAGTCCGATCTCCAGCCTGTGATTTTTGCAACACTGGCCATCCAATGAGGATCCAACTGCCGTCTGATCGTGACAATTCAGCTGCGTCAAATGCCTTTGCCGCCAAGATGGCGCGTATCGTCAGGTTGTGCTGACCAAGCTGGGACGCTCTACGAGCGCAGGAATCCTGCATTCGCCTGACGCTTCCGGCTCGGTTGCAAGGCTCGGGAATAGTAATGACGAAACAGTGGATCAGCACGCCGTAAGCCCAGTGCAAAAAATGCGGGCTTCGTGCCGAACCTTTTTTTGGAACGGCGGGCGCGGATCTCATCATTGAGATTACCGGAAAGCCTGTCCGGACTTTTCCGAAGCCGCACTGTTATCCTGTTCGAGAGCGACGCATCGATGGTTCCTTTCCCCGCCTCATCGACAAGCTCACCCGTGTCCACTTGGCTCATCCACGACGACTTCGGCAACCATGCTCTCTCCGATCAGCAGCGCTTCCACCTCTTCGAAAATCGTCGAGGAGCGCTATCAGAGAAAATCCACCCTGATCACCGCCCAGGTCCCCGTGGCAAGCTGGCACGACCTTATTAACGACAGCACGGTCGCCGACGCTATACACGACCGCTCGTGCACAATGCACACCGCATCGCCCTTCAGGGCGAGAGCATCCGAAGAAAAAAGCCTCGGCCCTCTTGACCGACTCCGAGAACACCGAAATCAATCAGCCCTACAGCAACCAGGCTGCCGAGGACCAACCTCGACGAACTGTCGGACTTTTGTGAAAACGCTGTCCGGGAATTAGCGGAATCGCTGTCCAGCTTTTGAAGCGCGCAATAACACTATGGCCGTCATCGAAATGAGCAAGGCGAAGTGCTGATTGCCGCGTTTGTTCCGGGATTAAGCGCCAGCCTCTCAAGAAGATTTATGCCGACTCGCCATCATTGTTGAAACTGCTGCAGCGCTCGCACGTTGAAGCCGGCCAGGCCGGGCATACGATTATGCGGATCGCCTTCGCCCAACTTCAATTCTGGACGCCAGGGCTCGATGTAAGGGACCGGCGAGCGTCAAAAGACTGCGGATGGGTCGCCGCTCGTCCCCTGGGATACGATCTCTGTCGGATTTTGTCGCGCCTGCGACATAGTGGTTGTGCGGGCCAGTTTAGTACCTGATATGACCGTAAGTTTGATATCAAACTCAAAGCACTGGCCGACGTGCATTTTGCGAGGTTGGCACGGTTTTTGAAGCGATCATTTCGCGTCGGAGCGCTCTCATCCGCCGGTTATCATCTGTTTTGGCATAAACCCTGCATAAGGCTTTATTGATGGTACCGCAACCCAACTCGCCGTCTTTCGAGCTACTTGGGCAAAAAGAGCACCGCCAGCGGAAAGGGTCGGGAACCGGAGAGGGAACCGGGTGGTGGACCTATGTTTGTGGAGGGGGTTGTGAAAAGGGTCAGCCATGGTGCTTCGAGCCTCTTGTACTCGTGCAGGTCGTCAATGTTGATATAGCGGTTGGCCTCCATCCAGTTTTCATTGGTTTCGTGACAGCAGACAAACGTCAAAGGAGATAGCTCATGCGAGTAGCCATCGTAACGAACAGTGATTTCAACGGTGTGATTAACCGGTTCGGTCAGCCTTGTCCGCAGCCGCCGCAGCCTTGGCCGCATAGCGGCACGTTGGAAGATGTGGTGGCGGCACTTCAAGAGGGCGGCCACGAGACGGTAGTGTGTGAAGGCGATAAAGGACTGCTCGCCAGTCTCGAGCGGTTCATGCCACCTGATCCGCAAGGTCGCCCCTCGGGAATGGTCTTCAACTTGGCGGAGGGAATTCAGGGCGAAAAGCGTTACACTCATGTTCCTGCCATGCTTGAGATGGCCGGTGTTCCATACACTGGATGTAGCCCCTTCGGGATTGGGCTGACGGGAGACAAAGTCATTACCAAAATGCTCATCCGCGATCAGGGCGTGCCGACTCCGAACTTTCGCGTGATGCGTCGCGGCACCGAGAACACCGGCGACCTGAGATTCCCAGTGGTAGTGAAGCCGCGGGAGGAGGACTGCAGCTTCGGATTGCAGATCATACATGAACACTCTAAGTTGCGGCAGGCCGTCGAAGTGATCGTCACGCAGCATGCTCAGGATGCGCTAGTGGAGGAATACATCGAGGGGCGGGAAATCTGCGTTGCGTTGCTCGGAAACGGGGAGCCCGAAGTTTTGCCTCTAGTGGAGCAGGACTTCGGTGACCGCGAAACGCGTGTTATGAATTGGGATGCGAAGTACGTGGCGGCCGCAGCGGTGCCCAAGATTTGCCCGGCGAAAATCGAGAGCGGGCTTGAGACGATGTTACGGGATATTTCGGTTGCGACCTTCCGTGCCTGCCACTGCCGGGACTATGCCCGCGTCGATTTCCGGATCGATCGCTCAGGCCAACCGTTTGTCCTAGAGATGAACTCGGTGCCGGCCCTTGGTATACACTCCAGTTATGGCACAGCTGCAACGGCCGGCGGACACAGCTTCGTAAGCTTGATCAATCGCATCCTCAATGTCGCCCACACCCGCTATTTCGGAATCGGCGTCTCATAGTGGATTGATCGGATCAAAAGAGTCCGATTTCGGGATTCCGTTTTGCGGTTTGGCGTGCGAGTTAGATGCATGCGCAATAGCATCCCCCTTCACCGTTTTGGCCAGCGACCGTCAGCGCCTGCAAGCGCTCGTCGCGGCGCCAGGAAGCCCGCAAGCACGTTCGGGGGCCGCATCGTCGCGCTGTGCTTCGAACCACGAAGCCAAAGCATACTTGGACCACCGGCTAGGTCGAGCGAATGAACCGCACCATCAAGGACGCGACGGGCAAGCGTTTCCACTACGACGATCATGACCAACTGCGTCGGCATCTTGCCGACTTTGTTGCGGCCTACAAATTTCGGCCGCAGGCTGAAGGCCCTCAAAGGTCTCACCCTACGAGTTCATCTGCAAGGCATGGGCTTCCCAGCCCGAGCGCTTCACTCTCAATCCGCTCCACCAAATGCCTGGACTTGTCTATTCGGCGTGTTGAAGTCAATCCCATTCAAGCTTCCTAGGCTGACCTGCCGACGCGATTATCCTAGCCTGATTGATGTAACCGCGGCGTCAAACCGAGATACGGCCCCACGTCCTTCGAATTCCTGAAGGGGGCAGGAATATCGACCGTGGCGTTGAAACCCAGTGCAACGATAGGGCCGACGCCCAGCACGGTCATCAACCGCCTGCAAACCGTGTCACCCCTCACGATCGACAACAGTCTTTCGTGTAGCACCGTGAACTGCTCGCAAAGTTTCCGACGGGCGGTGAGCAACGTCTCCATGATGTCTCGAGTTCCGGAATGTCACCGGAAGGGTCCCGGATGCGATCCGCGAATTTGCCGGCCGTCGACAATGCCAACTTTGAGACCGAAGTTACGAAACAGGCCACGGATGTCGTTCTCGATGGCGATGGCCTTTTCCTGAAGCGACTTGAGGGCCGTCAGCAGCGCCCGGCGATTCTGGGTCGTCAGCGTCTTGACAGTAAGACCGTATGTCCGCCTCTGCCGATGAGGTGGCTCGCCCTACACTGCGCGTCCGAGGGTTGCTCGGACGGGCCGAGCCGATCCTCACCACAGGAGGACGAGCCGTGGCGGATTATAGAGAAGCATTTGTCGGAATCGATGTTGCGAAGCTTAAGAACGCTATTGCGATTGCGGAGGCAGGCCGGGAAGGAGAGGTTCGGTTCTTCGGTGAGGTCGACGCGTCGGCGACCAGCATGCGGCGGGTCATAGGCCGGATCGCCAGCCGCTTTGATTACGTGCATTTCTGCTATGAGGCTGGGCCGACCGGGTACGGCCTTTATCGCCTGATCCGGTCGCTCGGGCACGAGTGCACCGTGGTTGCACCATCATTGATACCAAGGAAGCCCGGCGATCGGGTGAAGACGAACCGTCGAGACGCCATTTCCCTTGCCCGACTATTGCGCGCCGGCGAGCTGACCGCGGTGTGGGTTCCCGATGAAGGGCACGAGTCCATACGGGATCTTGTTCGCGCGCGGGCGGGCGCGGTCGAGACGCTGCGGGTCCATCGCCAGCAGGTGAGCGCATTCATGCTCAAGCACGGCCGTAGCTATCCGCGAAAGAAGAGCTGGACGATGCGCTATCTACGCTGGCTTCAGGAACAAGGTTCGATCATCCCGCGCATCAGATCGCACTCCAGGAGATGGTCGAGGCGGTGCGCGTCTCGAAAGAGCGGGTCGAGCGGCTGGAGCGTGTGATCGAAGAGTTCGTCCCGGCCTGGTCGCTGGCACCGATCGTGTGGGCGCTTCAGACATTGCGTGGGGTAGACCTAATTGTCGCCGTGACGTTCGTCACCGAAGTCGGCGACGCCAGCCGGTTCGAAAGCCCACGCCAGCTCATGGGATATCTCGGTCGGGTCCCCGGCGAGCGCTCAACCGGGGAGACAGTCCGGCGCGGCGGCATCACAAAGGCAGGCAACGGTCGGGTTCGCCACATGTTGGTCGAGAGCGCCTGGACCTATCGACATCCGCCCAAGGTCGGGAAGGCGAAGCTATACCGGTTGGAGCAGGCGTCACCGAAGGTGCGTGAGATCGCCTGGAAGGCGCAGTCCCGCCTGACAGCCCGCTACCGCATGCTGAGCGCTCGGGGCAAACGGACAACGGTCGTCTGCACCGCGATCGCCCGTGAACTGGTCGGCTTTATGTGGGCAGTCGCAAGGGAGGCGCGCGTCACCTGATCGCTCGCCGCGATGGCGCACATATCGCGCATGGGCGGAGGCGGGACCACGGCAGGGGAATGCCCGTCAGACGCTTTGTGGCCGGCAAATCGACCGACGCCCGCAGTAAGATAGGAACAGCCCCGGACGCACAATCGGGAATGCGGTAGCCAACCCGCGCATCAGAGCTTGATCACCGACGTCCTTCAGTTCCGCCTCCCCACCCATGCGCGATCATCAGAATGAGCAGCCGTTCCTCGGATCGGGCGACCTCATGCGTTCCAAACCTTGACAGCGGACATCAGAGCGGTGTTTCCGGACCACCTTTCGGGAGTGGTCGCGATCTGTGAGGTTGCCGATCCTGTATTGGGATCGGAGATCGGCTTGTGTCTGGACTTGACCTTACGCTTGACCCGGAGCGGCAGCTTCGGCGTTTCGAGGTGATCAACGGTGCCGGCGGTCGGCGTCACTGGTCGGTGGATGACAAGGCGCGGATCATCGCAGAGACGCTGGAGCCGAATGCGATCATTTCCGAGGTCGCCCGCCGTTATGG
>NZ_RZQL01000264.1 GCF_003997935.1 Mesorhizobium sp. M7A.F.Ca.US.006.01.1.1
GTTCGAATACGGCGCCATAGAGTTCTCCTGGTCGTTTCTTCGTTCGCCCCGCCCTTCGCTGCGGACTTTTGTCCGCGTAAAACGTTCTTCTATTCCGCCGCCACCATCACAGGCTCGGCCCGGTGCGCATTGCGCGAAAACTCGTCGATGCGCCGCTCCACTTCGCCGCGGAAATGCCGCATCAGGCCCTGGATCGGCCATGCCGCCGCGTCGCCCAGCGCGCAGATCGTATGGCCCTCGATCTGCTTGGTGACGTCGAGCAGCATATCGATCTCGCGCTTCTGCGCCTCGCCGCGCACCAGCCGTTCCATCACCCGCCACATCCAGCCGGTGCCTTCGCGGCATGGCGTACACTGGCCGCAGCTCTCGTGCTTGTAGAAATAGGAAAGCCGCGCGATCGCCTTCACGACATCGGTCGACTTGTCCATGACGATGACAGCCGCGGTTCCAAGGCCGGATTTGAGGTCGCGCAAGGCGTCGAAATCCATCGGCGCGTCGATGATCTGCTCGGCCGGCACCAGCGGCACCGAGGCGCCGCCCGGTATGACCGCCAGAAGATTGTCCCAGCCGCCGCGAATGCCGCCGCAATGCGTCTCGATGAGCTCGCGGAACGGGATCGACATCGCCTCTTCGACCGTGCACGGATTGTTGACGTGGCCGGAGATGCAAAACAGCTTGGTGCCGACATTATTGGGCCGGCCGAAGGACGAGAACCAGGCCGCACCGCGGCGCAGGATGGTCGGCGCAACCGCGATCGATTCGACATTGTTGACCGTGGTCGGGCAGCCATAGAGGCCGACATTGGCCGGGAATGGCGGCTTCAGCCGGGGCTGGCCCTTCTTGCCTTCGAGGCTTTCGAGGAGTGCTGTCTCCTCGCCGCAGATATAGGCGCCGGCGCCGTGGTGCATGTAGATGTCGAAATCGTAGCCGGAGGTGTTGTTCTTGCCGATCAGCTTGGCCTCATAGGCCTCCTCGATCGCGCGCTGCAGCGCCTCGCGCTCGCGGATGAACTCGCCGCGCACATAGATGTAGGCGGCAATCGCGCCCATGGCGAAACCGGCAAGCAGCGCGCCCTCGACCAGCGTATGCGGGTCGTTGCGCAGGATGTCGCGGTCCTTGCAGGTGCCGGGCTCGGATTCGTCGGCGTTGATGACGAGATAGCTCGGCCGGCCGTCGCTCTGCTTGGGCATGAACGACCATTTGAGGCCCGTCGGGAAGCCGGCGCCGCCGCGGCCGCGCAGGCCCGACGCCTTCATCTCGTTGACGATCCATTCGCGCCCCTTGGCAACAATGCCGGGCGTGTTGTCCCAGGCGCCGCGCGCCATCGCGCCGGCCAAGGACTTGTCGAACAGGCCGTAGATATTGGTGAAGATGCGGTCTTTGTCCTGAAGCATTTTTCGTCCCTCAGACCGGCTTCTTGCCGAAGACGCGGATGTATTCGGCGACGCCACCCTTGGCGAGCGCCTTGGCCTGCTTGACCCAGTCGTCGCGATCGATGCGGCCATGGAAGGAGAGATAGCCATCCACCCACTCGCGCTCGGCCTTCTTCCACGACGCGACCTGCGCGAAGGTAAAAATGCCCAGCGTATGCAGGATGCCCTCGATCTTGGGGCCAACGCCGGAGATCAGCTTGAGGTCGTCGACCTGTGCCGGTTTAGCGATGCCGGCCGGGCGGTTCTTGTCCTCGAGCGACGGTTTGGCCGGCTTGGCTGCCGGTACCTTGACCTCCGGCGCCTTGAAGGCGGATGCCGGTTCGGCCTTGGTTGTTGGACCGTTGCGCTGCTTGGAAACCTGCTCGACTTTGGAGTTTGCCTTGTTGGCATTGGCCGCCGAATGCAGTGGGGCGGCAACGCTCGCCGCCTTTTCAACCGCCGGCGCGACCTTGGTTTTTGAAGGCGTCTTCAACGCCGGGCTGGTTTCAGGGGCGTCGGTCTTCGGCTTGCTGGTGTTGGACGGTGCGACAGGGGCCGCGGCCGGTGCCGGCACGGGCGTTGCGATGATCGCGTCGGGCGCAGCCCTGGCGGCCTTGGCTGCCTCTCTGGCTTCCCTTTCGCGGGTCGACTTGAGGATCGCCTTTTCGCTCTTCAGCGTGGTGAGGCCGGAGGCCGGCTCCGAGCCGGTGCGGCCATTCTGCGGCCCAGGTTCCACCGAAGCACCCTTGCCGGCGTCATAGAGATCGATGATTTCAGCCAGGCGTTCCGGCGTCAGATCCTCGAACGTGTCCTTGAAGATCATCACCATCGGCGCGTTGACGCAGGCGCCAAGGCATTCGACCTCTTCCCAGGACAAGGTGCCCTTGTCGTTGGCGTGGAACTGGTCGTGATGAATTTTGGAGCGGCACACATCCATCAGCGCTTCCGAACCGCGAAGCATGCAGGGCGTGGTGCCGCAGACCTGGATGTGCGCACGCGTACCGACCGGATTCAATTGGTACTGCGTGTAGAAGGTCGCGACTTCGAGCCCGCGGATGCGCGGCATGCCGAGCATGTCGGAGATCGTCTCGATCGCCGCCTTCGTCACCCAGCCTTCCTGCTCCTGCGCGATCATCAGAAGCGGGATGATGGCCGACTGCTCACGGCCCTTCGGGTATTTCTTGATCCATTGCTTCGCAGCCGCGGCATTCGCCCGGTTGAAGGCGAAGGATGCTGGCTGGACGCTGGCTTCTGCGAGACGGCGGACTGACATTTAGCGATCGACCTCACCAAACACGATGTCGAGGGAGCCGAGAACGGCGGTGACGTCGGCCAGCATGTGGCCGCGGCAGAGGAAATCCATCGCCTGCAGATGCGCGAAACCCGGCGCGCGCAGCTTGCAGCGATAGGGCTTGTTGGAGCCGTCGGAAACCAGATAGACGCCGAATTCGCCCTTCGGCGCCTCGACCGCGGCGTAAACCTCGCCGGCCGGCACGCGATAACCCTCGGTGTAGAGCTTGAAGTGATGGATCAGCGCTTCCATCGAGCGCTTCATCGCCTGGCGCTTGGGCGGCACCACCTTGCCGTCGAGGTTCGACACCGGGCCGGTGCTTTCCTTGCCGAGCAGGAGATCGACGCACTGGCGCATGATCTTCGCCGACTGGCGCATTTCTTCCATGCGCACGAGGTAACGGTCGAAACAGTCGCCGTTCTTGCCGATCGGGATGTCAAAATCCATTTCCGAATAGCATTCATAGGGCTGGGATTTGCGCAGGTCCCAGGCAGCGCCCGAACCGCGCACCATCACGCCCGAAAAACCCCAGGCCCAGGCATCCTCCAGCGAGACGATGCCGATGTCGACATTGCGCTGCTTGAAGATGCGGTTGCCGGTCAGCAGTTGATCGAGATCGTCGATCGACTTCAGGAACGGGTCGATCCACTTGCCGATATCCTCGACCAGCTTCTGCGGCAGGTCCTGATGGACGCCACCGGGGCGGAAATAGGCGGCATGCATGCGCGAACCGGAGGCGCGCTCATAGAACACCATCAGCTTTTCGCGCTCGACGAAGCCCCACAGCGGCGGCGTCAGCGCGCCGACGTCCATCGCCTGCGTCGTCACATTGAGGATGTGCGACATGATGCGGCCGATTTCGCAATAGAGCACGCGGATCAGCTGGCCGCGCTTCGGCACGTCGATGCCGAGCAGACGCTCGGCCGCCAGCGCGAAGGCGTGTTCCTGGTTCATCGGCGCGCAATAGTCGAGCCGGTCGAGATAAGGGATCGCCTGCAAATAGGTTTTGGCTTCGATCAGCTTTTCGGTACCGCGATGCAGCAGTCCGATATGCGGATCGACGCGGTCGACGACTTCGCCGTCCAGCTCCAGCACAAGGCGCAAAACGCCGTGCGCCGCAGGGTGTTGCGGGCCGAAATTGATGTTGAAGTTGCGGACCGAGGTTTCAGCCATTTACTGCTTTGCCTTCTCGTCACCCGGCAGCACGTAATCCGTACCTTCCCACGGGGACAAAAAATCGAAATTGCGGAATTCCTGCTTGAGCTCGACCGGCTCATAGATAACGCGCTTGGCTTCGTCGTCGTAGCGCACCTCGACGAAGCCGGTCAGCGGGAAATCCTTGCGCAGCGGGTGGCCTTCGAAACCGTAATCGGTCAATAGGCGGCGCAGGTCGGGATGGCCCGAAAACAGCACGCCGTAGAGATCGTAGGTCTCGCGCTCGAACCAGTCGGCGCCGGGGAACACGCCGGTGATCGACGGCACCATGGTTTCCTCGTCGGCCTGCACCTTGACGCGGATGCGCACATTCTGCTTCGGCGACAACAGATGATAGACGACGTCGAAACGCTTGGGCCGCGACGGATAGTCGGCGCCGCAGACGTCGATGATCGAGATGAACTGGCAGCGCGCATCGTCGCGCAGGAAGGTCATCACCTCGACCAGATCACGCGGCTCGACATGGACGGTGAGTTCGCCATAGGCGATATCAGCCTCGTTCACGCGGCCGATCAGCTTCTCGCCGAGATAGTTCGACAGTTCGCTCAGGGATGCGGTCATGGATTTACCGTTCGATCGTGCCGGTGCGGCGGATCTTCTTCTGCAAGAGAAGAATGCCGTAGAGCAGCGCTTCGGCGCTCGGCGGGCAGCCGGGCACATAGATATCGACGGGCACGATGCGGTCGCAGCCGCGCACCACCGAATAGGAATAGTGGTAGTAGCCGCCGCCATTGGCGCAGGAGCCCATCGAGATGACGTAGCGCGGTTCCGGCATCTGGTCGTAGACCTTGCGCAGCGCCGGCGCCATCTTGTTGGTCAGCGTGCCGGCGACGATCATGATGTCGGACTGGCGCGGGGACGCGCGCGGCGCGACACCGAACCGCTCCGAATCATAGCGCGGCATCGAGGTGTGGATCATCTCGACCGCGCAGCAGGCGAGGCCGAAGGTCATGAACATCAGCGACCCGCTGCGCGCCCAGGTGATGAGCGCCTCGGTCGAAGTGACCAGAAAGCCCTTGTCGGCCAACTCGTTGTTGATCTCGAGGAAGAAGGGATCGTCCTCCCCCACCGGCCTGCCGGTGTTGGGATCGATGATGCCCTTGGGCTTCGGCGCGACGAGGGTGCCTGAACTGTCGTTCAATCCCATTCCAGCGCTCCTTTTTTCCATTCATAGGCAAAGCCGATGGTCAGCACCGCCAAAAACACCATCATCGACCAGAAACCGAGCATGCCGATCTTCGAAAACGAAACCGCCCACGGAAACAGGAAGGCCACTTCCAGGTCGAAGATGATGAACAGGATCGACACCAGATAGAAACGGATGTCGAACTTCATGCGCGCGTCATCGAACGAGTTGAAACCGCACTCGTAGGCGGAAAGCTTTTCGGGATCGGGATTGCGGTAGGCCACCAGGAAGGGCGCGGCCAGCAGCGCCAGGCCGACAACCAGCGCCACGCCTATGAACAGGACGATGGGCAGGTATGAGCTCAAGAGTGCGTTCATGCTCGGCTTTCCGTTGGCGCAATCCACTTTGATTACAGCACCGAACCCTAATGCGGAAGCGTGACAGTTTAACCGCTGAACCGTTTTAAGGCCTATGCTGCAACGCGGCGAGGGTTAGCGCAGCACTTCCAGCGAAGCAAGTCAAACCTTGTTCAAAACACCGCCCTGGACGGCATATCGCGGCAAACTGGTCCGATCCGCTCCTGTTTGATTTCCTTCCCTTTTAGCTCCACTTTTCTCTCCTGACATGGATGCCGGCAAAACCCTGCTAGCATGGTTGGAATCAGCCATTCGACCCTCGGTCAAAACACTTCAAAGTGATGCCTGCATGAAGGAAAAGATCTCGCTCCCAATGGCCCGGCGCATCGCGCTTGCCGCCCAAGGCTTCCTCGATCCTCGCCCGACCGGCACGCCCGACCGCCGGCATTTTGCCCGCACGCTCTCCCGCACCGGCCTGTTGCAGATCGATTCCGTCAGTGCGGTGGTGCGCGCTCATTATATGCCGCTTTATTCGCGCCTTGGCCCCTACCCGTTCTCGCTGCTCGATAACGCGGCCGTGACGCGCAAGCGCACGGTTTTCGAATACTGGGCGCACGAGGCCTCCTTCCTGCCGGTCGAGACATACCCGCTGATGCGCTGGCGCATGCAGCGCGCCGAGCGCGGCGATGAGATGTATCTGGGCCTCGCCAAATGGGGCCGCGAACACGCCGCCTATATCGAAGAGATCTATCGCCAGGTCGCCGAGCGCGGCCCGATCGCCGCTTCCGCGCTCGAAGGCCAGAAAGGTTCGGGCGGCTGGTGGGGCTGGAGCCACGCCAAGCATGCCTTCGAATGGCTGTTCTGGGCCGGCCGCATCACCACGGCGCACCGTCGCGGTTTCGAGCGCTTCTATGATCTGCCCGAACGCGTGCTGCCGCAGAGGATCCTCGACCTCCCGGTGCCAACGCCTGAGGACGCGCACCGCGAACTGCTGCGCATCTCGGCCCGCGCCCACGGCGTGGCGACATCAGGCGATTTGCGCGACTATTTCCGCCTGTCGCCGGCCGACATGAAAGGCAGGCTGGAGGAACTGGTTGAAACAGGCGAACTGCTGCCGGTCCGCGTCGAAGGCTGGAACAAGCCGGCCTATCTTCACCGGGACGCCCGCCTGCCGCGCAAGGTCGAGGCCCGCGCCCTGCTGGCACCCTTCGATCCTGTCGTCTTCGAGCGATCGCGCACGGAGCGCCTGTTCGATTTCCACTACCGCATCGAGATTTATACCCCTGCCGACAAGCGGCAGTATGGCTACTACGTCCTGCCGTTCCTGCTCGGCGACAGGATCGTGGCACGCGTCGACCTCAAAGCCGACCGGCCTGCCAGCGTCCTGCGGGTCCATGCGGCCTATGCGGAGCCCGGCGCGCCGCCTGAAACAGCAGTGGAACTCTTTGACGAATTGAAGCAGATGCAAGGTTGGCTCGGGCTGGAACGCATCGAAGTGACGTCCGCCGGCGATTTGGGTCCGGCGCTGGCCGACATCGCCGCGTCGTAAGCTCGCGTTGACACCGCCGCCCGCAAAAGCCTAAATCCGGTTCCAGATGGTCCCTTGCCCGCAACGGCAAGGGCTAAGAGGGAATGCGGTGCGGGATTTCGATCCCAAATCCGCGGCTGTCCCCGCAACTGTAAGCGAAGAGCCAAGGCCGAAAGCCACTGGGAATTCCCGGGAAGGCGGCTACCAAGGCGATGACTCGCGAGCCAGGAGACCTGCCGTCTGCGACTTTAGTATCCGATCGCCCGGCGGGTTTCCGGGCAAGGAGCCAGATCTTTGGACCACGACAGCAGTTTTTCGGCTGGCACAGCGGATATTTCGTCCAGCCATGATGATGCCTTGGCCGGCGTCACCATCATCGTCTGCGCCTCCTGCCGCAATGAGACCGGCTCCGACGCTCATCCCCGCGCCGGCGAATTGCTGGCGGACGACACGCGCCGCGCCGCATCTGGCGACGATATTCGCATCCGCAGCGTCGAATGCCTCGGCA
Source organism: Mesorhizobium sp. M7A.F.Ca.US.006.01.1.1 (assembly GCF_003997935.1). Classification (GTDB taxonomy): domain Bacteria; phylum Pseudomonadota; class Alphaproteobacteria; order Rhizobiales; family Rhizobiaceae; genus Mesorhizobium. The sequence continues at coordinate 7,437 of NZ_RZQL01000264.1, forward strand.
ATTGCAAGCGGCGTCTCAGCGCCGCGATCCTGCGCGACGGCTGCTGGAGCTATGTCTTTGGCGACCTGACCGAGACCAGCGGCGCCGACCTCGTCACGGGCGCCAAGCTTTTCGCCACCTCGACCGACGGTCTCATTCCCTGGCGTGGCCGTCCCGATAGCCTGAAGCGTGGCCTCGTTGCCCGCATCCCTCCCCTCGATCTGTTGAAGGACTGACCATGACCGCTTCCGTCTCCCGCGTTCCCTGCACCGTTGTCACCGGCTTCCTCGGCGCCGGCAAGACGACGCTGGTCCGCCATCTCCTGGAAAACGCCGGCGGCAAGCGCATTGCCATCATCGTCAACGAGTTCGGCGACATCGGCATCGACGGCGAGATCTTGAAGGGCTGCGGCATCGACACCTGCCCGGAGGAGAACATCGTCGAACTGGCCAATGGCTGCATCTGCTGCACCGTCGCCGACGATTTCGTGCCGGCGCTTGACAAGATCCTGTCGCTGACGCCGAGGGTCGACCACATCCTGATCGAGACCTCGGGCCTGGCGCTGCCCAAGCCGCTGGTCCAGGCCTTCCAGTGGCCGAGCGTGAAAAGCCGGGTGACCGTCGACGGCGTCATCGCCGTGGTCGACGGCCCGGCCCTGGCCGAGGGCCGCGTCGCCAACGACATGGACGCCCTTCAGGCACAGCGCGCCGAGGACGAGACGCTCGACCATGACGATCCGGTGGAAGAAGTGTTCGAGGATCAGATCGCCTGCGCCGACCTGATCATCCTGTCGAAGAGCGATTTGATGGACGCCGCCGGCACCGCCCGCGCCAATGCCATCATTGGCGAACACTCCGCCCGCGCGGTGAAGATCGTGCCGACGTCGCATGGCAAGGTCGATCCCTCGGTGCTGCTCGGGCTCGGTCTGGCCGTCGAGGACGACATCGAAAACCGCAAGTCGCATCATGACGGCGCATTCGACCACGAGCATGACGACTTCGACACGTTCATCGTCGACATTGCCTCGATCGCCAATCCGGACGAGCTGGCAAAGCGTGTCGCCACAGTCGCCGAAGAAGAAAACGTGCTGCGGGTAAAAGGTTTCGTCGAGGTCGGCGGCAAGCCGATGCGGCTCTTGCTGCAGGCCGTCGGGCCGCGCGTCAACCACTACTATGACCGCGCCTGGACGGCGCAGGACGACCGCCGTTCGCGCCTCGTCGTCATCGGCCTCAAGGGGCTGAACCGCCCGGCGATCGAGCGTATACTCGCCGGCTGATTTCGGACACGGGCCGCGATGCACATCCTCACCACGACATCCGCCTCGCTCGACGACCTCGCCGAGCCGGTCGATCTGCGGCAGATGCCGGCGGATATCGTGGCCCTGTCCTTCACCGACAGCGACCTCGCCGGACTGGCGGCTGTGTGGAAGGCCGATGCCGACCGCCTGCCCTCGATGCGACTGGCCGCACTGCGTGACCTGCGCCATCCCATGTCCGTCGACCTCTGGGTCGACAGCGTCGCCCGCCACGCCAAGATCATCCTCGTGCGCATCCTCGGCGGCTACGACTGGTGGCGCTACGGCTGCGACCAGCTCGCCTCGACCGCCCGCGCACACGGCATAAAGCTGGCGCTGCTGCCCGGCGAATGCCGCGACGAGGATCTGCGCCTGATCGAAGCCTCGACGCTGCCGCGACAGGAACTCGACGACCTGCTCGACTATTTCCGCGAGGGCGGCCCGGCGAATATGAGCGCGCTGGTGCGGAGGCTGGCGCGGCTGGCGGGACAGGATGCGGCTGTTGCAGAG
>NZ_RZQL01000265.1 GCF_003997935.1 Mesorhizobium sp. M7A.F.Ca.US.006.01.1.1
AACGCCCCGCCATAGGCGATGTCGAAGCCGATCGTGCCGTGGCCCGCCAGCTCTATCGTCTGCCCACCGGCGAACAGGAAAGCCGGCACGCTTTCGAACGCCACCGCACCGGCCTTGCCGTCCCTGACCTCGACCGAGGCGACGACCAGCCCGCACGGCGCCTCGATATTGACTGTCGTGATTGGTTCCTGTTTCGCCACCAATCCTTCATCGATGGCGTAGCGGCCGAGCGCGACGATGGCGTGGCCGCACATCGTCGAATAACCCTCATTGTGCATGAACAGCACGGCGAGGTCGGCGCCGGGCAGGTCCGGCTCGACCAGCAAGGCGCCATACATGTCGTAATGGCCGCGTGGCTCGAACATCAGGATTTTCCTGAGATGATCGAGATGATCGCGCACATAGGCGCGCTTTTCCAGGATTGTGCCCTTTGGAATACTGGGATAGCCGCCGGTGACGATCCGGAGCGGCTCGCCGCCGGTGTGCATATCAACGACGGTAAGCGTCATGCGATGGGCTCCATCTAAGCTGAAGGTTTGGCGAACAGCGCCTGCAATTTGCTGAACGGCATGGCGGCGCGGGTGAAGCCGAAGGTGCCGTCCTGCTGGATCTCGCGCGCCGCCGTTTCCAGCATGCCATAGGCGAAATTGGTCAGCCACGGCCCGAGTGAAATCCGCTTGACGCCGGCCATGGCGAGATCGGCGATGGTGAAGCCTGGTAGCGCCATGACATTGACCGGCTTGCTGACCGCCGAGCAGAGTGTGCGGATCATCTCGACGTTGCCGATGCCTGGCGCATAGAGCACGTCGGCGCCGGCCTTCTCGAACGCCTGCAGCCGCTTGATCGTGTCGTCGAGGTCGGACTTGCCCCACAGAAAATTCTCGGCCCGCGCGGTGAAGACGAAATCGCGTTTCAGGGCCCGCGCCGCCTCCACGGCCGCCGCAACGCGTTCGACAGCGTGCGCAAAATCATAGATCGGCTTGTCCGGGTCGCCGGTGTGATCCTCGATCGAGCAGCCGGCCAGACCGGCCGCTTCGGCCGCGAAGACGGTTTCAGCGGCCTGCTCGGCGCTGTCGCCCTTGCCTTTCTCGAGGTCTGCCGAGACCGGCAGGCTGGTCGCCGCTGTCACTTCGCGGCAATGGTGGATCATCTGGTCGAAGGTCACCGCGCCGTCCGGCAGGCCGCGTGAAAAGGCAAAGCCGGCGCTGGTCGTCGCCAGTGCCGTGAAGCCGAACGAGCCGAGCAGCTTCGTCGTGCCGATATCCCAGGGATTGGGCATGACGAAGGTCGAGGCATGCAGGTCGCGAAAGATCTTGCCCTTGTCCATGGTAGTTCCCCCATCATATGCGGTGTGGCTAAGCGGATTTTATCCTGCCCCATTTGGCCGGGCAAACGAATGCGGTTGGTTCAGAAGCGTTTGGCGTTCTCTCCTGCCAATTTCTTCAGCGCGTCGGAATCCTTGGCGTAGTGCGACGTTGTCTTGTCCCAATGATAGGTGACAGAGATGTCGTGAGATTCAGGCTTTGGCGGCTGGTCATCGCAGCTTTCGTCGGCCACTACGGTGGTATCGGTCACCGTTACCTTGATCGCGGCATGGCGCCGGCCCTCTGCGATGGCTTTAAAGGCAATGTTCTGCGCCCGGCTATAGGCACACACGTGCTCGTCGAACAAATAGATGATGTCGATCAGCTTCAACTTGTCCCTGGCGATCATAATCAGCGGGACGATCATATAGTTCTGGTTTGAATTGGAATGCGAGCTCTCGATCATGAGGATATCGTCATTGGCGCCGATGCCGAGCTTGCCGGGCTCGCGGAAATAGGTGTTGCGGTCAAGGGCGACATTGGCGGCGTCGAGCAGCCTTGGTTTGCCCGTAATGTCGTAGAGCGCCAGCACCGCATAGCCTTCGGCGCTGTCTGAGGAATCGCCGAGATCGAACAGCATGGTCAGGCGGTCCTTGCCTCCCGCCTTGATGGCAAGCACGGAGGCATTGGAAAAGCCTGAGGTTTCGGGCGGCGAGCCGCCGCTGTCGGGTCCCTCGATATGGCGCATCTCGATCGGCAGCCCGCCCCTGTAAAAGCCATTCTTGTCGGCGGCGAGGTCAGGAATGATCATCCTGGCGAGGTCGAGATAGGTGATGTCTTTTTGGCCGGGCAGTGGGTTGCCGAGCTCCGGAAGGCTGGCGTCTTGCGCGCCGGCTGCGGTCCACGGCAATGGCAGCAGCATCACGGCGAGGATGAGGCGAAGCAGGTTCGTCGGCATGGGTCGCCTCAGGCTGTCGGGCGCGCGGAACGTAGCACAGCCTCCCAACCCGTCCAGTCCGTCAGCCAGCTCAGTGGATCGGCACCAGCCCGGCCAATTCACGCATATCATCGAACAGGATGCCGCCGGCCTGGATCAGGCCGGCGCGGTCGGAATAGGGATCGGCGTGATAGGAAAACACCCGCATGCCGGCCGCGATGCCGGCCTGCGTGCCGGCGACGCTGTCCTCGATGACGATGCAGTCGGCGGGCGCAAAGCCCATGGTTTTGGCCGCATGCAGGAACAGGTCCGGAAACGGCTTGCCGCGCGCGACCATGGTCGAGGAAAACATCGCGTGTTCGAACAGCGGCAACAGCCCGGTCTGGCCGAGCGTGATGTGCATTTTCGACACCCGGGCCGAGGTGGCGACGCAATAGGCGATACCGGCTGAACGCACGGCTTCGACAAATTCGCGGACATAGGGGATTGCTTCGACGCCGTGGGCGAACAGGTCCGGCAGGCCGGCATTCCAGCGATCGACAAAATCGGCACCAAACCTGACGCTGGTCTCTTCTTCGATCTCTTTCTGCACCGACGCCATGCTGCGGCCGGAGAAATTCTTGCGGCAATATTCGAAGCTTGTCGGATAGCCGGCAGCGGTCAGCCATTCGGCGAGACGCCGATTGGCCAGGTTCTCTGTATCGACCAGGATGCCGTCGCAGTCGAAGATGACAAGTTTAGGCAGTTCAGGCATCAGGCGGTGCCGGTCGATCCGAACCCGCCCGCGCCGCGCGCCGTGCCGCCAGCCAAAGTGCGCTCTTCCACGGCGGCTTGCGTCACCGCGGCAAAAACGATCTGGGCGATGCGCATGCCGCGCGTCACGGCAAAGTCCTCGTCGCCGAGATTGATCAGCAGCACCTTCACCTCGCCGCGATAGTCGCTGTCGATGGTGCCGGGCGTATTGAGGACGGTAAGCCCATGTTTGAAGGCGAGGCCCGAGCGTGGCCGCACCTGGCCTTCCATGCCTTCGGGAATTTCCAGGATCAGCCCGGTCGGCACCAGAGCGCGTTTTCCGGGCAGGATCAGCAGCGGCCGGTCCTCGGGCACCGCGGCGCGCAGATCCATGCCGGCGGCACCGGTGCTTTCATAAGCAGGAAGGGGAAGTCCTTCAGCATGCGGCAACCTGACGAAGCCGACGGTCGGACCGATGACGGAGGGAGTTTGAAGGGCTGCGCGCATAAAATCGATCCTATCGGCGCGAACGGCGATTCGGTCAACTCGACTGTAATTCTATCAACGGCTTTCTTTGTGGCGTTACGACGACCTACCGCAGTTCCATCGGAACGACGGTCGTTTCCTTGATTTCCTCCATCACGAACGAGGCGGAAACGTCCGACAGCGTCACCTTGGCGATCAGCCGCTGGTAGAGCCGATCATAGGCCTTCACGTCGGCGACGCGGGCGCGCAAGACATAATCGAGGTCGCCGGACATGCGGTAGACGCCGATGATCTCGGGAAAGCCGGTCACCGCCGCCCGGAACTTCTGCAGCCACTCCGGATCGTGGTTGGACGTGCGGATCAGGATGAAGACGGAAAGGCCAAGCCCGAGCTTTTCGGCATCGACCAGCGCCACCCTGCCGGTGATGACACCAGTCTCTTCCAGCCGCTTCACCCGGCGCCAGCAGGCATTGCGCGACAGCGCCACCCGTTCCGACAGCTGGTCGACCGACAGGGTGCCGTCGCGTTGCAGCTCAGCGAGCAATTTCCGGTCGATTTCGTCAATTTCCAGCGTCATGTGGGATAATTGTCCCATGGATAGCCGAAATACAAGGACATTTTGAGACCGATGAACCGGCGAAGCGTGTCAGGATACTCATATCAGGAACTTGAAGCGCTGAAGGGGAACCAGCATGTCGGTCGCAAGGATTTTCACCTCTCATCCGGCCAAGGTCGGCGAAACCTATTTCAGCCACATGGGCTTTGCCGCCTGGTTTTCGTCGCGCCTGTTGATGGCGGCGGGCGCCGCGCTCGTTCACGCTTTCTTGCCATTTCTGTTTGAAACTACCGCCAGCCGAATCGTTCGCGAGCTTTACGAGCGGACGCACAACAGAGGCACGCACGCGATCAAGGAGCCTGCGGCTCTTATGGATCTCGCCTAGGGGACGACAGAAGCGATGTGCCGGTGGGCGGCCTATCTCGGTGAAGCGGTCTTTCTCGAAGACATCCTCACCGCGCCCTGTCACTCGCTGATCGCCCAGAGCCATTGTGCCCAGGAAGCGAAATCGCCAACCAATGGCGACGGCTTCGGCCTTGCCTGGTACGGCGACCGCCCGGAGCCGGGTCTCTATCGCGATATCCTGCCGGCCTGGTCCGATCCCAATCTGAAAAGCCTGTGCCGGCAGATCAAATCCGGCCTGTTCCTTGCCCATGTCCGGGCGTCGACCGGCGGCGCCACCAGCCGCATGAACTGCCATCCGTTCATCTCCGGCGCCTGGTCGTTCATGCACAACGGCCAGATCGGCGGCTTCGAGAAGATCCGCCGCGCGCTGGAGAACTCGCTGTCCGACGCGGTCTTCGACCAGCGCGAAGGCACCACCGATTCCGAACTGTTCTTTCTGCTGATGATCGATGAGGGACTGGCCACCGATCCGCAAGGCGCCGTTTCCCGCGCCACCAGCCGCGTGCTCGAAGCCTCGCGCCGCGCCGGCCTCGAACCGGCGCTGAAGCTCACCGCCGCCTTCTCGGATGGCCAGGCGCTGCATGCGGTGCGCTATGCCACCGACGCCAATGCGCCCACGCTCTATACTTCTATCCTGCGCAAGGGCGGCGGCCGCTGCATCGTGTCCGAACCCTTCGACCGCGAGGGCGGCAACTGGCAGGCGATCCCGCCAGCGAGTTTTGTCACGATCAGCGGCGATGGAATCAGCATTCGCCCGTTTGCTCCAGCAGCGGCGAAGCTGGCTCTGGCCGGGTAGGTTTCTTCGCCAACTGGTAGCGTCACGGGCCAGCGCCGACCTCAACGGACTATCGGCACAATTCCGATCAAACGCGGCCAATCCCCTAATGCTCAACTCCGCTTGAAATCGCGCCGCTATCCGCCATTTGGTCAGGCACGCGCGGCCAAGCCGGAGCATTCCTCATGGACATCGCCTTCTCCTCAACCGTCGAACTGGCCGCAGCCATCGCAAAGCGCAAAATCTCCGCCGTCGAAGCCCTCGACGCGCATCTGGCGCAAATCGATGCGCACAACCATGCCGTCAACGCTGTCATCTCGCTAGACAGGGAGGGCGCCCGCGAGCGTGCCAAGAAGGCGGACACAGCCCAGGCGCGCGGCGACGCTCTCGGACCTCTGCATGGCGTACCGTTCACGCTGAAGGACATGCATGAGACGGCAGGCATGAAGACTACGGTCGGCTTCCCGCCCTTTGCCGATTATGTAGCGTGGCAGGACAGCCCGGTCGTTATCAGGCTGAAGGCAGCCGGCGGCGTGCTGATGGCCAAGACCAATGTCGCCCCCATGCTTTCGGACTGGCAGTCGAACAATCCGCTGTTCGGCCGCACCAGCAATCCCTGGAATCTCCAGCGCACGGCGGGCGGTTCCAGCGGCGGCGCGGCGGCGGCACTTTGCTCGGGGATGACGCCATTCGACGTCGGCACCGACATGCAGGATTCGATCCGGCTGCCGGCCAGCTTCTGCGGTGTCTATGGCCTGAAGCCGACGGAGCACCGCGTCTCGTTGGCCGGCGCCTTCCCCGATCCTGGCGGTGCTGCACGCGGCGTGCGGCTGATGTCTTGTCTTGGGCCGCTGGCGCGCAGCGTGGAAGATTTGGCGCTGATCTACCAAATCATCGCTGGGCCGGATGGAAGCGACACCGATCTTGCGCCGGTGCCGGTCCAGGACATGCCGAAGCTCGACCCTAGGACATTGCGCATCGCCTTCGCGCCATCCTTTCCCGGCTTTCCGGTGGCTGGTGACATCAGCGTCGCGGTCGAAAACCTCGCAAGGCATCTGCGAGGCGCCGGCGCCGTCATCGTAGCAGCAGAACTGCCGAAACTCGATCTGGACGACGATCTGGAGCAGGGCGGCGCGCTGATCGGCATGATGATGGAGGCCGCGCAGCCGGAGCCGTCGGAGGGACCGACATCGGTCTCGCGTTGGTTCGAGGCACTCGCCCGCCGCGACAAATCCATTCTCGCCTGGGACCGGTTTTTCGAAAACTATGACGCGCTGCTTTGCCCGGTCGCCATGACCACCGCTTTCCCGCATTGCGAGCCGGGCACACCGATCAAGGTCGACGGCAAGGAGCAGAGCTACTGGATGCTGCCGGCCTATGGCGCTGTCTTCAACTACAGCGGCCATCCAGCCCTTTCCATCCCATGCGGACTGGACAGCGCCGGCCTGCCGATCGGCCTGCAACTGGTCGGCAAACGCTGGTCGGAGGAGCAGTTGCTCGCCATCGCCGAGGCAATCGAACCACTGGCCGGCGGCTTTCACCGTCCGTCAGGCTATTGAGCGAAGCGCGACAATCCATAGGGAGCAAGCAGCGGGTCGCGCTCGCCGTCGAGGATTTCCCGGGCGGCGAACAGGCCGACGGCCGGTGCCAGCGTGATGCCGGAATGCATGACGGCGACATAGACACCGTCAACGCCCTCGGCGCGGCCGATGATCGGAAAGCCGTCGATCGGCGTCGGCCGGTAGCCGACAGTGTGGAAATCGAGTTCCAACCCGTCGCTGTCGCGTAGCATGGCTTTCATGGCTGCAAACAGTGCGTGGGCGGTGGCTTCGGCATCCATTCCCGGGTCGGCGCCGCCGAAATCCGAGCCGGCGATGATGCGGCCTTCCGCTGTCTGGCGCATGTGCAGCCGCTCGGCCAGCACCAGGCCGTTGAGCAGTCGTTTGTGGGGTCGCGAATGGACGATAAGGCCGGGCGGCGTTTCGATCGGCAGGTTGATCCCGGCCGTCGCGGCAATATCCGGCGAGCCGACGCCGGCAGCGATCACCACCTCGTCTGATGCAATCAAGCCATGCGATGTGTCGACACCGGTGATCCTGCCGCCGGTCTGGACCAGCGCCGTCACCGTGCTGGAGATGTTCTTCGCGCCATGTCGCTTCGCGTCTGCCAATAGGACACGGGCTGCGGCCACGGGCTCTGCGACACCTTCTTTGGCGACATATAGGGCAAAATCCGGGAGCTCGGCGAGATTGGGCTCGATGCGCGCGGCACCGGCGCGGTCGACTTGGCTGATGCCATAGCCCCAGGCGGAATGCTCCGTGGCGTAGGTTTCCATGTCGGCCGCCGGTAAATCCCAGCACAGGCCGCCGCACCAGCTCAGTGGCAGGTCGGGCAGGTCCCGCGCCAGCCGCGACCATTCGGCCATCGCGCGAGTGCGCAGCCGGAAATAGGGCTCCGGATTGCCCCAGCTGGCATTGATCCAGGCAAAGGAGTTCGGCGTCGCCACCCCGCCGGCATCGCTGTCGGCAATCACCGTCACTTGCGCGCCGGCCTTGGCCAAGTGCCAGGCGATCGAGGCTCCGATGATACCGGCGCCGATGACGATCACTTGTTTCGCCGTTGTCATGCTCGCTCCTTTGGCTCGTGATTCCTGACGGACGCACACCCAAGTGCCATCCCGTTCGCCGCTTGCCAACGTCGAGCAGCGCGAAACATGCGGCAATGAGCTGGCTTGAGCCACGGCGTGATCGGCTGCATGCCCAGACGAAGAGGTGGGCCGGCCGGAGCGGTCGACAGCCTGCCACTGCGCTGCTAGAAGCCCGACCTGTCACACGGAAATCCCAGAGAATGCCCGAAGCAATAGAAGAAGAAGTGGCACGCCGCCGCACCTTCGCGATCATCGCGCACCCGGACGCCGGCAAGACCACGCTCACCGAAAAGCTGCTGCTGTTCGGCGGCGCCATCCAGCTTGCCGGCGAGGTCAAGGCCAAGAAGGACAAGATCCAGACGCGGTCCGACTGGATGAAGATCGAGCGCGAGCGCGGCATCTCGGTCGTCACTTCGGTGATGACCTTCGAGTATGAGGACAATGTCTTCAACCTGCTCGACACGCCCGGCCACGAGGATTTCGCCGACGACACCTACCGCACGCTGTCGGCGGTCGACTCGGCGGTCATGGTCATCGATGCCGCCAAGGGCATCGAGCCGCGCACACTGAAGCTGTTCGAAGTCTGCCGGCTGCGCGACATTCCGATCATCACCTTCATCAACAAGATGGACCGCGAAAGCCGCGATCCGTTCGAGATTTTGGACGAGATCGAGCAGAAGCTGGCACTGGATACTGCCCCCGTCACCTGGCCGATCGGCCGCGGCAAGAATTTTGCGGGCACCTATCATCTGGCACTGAATGCCGTGCGCAGGGGTGACGCGGAGAAAGAACGCACGCCGGTCAACGGTCCCGATTCCAACCGCGTTGCCGGCCTGCTGCCGGAAAACGAGCGCGAAGCCTTCATCGAGGAACTGGAGCTCGCGCGAGAAGCGTGCAGACCCCTTGATATAGAAGCCTTCCGCGAGGGCCATCTGACGCCGGTCTATTTCGGTTCGGCGCTGCGCAATTATGGCGTGCGCGACCTGATCGAGGCACTCGGCGCTTTTGGGCCGCCGCCGCGCGCGCAGGAGGCCGACACCCGCAAGGTCGAGGCGACCGAGGAGAAGATGACGTCGTTCGTCTTCAAGATCCAGGCCAACATGGACCCCAACCATCGCGACCGCATTGCCTTCGTCCGCGTCTGTTCGGGCAAGCTTGAGCGCGGCATGAAGGCCAAGCTGGTGCGCACGGGAAAACCGATGTCGTTGTCGGCGCCGCAGTTCTTCTTTGCCCGGACCCGCGTCACCGCCGACGAGGCCTTTGCCGGTGATGTCGTCGGCATTCCCAACCACGGCACGCTGCGCATCGGCGATACACTGACCGAGGGCGAGGAAATCCTGTTCCGCGG
>NZ_RZQL01000266.1 GCF_003997935.1 Mesorhizobium sp. M7A.F.Ca.US.006.01.1.1
TTCCAGGCAACTGGTTGAGCACGCCTTTGCCGGCGCCGTCCGAGGTTGCCGGCACGCGGTCGAGAATATCGATCGGCTTCTCGCCGTAGCGGGCGACGATCGACAGCGTCAGTGACGTGGCGAAGAAAGCGGCCGCCAGGATCGCCGTCGCACGCGTCAGCGCGTTGGCAGCACCACGCGCGGTCATGAAGCCGGATCCGCCACCGATGCCGAGGCCACCGCCTTCGGAACGCTGCAGCAGCACCACGCCGACAAGGGCGAGCACGACCATGAGATGAATGACGATCAGTACGGTTTCCATAGTTTATCCTGGCAAGGCCTTGCCCGGCCGCGGACACGACCGGTGAATTGGAGGCGGCTCAATACAATGCTTTGACGGCATTTCCAAGCCCGTGGCCGGAATATGGGAAGCAACCCGTCCTTTGCAACGATTTCATGTACCGGAAGCCCTGTCCGGCGGGACAAATGTCTTCAAGCAATATTGCGATAGGCCTCGGCGATGCCGAGAAAATCCGCCGCTTTCAGGCTGGCGCCGCCGACCAGCGCGCCGTCGACATTCCTGACGCCGAGCAGTTCGACCGCGTTGGAGGGCTTGACCGAGCCGCCATAGAGAATGCGCACCTTCGCCGCGACGCTGCCAAGCTTTTCCGACAGCCTTTCGCGGATATGTGCGTGTGCTGCGGCCACATCGCCGGCCGTCGGCGTCAGGCCGGTGCCGATCGCCCATACCGGCTCATAGGCAATGATGGTGTTGGACGGGATGGCGCTTGGCGGGACCGAGCCCTCGACTTGCCGCGACAGCACGTCCAGCGTGGCACCCGCTTCACGCTGCTCATGCGTTTCGCCGACGCAAATGATGGCAACAAGCCCGGCACGCCATGCGGCGGATGCCTTGGCCTGGACAGTGGCGTCATCCTCGCCGCGTTGCTCGCGGCATTCGGAATGGCCGACGATGACATGGCTTGCGCCGGCATCCCTGAGCATTTCCGCCGAGATGCAGCCAGTGTAGGCGCCGCTCTCCTTGGTGTGGCAATCCTCGCCGCCGGCATGCACCGGCGTGCGTGACAGGATCTCCGCGGCGTGGGCAAGCAGGGTTGCGGGAACGCAAACCAGCGCTTCGGTCTCCGCGTCAAGTCCGCTCATGAAACCGTTGCCGATCATCCGGAGTTCGTTGAGCGAGGCGCTGGTGCCGTTCATTTTCCAGTTGCCGGCGACGAGCGGGCGAATTCCTGGCGTCATGGGTTTGCTTCTCCGGATGATATCGGGGCTCTGGCCCTCACTACCAAAATCAGCCCACAAAGCAATCGACAGTGGGCCGGAAGGGCGCTATTGCGCTTGTTTCAGACTCGGCGCATGCGAGAATGCGCATAAATCGGAAGTAAAAATGCTTGGTATATTGAGAAGCGCGGCAGGCACCTGGGTCGCGAAGGGGCTGCTGGTGCTGCTGGTGCTCAGCTTTTTGGTCTGGGGCGTTTCCGGGCGGCTGATGGGCGGTTTGGCCGGCCATGATTCGGTCATAACGGCCGGCGGCACCAAAGTGTCGATCAACGAATACCGTCTCGCCTATGATCGCCAGCTCGCCGTCATGTCGCAGCAGTTCGGCCAGCGTCTCAGCCACGAACAGGCAAAGGCGCTCGGTGTCGACAATCAGGTGCTGGCGCAGCTCGTCTCGGGTGCCGTTCTCGACGAACAGGCCCGCAAGCTGGGCCTCGGACTTTCCAAGGACCGGCTGGCCGAGCTGACACGCGAAGACCCGGCCTTCAAAGGCCCGGGCGGCCAGTTCGACCGCAGAACGTTCGAATATATGCTGCAGCAGATCGGCATGCGGCCCGAGGATTATCTTAAGAACCGTGCCCAGGTGGCGGTGCGCCAGCAGATTGTCGAGGCGGTCTCGGACGGCCTCAAGGCTCCGGACACTTTCCTCAAGGCAGTTGCGCTCTATCGCGGCGAAGACCGCACCATCGACTATTTGACGCTGCCCAAGGCACTGGTGGAGCCGATCGCGGCACCGTCCGACAGCGTGCTTTCGGCCTATTTCGAAGCCAACAAGAAGACATATGCGGCACCCGAATACCGCAAATTCTCCTATGTCCGCCTCGAACCGGCCGACATCATGGATCCGACAGCCGTCACCGACCAACAGGTCAGCGACGATTACAACAAGAACAAGGCGCGTTACACCACGCCGGAATTGCGTACCATCGAGCAGCTCGTGTTCAAGACGCCGGATGCGGCCAAGGCCGCACTCGATTCGCTCAAGGCCGGCGCTACTTTCGACAAGCTGGTCACGGCGGAAGGCAAGACCCCGGCCGACACCTTGCTTGGCACGCTTGCCAAGGACAAGATCGCCGACAAGGCGGTCGCCGACGCGGCCTTCGCGCTCAACGCCAATGAAGTCAGCCAGGTCGTGCAAGGCGCCTTCGGTCCGGTGCTGCTGCGCGTCACCGAGATCAAGCCCGAGGTGGTGAAGCCGCTGGCCGAGGTGTCCGACCAGATCCGCAAGGATCTGGCGCTGGGCGAGGCAAGCCGCATCCTTCTGGACGTACGCGACAATTACGATGATACCCGCGCCGCCGGCAGTTCGCTGGCCGACGCCGCGGCCAAGCTGAAGCTGAAGGTCGTCACCATCGACGCCATCGATCGCAGTGGACTGCGGCCAGATGCAAGCATCGTCAAGGACCTGCCGCAATCGCCGGAGCTGATCAAAGCCGTCTTCGACGCCGAACCCAACACGGAAAACGATGCCTTGACCACAGCCGACAACGGCTTCGTCTTCTATGAGGTGGCGTCTATCACGCCGGCTCGCGACCGCACGCTGGATGAGGTTCGTCAGAAAGCCGTGGCCGACTGGACGGCGGCGGAAACAAGCAAGCGGCTCGCCGCCAAGGCTGACGAGCTGGAAAAGCGGCTCAAGGCCGGCGCAACGCTCGACGTCATCGCCAGCGAACTGAAGCTGGAAAAGCAGACCAAGCGCGGTGTCAAGCGTGAGGCTGACGACGTCGATTTCGGCAAGGAAGGCGCCGCAGCGATGTTTGGAGTCGGCGAAGGCGGTACCGGCCTGATCCCCTCGCCCACCGGCGACGGGCAGATCCTGTACAAGGTCGCCGAAGTGTTCGAGCCCGCCGGAGCCGATGCCAGCTCAGTGCCGGATGACGCACAGAAATCTTTTACCTCTGGTATGTCGGACGACCTGCTCGACCAGTTGGTGGCGCAGTTGCAGACGCAGTACGATGTTCGCATCGACCAGGCCGCCGTCGCCCAAGCCTCGACAAGATGAGCGCGCTGAAAACCCATATCGCCAAGATTGCGACCGGTAGCGCGCTTTCCTTCGAGGAAGCGCGCGAGGCCTTCGACATCATCATGTCGGGTGATGCGACCCCCGGCCAGATCGGCGGCTTCCTGATGGCGCTGCGCGTGCGCGGCGAGACGGTGAGCGAGATTTCAGGCGCCGTCGCAACCATGCGCGCCAAGATGCTGCGCGTGGACGCGCCCGATGGCGCCATCGATATCGTCGGCACCGGCGGCGACAATTCCCACAGCGTCAACATTTCGACGGCATCGGCCTTCGTCATCGCTGGCAGCGGTGTGCCGGTTGCCAAGCACGGCAATCGCGGTCTGTCGTCATTGACAGGGGCCGCCGACGTGCTGGTCGCGCTCGGCGTCAAGATCGACATCTCGCCCGAATCCATAGGCCATTGCATCCATGAGGCGGGCGTCGGTTTCATGTTCGCGCCCGCGCACCATCCGGCGATGAAGCATGTCGGCCCGACCCGCGTCGAACTCGGCACCCGCACCATCTTCAACCTGCTCGGGCCTCTTTCCAATCCGGCCGGCGTCAAGCGGCAGATGGTCGGTGTGTTTCTGCCTGAGTGGATCCTGCCGGTGGCCGAGACGCTGAAGGCGCTGGGCGCCGAGCATGCCTGGGTTGCCCATGGCGACGGCTATGACGAGATCACCACCACCGGCGAGACGCAGGTTGCCGAGCTGATCGGCGGCGAGATCCGCAGCTTCACGCTGACCCCTGAAGCGGTTGGGCTGGCGCGCCATAGCAAGGATGAATTGCGCGGCGGCGATGCGGACTACAACGCCAAGGCCTTGCGCGATATGCTGGGCGGCGCTGCCGGCGCCTATCGCGACACCGTGCTGATGAATGCCGGCGCCGGCCTGGTGGTGGCGGGCAAGGCGACGACGCTTGGCGACGGCATCGCGGCGGCGGCACAAGCCATCGACAGCGGCCGTGCCCTGCAAGTGCTCGACAGGCTGGTCGAGATTTCGAACGGATAGAGCGTGTCTGACATTCTTCGCAAGATCGAGGCCTACAAGCGCGACGAGATCGCGGCAGCAAAGGCACGTGTGCCGTTGGCCGAAATCAAGGCACGGGCAAAAGACGCCGACGCACCGCGCGGCTTTCTTGCCGCACTGGAAGCGAAGCGCAAATCCGGCGCCTTCGCGCTAATCGCCGAGATCAAGAAGGCGAGCCCTTCCAAGGGCTTGATCCGTGCCGATTTCGATCCGCCGGCGCTGGCGCAGGCCTATGCCAAGGGGGGTGCCGCCTGTCTTTCGGTGCTGACAGACGCGCCGTCTTTCCAGGGCGCGCCGGAATTTCTCACCGAGGCGCGGGCAGCCGTCGCGCTGCCGGCGCTGCGCAAGGATTTTCTGTTCGACCCCTACCAGGTTTATGAGGCGCGCGCCTGGGGCGCTGATGCGATCCTGATCATCATGGCGAGCGTCGATGACGCCCTGGCCAGCGAGCTTGAGGCAACGGCATTCGAACTCGGCATGGATGCGCTGATCGAGGTGCATGACGAGGCCGAGACGCTGCGCGCGGTAAAGCTGTCGTCGCAGCTGATCGGCATCAACAACCGCAATCTGAGGACATTCGAAACCAGCCTTAAAACGTCGGAGCGGCTGGCGCCCATGGTGCCGGGCGGCCGCCTGCTGGTCAGCGAGAGCGGTATTTTCACCCATGATGACTGCCTCAGGATGCAGAAGACCGGCGTCGACACCTTCCTCGTCGGCGAGAGCCTGATGCGACAACAGGACGTCACAGCGGCGACGCGCCTGCTTTTGACGGGCAAGGTATCGGCCGAGGCCGTCTGACGATGACATCAGTCCTCACCCATCTCGGCGCGCAGGGCGAGGCCAACATGGTCGATGTCGGCGACAAGGCGGAGACGACGCGCACGGCGATCGCCGAAGGCTTTGTCGCGATGCGGCCCGAGACCCTGAAAATGATCCTCGCCGGCAACGCCAAGAAGGGCGATGTGCTCGGTACCGCGCGCATCGCCGGCATCATGGCGGCGAAGAAGACGCATGAGCTGATCCCGCTCTGCCATCCGCTGCTGCTGACCAAGGTTTCCGTCGACATCGAGCCGGACCATGCTTTACCCGGCCTGAAAGTCACCGCACTGGCCCGCGTCACCGGCAAGACGGGCGTCGAGATGGAAGCGCTGACGGCCGCTTCTGTAGCCTGCCTGACCATCTACGACATGGCCAAAGCTGTAGACCGCGCCATGGTGATCTCCGGCATCCGCCTGGTCGAAAAGACCGGCGGCAAGTCGGGTGACTACAAATCCGTTAAACATGGGGCGAGTGCCTGATGGCGCTGGTTCCTATCGCGGAGGCGCTTGAACGCCTGCTCGATGGTGCGGCACCTCTAGCCGCCGAAAGCGTTTCCCTGTTCGAGGCAGTGGACCGCGTGCTGGCGCAACCGGTCGTGGCACTCCGTACCCAGCCACCTTTCAACGCTTCCGCCATGGATGGCTACGCGGCGCGCGCCGCCGATGTGGCGTCGGTACCGTCGCGGCTTTCGGTGATCGGCATGGCACCGGCTGGACGTGGCTTTGACGGCACGGTCGGCGAGCGACAAGCGGTGCGCATCTTTACCGGCGCGCCGCTGCCCGAAGGCGCCGACACCATCGTCATCCAGGAGAATGTCCGCGACCTCGGCGGCGGCGAAATCGAAGTGATCGAGCCGACGGCGCAATGGCGCAATATCCGCCGCATCGGGCTCGATTTTTCAACAGGCGACATGCTGCTGGAAAAAGGCCGCTTGCTCGACCCGGCGGCACTGTCGCTGGCAGCATCGGCCAACCATCCCCGGGTCAGCGTGGTGAAACGGCCGCTGGTCGCCATCATCGCCACCGGCGACGAATTGCTGCCGCCGGGCAGTGATCTCGGCCCGGACCAGATCATCTCGTCCAATGCCTATGGCGTCGCTGCCACCGCACACTCGGTCGGCGCCCGCGCGCTCGATCTCGGCATTGCCGCCGATCGCAAGGAGGCCATCGCCGACCTGGTGCAAAAAGCGGTCGCGGCCGGTGCGGATGTCATCGTGACGCTTGGCGGCGCCTCGGTCGGCGATCACGACCTGATCCACGACGTGCTGACCGGCGAAGGCATGACGCTCGGCTTCTGGAAGATCGCAATGCGCCCCGGCAAGCCGCTGATGTTCGGCCGCCTCGGTGGCATCAGGTGCATCGGCCTGCCTGGCAACCCGGTTGCAAGCCTGGTCTGCTCGCAACTGTTCCTGAAGCCGCTGCTGGCGCGGCTCGGCGGCCGCAATTATCGCCAGGACATTCGCCCAGCGCGATTGGGCGCCGCAATGCCGGGCAATGATTTGCGCCAGGACTATGTCCGAGCCGTGGTCAGGGAAGATGACGGCGTGCTGGTGGCGACGCCGTTCGGCATCCAGGATTCCTCAATGCTGAGAATGCTGGCCGACGCCAACGGGCTGATCGTGCGGGCGCCGTTTGCCCCCGCAGCAGCCGCTGGCGAGGCTTGCAGCGTGCTGATTCTGCGTTGAGGAATCCCAGACAAGCCATTCATAACAGACGAGAAAATGATCCCGGCTCTAGTTCGAGATCAAGCTCTGCGTCAGCGGATGCGTCGGGTCGGCAAGGCCATCGACAATGCTGTAATGATGCCGGTCGGGTTCGATCACGACGCTGGTGGTGGCGCCAAGGCCGGTCCAGATGTTGGCCAGCAGCGCATTCTGGCGCAGGAATTCGGCGCGCTCGCCACCTCCGGCCCAGCAGGTGATGCGGGCACCATCCATCGGCCGCAGCAGCGCCGGGCTTTCCGTCAGCGCCTCGTGTTCGTCGATGGCCAGGGCCGCGTTCATGCCGGTGCGCATGAGCGGACGCAGGTCATGCAAGCCCGAAATCGAAACGACGTGCCGTATGCGCCGCGCCACATCGGCGGCCAGCGGCGTGGTTGTCGTCACCATCCGGGTGGCGAGATGGCCGCCAGCCGAATGTCCGGTCAGCATCAGCGGTCCCCCGACCATTGCCGCTGCCTTGCTGATTGCTGCCCCGACTTCCCGGACGATGCCGGCGAGGCGTATATCCGGGCAGAGTGTGTAGGAAGGCATCGCAACGGCAAAACCGCTGCCGACCGCGCCGTTGGCGAGGTGCGACCATAGGCTCTTATCGGTCTCCAGCCAGTAACCGCCATGGATGACCACCACCAGCCCCTTGGGCGCGGCATCGGGAAGGAAAAGATCGAGCCGATTGCGCGGCCCTTCGCCATAGGCAATGTCGAGCCGTGCCCGGCCCTCTGCCGAGAGCGCATCACGGAATGCTTGCGCCGGCTCCGCCCACGCGGCCGGCCAGCGATCACTGCCGGCGATGTTTGCGCCGTTGGCATAGGCATCATCCCAATCGACGATGTGACGTTCGAACATCTGCGCCCTTCCCCAAGACGGCATCGCTTCTTCGCTAGCAATGGCCACCGCCATGCCACGCGTCAATGCTCCAGGGCAAAAACATTTTAGGCTTGAAACAAATTTCGACTGGTGCGATCCTGCCTGCACGAACAGCCGACAATGGGAGGTCTGCTGTGCTGCCCCACCTGCAGATATTCACCCTTTCTGGGCGCATCTCCGAGCAGGCGCGATGGGCAGCACGAAGCCTCCTCAGAGCAGACGGGAGAGCGGCGACATGCTTGGGCCTTCAGCGCATATCGACACGTTCACGCGCGATCACCTGCCGCCGCCGGAGCAATGGCCCGATATCCTGCTCGACGGCTTCGACTATCCCGAACGCCTCAACGCCGGTGTCGAACTGACCGACAGGCTGGTCGAGAAAGGCCTCGGCGACCACACCGCGCTGATCGGCAATGGCCGCCGCCGCACCTACAAGGAACTGTCCGACTGGACGAACAGGCTGGCCCACGCGCTGGTCGAGAATTATGGCGTCAAGCCCGGCAACCGGGTGCTGATCCGCTCCGCCAACAACCCCGCAATGGTCGCCTGCTGGCTGGCTGCCACCAAGGTCGGTGCAGTGGTCGTCAACACCATGCCGATGCTGCGCGCCGGCGAACTCGCCAAGATCGTCGACAAGGCGGAGATCACCATCGCGCTCTGTGACACCAGGCTGATGGACGAGATGACCGCCTGCGCCAAGGACAGCGTATTCCTCAAACAGGTCATAGGCTTCGACGGCACCGCCAACCATGATGCTGAACTCGATCGTGCCGCTCTCGACAAATCGGTTGTTTTCAGCGCCGTCAACACCGGCCGCGACGATGTCGCACTGCTAGGCTTTACCTCGGGCACGACA
Organism: Mesorhizobium sp. M7A.F.Ca.US.006.01.1.1; assembly: GCF_003997935.1. Lineage (GTDB taxonomy): Bacteria > Pseudomonadota > Alphaproteobacteria > Rhizobiales > Rhizobiaceae > Mesorhizobium. The sequence continues at coordinate 8,562 of NZ_RZQL01000266.1, forward strand.
GGCGTGCCGAAGGCGACGATGCATTTCCACCGCGACCTCCTGATCATCGCCGACGCCTACGCCCGCGAAATCCTGGAGGTGACGCCGGACGACATCTTTGTCGGCTCGCCGCCGCTGGCCTTCACCTTCGGCCTTGGCGGCCTCGCTATCTTTCCCCTGCGCTTCGGTGCGGCGGCGACGCTGCTGGAGCAGGCGACGCCACCCAACATGATCCACATCATCGAGACCTACAAAGCGACGATCTCCTTCACCGCGCCGACTGCCTACCGCGCCATGCTGAAGGCCATGGATGAAGGTGCCGATTTGTCGTCGCTGCGCGTTGCCGTTTCGGCCGGCGAAACCTTGCCCGCTCCGGTTTTCGAAGAGTGGACGCAAAAGACCGGCAAGCCGATCCTCGACGGCATCGGCGCCACCGAAATGCTGCACATCTTCATCTCCAACCGCTTTGGCGATATGAAGCCTGCGTCGACCGGCAAGCCGGTGGGCGGCTACGAGGCGCGCATCGTCGATGACGAGATGCGCGAGCTGCCGCGCGGCGCAACCGGCAGGCTTGCGGTGCGCGGACCGACGGGCTGCCGCTACATGGCCGATGACAGGCAGAAGGAATACTG
>NZ_RZQL01000267.1 GCF_003997935.1 Mesorhizobium sp. M7A.F.Ca.US.006.01.1.1
GTCACCGGGCCAACTCGTCCCGTCATCGGGCGCCGTCGGCGCGATGCGACGGACCGAGCGTTCGGGCACGTCACTCTCCACCGGGGCGAAGCGGTAAAGCCGCTGCTCGCCAATACGGTTGGCAAGCACGTCGATGAGATCGGTGATGTCTGGCTCCGGCTCCTCGACCAGCGAGGAGATGATCTGCTTGCTGCCGAAGGGTTCGGCGAGCGTCGCGGCAAGCGTGATGACCTCGATGCCAAAACCGGGATCGACAGTTTCAATCCGATCGGTGAGGAGACGAGTAAGCCGTTTGACGTCCCGAACCGGCACCGCGGTGCCAACGCGAATGGCCTCGATGCGGTTGTCGACGCGATGAAACAGCAGGTCCAGTCGGCGGGCGCCGAGCCCCTTTGCCTCAAGCGCCTCGCAGAGGGTTGCGACGAGCTTGCCGGTATAGCGGGCTATGGTCTCGGCGGCGCCGATCGGCTCGCCGAAGGCCCGGCGAACCTCGATGAGATTGGGAGAGCGGGCGGGCTCGAAGGGTTCGCTCCGCCGCCCCATGGCCTGGTCCAGGCGACGGCCGAGTTCGGGCCCGAAGCGCAGGGTGAGAGAGGCGCGCGGCGCCGCCTCGACTTCGCCCACCCGCTCGAAGCCGAGCGTGAGCAGGCCTTCGACGATGTCGTGGGGAAGCCGCAGGGCGCCGACCGGAAGACCGCGCATAACCGCCGGGGCTTGCCCCACTGGCGCGACGAAGGTCGGCCGGGCGAGGAAGCGCGCGCAGGCATGAGCGGCCCCCCAAGTGTCCGCGACGGCGGCACGTGCCTCGATGCCCGAGGCTGCCATGCGCGACACCAGTCCCTCGATCATCGTGTCCTCCCCGCCATGCAGATGGTCGGCACCCGTGGTGTCGATGATAAGCCCGTCGGGCGGATCGGCCGCGACGATTGGAGCATAGCGGAGCGACCAGAGCGCCATTCTATCGAGGGCCTCGGCGTCGGCGGCTGCATCCAGGTCGAAGCTCTGCAAGTTGGGCACCAGTACCTGGGCCTTGCTCGCGGGAATGCCTATGCGCAGGCCGGCCGTGCGTGCCGCCGCATCGGCGGCCAGCACGAGCCGCCGGTTTCCCTGTCGGCCGAGCATGACGGTCGGGGTTTCAGCCGATGGCGCGGACTGGCCCATTGCGCGCCTTAGGCGATCGGTCGGCCAGGTCGGAAAAAAGAGCGAGACGACCCTTGTCATCGCAGGCTTCCACTTCAAAATCGGCGCTTTCTCCCGCCCGTACCCGGATCAGCTCGATCTGCCAGCGAGCGCGGCCGATACCGGGGACCGGCAAGGGACGGGAGGGGAGCGCGGTGACCCGCCAGCGGGTGACCGCGGCGGTTGGGTGTCCAAAATCGGTCGCCTCGGTTTGTCGTCGCCAACGGCGGATGGCGATGCCGATGGCGCCGGAGGCTTCGGCGGCGAGTTGGAGACGGCGGGAGGCTGTCATCGAGAGGCGGGCCAGTTCGGCAACAACAGCGCCTAGGCCGCCATGGCGAAGCCCTTCCTCGAAACAGGCGAGCACGGAAGCTTCGTCGCCGGCCTCGACATAGACGACGCGGCCGGGCAGCAGGCCGGCGTGGGCGAGGGCGGGGGCGAAGAGATCCTGCCGGGTGACGCACCAGAGCACCTTCCCTTTGGCGCGCGCAGCGATCCCGGCGGCAAAGAGCGCCGCCGCGGCGCCATCGATCGCCCCGTTGCGGCCGCCGGCAACCTCGTGAAGCGCGCCGAGCGCCAGCCCGCCTCCCGGCAGGACCTTGTCGATCCTGGGAACACCGAAGGGAAGCGTCGCGCGGTTACGCGCCGGCCCGCCTTCGAGGCGTGCGATTCGCTCGCGAAGCGCAGCGATAGCAGGGCTGGCGGCCGGCTGACCCATGAACGAAACACTCTCAAACTGTCTTCCCAATGGATTTCGGGGCTGATATGTTCCTTATTTGTTCTCTTTAGTGTCCGAGAGTCAATCGGACTCGTTGCGTCGCTCCGAGAGTTGATCCCAGACTGCCTTGATCGAGGTGCGGTCTATCTTGATATGCCGCAGGTAACGCAGGGACGACGACGTGGGCGAGCGAGTTGACAGCGGCCTAGAAGCGGATGCGACGGGGGCAGGCACGGCCATCCTTCGCAAGATCATCCATGTCGACATGGATGCCTTTTTCGCCTCGGTCGAACAGCGCGACAACCCGGACCTTCGCGGCAAGCCGGTAGCAGTCGGCGGCTCGGCGGCGCGCGGTGTGGTGGCCGCTGCCAGCTATGAGGCCAGAAAGTTCGGGGTACGATCTGCCATGGCCTCGATCACGGCGAAGCGCAAGTGTCCCGAACTGATCTTCGTGCCGCCGCGCTTCGACGCCTACCGGGCCGTCTCCCAGCAGATCCACGCGATCTTCGCCGAGCACACGCCACTCATTGAACCGCTCTCGCTCGACGAGGCCTATCTCGACGTCACCGACAATCTGCAGGGCATCCCGGTCGCCACGACGATCGCGGAAATGATCCGCGCGAAGATCAAGTCCGAGACCGGTCTGACCGCTTCTGCGGGCGTCAGCTACAACAAATTCCTGGCGAAGCTCGCCTCCGGCCAGAACAAGCCGGACGGTCTGTTCGTCATCACCCCGAAGCAGGGTCCGGCCTTCGTCGAGGCCTTGCCCGTGCGGAAATTTCATGGTGTCGGCCCTGCGACTGCCGACAAAATGGCTCGGCTCGGCATCGAGACCGGCGCCGACCTGCGGGAACAGAGCTTGGCGTTTCTCGAGGAGAAGTTCGGGAAGGCGGGTCCGTATTATTACTGGATCGCCCGGGGCATCGACGAACGCCCGGTGCGGGTCGACCGCGAGCGCAAGTCCGTGGGGGCCGAAGACACCTTTGCGAGCGATTTGTTTGACCTCGAAAGTGCTCGCAAGGAGCTGGCGCCGTTGGTCGGTAAGGTGTGGCGCTATTGCGAGGAAAGATCGATCCAGGGCCGCACGGTGACATTGAAGGTGAAATTCGCCGACTTCCAGCAGATCACGCGCAGCCGCACGATCGGAGGCGTCATCGAGGGCGAAGCCGACCTAGCGACCGTCAGCGGCACCCTCCTCGATCAGGTATTTCCTGTCAGCAAGGGGATCCGCCTGCTCGGGGTGACACTTTCAAATCTAAGCGGAACGCGAACCGAGGCCGATCGGCAGATGTCGCTGACGATCTAGGAATGGCTGCGGTTATCGGACTGCTTTTCGGATCCGCTCTGTCAACGTTTGTTCGACATCGAAATAGCCCTCCCAGGCGTCGGACTCCTGAGCCCGGGAGGCGGCAGTAAAAACGTCAAATGCGCTGGCACTCTTAAATGTCGGCAGCTCATCCCAAGGGACGGGTACGGCGCACGACGCACCGGACCGCGCGCGGGTCGACCACGGGCAAATCGCTGTGGCGCCCTGTCCATTACGCAGATAGTCGATGAACATGCGGCCCTTGCGCCGCGCCTTGCTCATGTTTGCCACGAAGCGGGACGAATCCGTGCGGGCCAGCAGTTCGGCGAAGTCCTGGCAGAAGTTCTTGACTGCTTCCCAGTCGGCCTCGGGAACGAGTGGCACGACCACATGCACGCCCTTGCCGCCGGACAGCAGGGGCCAAGATTGAAGGCCGAGGGCCTCTAGAATGCCGCGGATGTCGATCGCGGCCTGCTTGACGTCGCCAAAGTCCAGGCCCTCGTCGGGGTCGATGTCGAAGATTATCCGGTGCGGCAAGTCAGGCTGCTGACGCAGGCTTCCCCAGACGTGGAATTCGAGCACGTTCATTTGGACGCCGGCGATTAGCCCCGCCAGGTCGTCGACCCAGAGGATGCGGCTTTCCTTGCCCGACATCTTCTCCAACTGGCCGTCATGGATGGCCTTGGGCATCCCTGGCAGCTTGTGCTTCTGAAAAAATGTCTGCTCGAGGTCACCGTCGGTGTCGCGCACCAGCGAAAGGGGCCGGTCTTGGATGTGTGGCAGCATCTTCTCGGCGACTGCGGCGTAGTACGCGGCGAGTGTCGCCTTTGTCACCTTAGTGCCGGGGTACCTGATCTTGTCAGGATGGGTCAGCGTCACGCCCAACGCACTGGCGATCTCCTTGCCCATCCTGGGATCCAGATTGGCGGCGGTCGCGGGCGCCCTTGGCATTTCCATCACCACCTGATCGGCTCGCTTGTCTTCGCGCATGCCCTGGAAGCTCGGGTGCCGTAGGCTGCCGTCGGGTGTCACCTCGGAATAGGTGACCTCGGCGACGAGTTCGGGCTTTACCCAGCGGGCGCGGCGCGTGATGTCGCGCGGCACGGATACAAAGGCGGATTTGTCCAGAGACCGCTTCTCCAACTGCGCGAGAATGGATGTGCGCATCGCCTCGGTGAACCCGGTGCCGACGCGGCCGCGGTAGATCAGTTTGCCATTCTCATAGGTACCAAGGATCAGCGAGGCCATGCCGCGGCCAGTGTCGCTGGGGCGGTAGCCGCCGACGACAAATTCCTGTCGTTTCGTGCACTTGATCTTGAGCCAGTTCGCGGTGCGGTCGCCGACATAGCGACTGTCGGCGCGCTTGGCGATGATGCCCTCATGGCCGCCGGCGCACATGGTATCGAAGACCTTCTTGCCATTGTCGGCGATATGGCTAGAGAACTGCAAGCTGTCGTCCGGGTCCCTCTCGCCCAGCAGTTCCGCAAGTCGTTCCTTGCGCTCGAGCAGGGGCCGGCTGGACACGTCCTCGCCGTTCAATTCCAGCAGGTCGAAGGCGTAGAATTTGAGCGGCATGCCTGCGGCGATACCGGTTTTCAGCATCGAGAAGTTGGTGCGGCCTTGGCTGTCAATGGCGACGATCTCGCCGTCGATCAGCGCGGAGCCCTTGGTCAGCGACATCAGAGGCGGCACGATCACCTTGAACTGGCGGGTCCAGTCGTGGCCGTTGCGGGTATAGACCACGACCTCCGAGCTGGAGATCGCGGCCTGCGCGCGATAGCCGTCGAACTTCATTTCGAAGAGCCAATTGGCGCCCACCGGTATGTCGTCTGTCAGCGTGCAGAGCTGAAACGGACGAAACTGGGGTAGGGGGTATCGAGGGGTAGATTCTGAGTCCCTGCGCCGTGTGCGCTTCTTGGGGCGAGAGGCCTCTACGGCCGACATGGGGAACCCGAATTCATGGTACGATTCAATACTCTCCCCCGGGGTTCAGTTCCACACAGCACTTCGATGGATTGAACCGGAAGAGTTCGGCTGCGTTGTTGGGGACTGGAACGCAATCCTTGGAGGATGAAATGGCTACTACTCAAACAACTCGTGGACGCAGCCAGGACCGTGCGAAGGTCGCTGGTGGGCAGGATCATGAGGTGAAATACGAGGCGGGCAAGACTGGGGCGAGCAAGGCCGAGGTCAAGTCGGCCGTGAAATCGGTGGGCAACAGTCGCAAGAAAGTTGAGGGCAAGCTGGGCAAGAAGTGAGCCACGCCGCGAGGGGAGATGGTTCGCATCGCCACCTTTAATGTCAACGGCGTCAATGGTCGGCTGCCCGTGCTCCTCAAGTGGCTCACGGCAACCAACCACGACATCGTCTGCCTCCAGGAACTGAAAACGTCCGATGAGAAGTTTCCGGCCGAGGCCATCCGTGAGGCGGGGTATGGCGCCATCTGGCACGGCCAGAAATCCTACAACGGTGTGGCCATTCTATCTCGCGGGGCGGACCCGGTTGAACGCCGGCGCGGCTTGCCTGGCGATCCCGATGACACCCACAGCCGCTACATCGAAGCCGACGTGAACGGGCTCGTTGTCGGCTGCCTCTACCTGCCGAATGGGAATCCGGCGCCTGGTCCCAAGTTCGACTACAAGCTGCGCTGGTTCGACCGCCTGACCAGCTACGGCCAGGACCTGCTCAAAGGGGGCGCGCCGACTGTGCTGTGTGGAGACTACAACGTCGTTCCAACTCCGATCGACGCGGTCGCGCCCCGACGATGGCTCGGCGATGCGGTTTACTTCCCCGAGAGCCGGCGAGCCTATGCCGAGATGCTTGACGACGGATGGATCGATGCGGTTCGGCGTATTCATCCGGAGAAGGGCATCTACACCTATTGGAATTTCTCCTTCGGCGGCGGCTACGATAGGAGCTCTGGCCTGCGAATGGACCACCTGCTGGTGAGCCCCTCGCTGTTACCCAAGCTCCGCGGAGCTGGCGTGGACGTCGAGTTGCGAGGGTGGGAGAGGCCAAGTGACCATGCGCCGGCGTGGATCGACCTCGAGCAAGAGGCGGCCAAGGCTTCGAGAGTGCTGTCGGTCGGAGGCACCTCGAACGTATCATAGGACTGTCAGTCGAGTTTTGGGGAGCCCGCTCCCGCGGTTCTCTCAAACAGGTTTCCTCAAAAAGCTCAGAGCTGGCGATGGCGGAACAGCGGACTTTCGAAGTCCCCAATACCTGACTTGATCCATGCAAGCAGGCGATCGGTCGTGTCGTCTATGCTCGTCGCCCGCAGGCCGCATTCCCAGACCACAGCGACGCGCCAACCCGCTGTTCGAAGCGCTTCGGCGGCTTGCTCGTCACGCTGGATATTGCCCGCGAACTTCGCATTCCAGAATTCCGCGTTCGATGATGGTGTGGTGCACCAGTAACAGCCTGCATGGCGATGCCAGAAGCAGCCGTGAACGAAGAGGGCGATCCGACGAGACGGGAATACGATGTCCGGTCGTCCCGGCAGGTTTGCCGTATGCAGACGATACCGCAGCCCGGATCGGTGAAGTAGCCGCCGGACGGCGATTTCCGGCTTGGTATTCTTCCCGCGAATGCCGGACATCATCCGTGAACGGGTGGTCGGATCAACTACGTCGGCCATGGACCGCGGTCTACCATCTCGACGGAATACTTGATACTCATGAGCAGATTGCCACGTGGGTTCGGGGAAAGCGTGATTCTTGCCAATATATTCGGTGGTAGACATTTTTGCAGGGCCAGGGGGACTCGCCGAGGGGTTTTCAAGCGTCCGGAACAGTGAGCGTGAGCGGGCGTTCCGTATCACACTCTCTGTGGAGAAGGAGTCGGCCGCCCATTCAACGCTCCGGCTTCGCAGCTTTCTGCGTCAGTTCGGCGATAGCCTCCCCGACAGCTATTACAGCTTCATCAATGGCGCGATCACCGAACCCGATTGGTCAGAGCTGTATCCAAAGCAGTGGTCGTCGGCGGAAGACGAGGCCTGGCAGCTCGAGCTGGGCAAGGAACCCCCAGAAAAGCGGTTGAACCAGCGCCTCGACCAGATTCGCGACGAGAGCGATGGCAACGTCATCCTGATTGGTGGCCCCCCTTGTCAGGCCTATTCCCTCGTCGGCCGCGCCCGCAATCAGGGGAAGGAAGGGTATGTGGCGAAGGATGATCGACGCCACTTTCTCTACGAGGAGTACATCCGCATCCTGGACAGGCTTCGTCCCGCGGCGTTCGTGATGGAAAACGTCAAGGGCATGCTCTCCTCCTCGGTCGACGGTGAAAACCGGATCTTTGACCAGGTGCTGCGGGATCTGCGCGGCGAGCGGAGCGACGGCGAAAGCTATCGGCTCATCGCGCTCGATCCGCGTCGCGGGAGAAAGCTCGACCTTGGCAGGTTCGAGCCGCGTGCCGCGGATTTCATTGTTCGCGCCGAAGATTTCGGCGTGCCGCAAGCTCGGCACCGCGTGATTGTAGTTGGTCTGCGATCAGATCTCGCAGCCGATCTGCCGGACTTGGCACTTGCCGAGCTAATGGTGCGTCACAGCCTGAAGGCGACGGTGGGCAACGTTCTTGGCAATATGCCACCGCTCCGCAGCGGGCTAAGCCGGGGGCCGGATACGGATGAGGATTGGAAGCGCGTCGTTGGCGAAGCCATGGATTTCGTCGCTGGTATCGACACAGGACTGTCGGACGATCTCCAAATAGCCTTTACTTTGAGGGCGAGACGGTACCAGGCACGATTCCGGCGCCTGAAGGAAGTCTCGGGCAGAGAGGCAAAAGGCGTCGGTATTGCCTCCGACTGTCCCGATGACCTCTCCAGTTGGCTGACCGACCCGCACCTTGAAACTCTGCCGAACCACATGACGCGTGGTCACATGGCAAGTGACTTGGCCCGATACTTCTTTGCAGCAGTTTTCGCTGAGGTTGTGGGCCGATCTCCAAAGGCCTCGGACTTTCCCCTGGAGCTTGCGCCAGACCACAAGAACTGGGAGTCGGGGAAGTTTGCCGATCGGTTCCGAGTGCAACTGGCAGGCGGACCTTCGACAACGGTAACAAGCCACATTTCGAAGGATGGGCACTATTTCATCCATCCTGACCCTATGCAGTGCCGTAGTCTTTCCGTACGGGAGGCCGCTCGCCTCCAGACCTTTCCTGACAATTACTTCTTTAAGGGCAATCGCACCGAGCAGTACGTTCAGGTAGGCAACGCCGTGCCGCCTCTGCTTGCGCACTGGATCGGCGAGGCCCTTTTCACAATTCTGACGGCACGCGAGAAGCAGTCTGAAAAAGCGACCGAACGGGTCATGCTGCCGCATGTCGCCTGACTATGACATCGCAAGTCGCCTGGGAGTGACAGTTGCGGTCGAACGCCACCGAATTTCTGGCAGGATTTTCAAGTGCAACCGGAAAAAGAGCCGCGAAAGGGGCAGACAGGGGCAGCTAGCAGGTGATTTCTAGGGGGGGTGAATTTAAGGATTGCCCGTCTGGACGGGCAGGTAGCAGGTGATGTCGCAGGAGATGACATCCCTGTTCCGGCTGGCGATCGCTTCGGGGAGAGTGGAAACCGTGAGATCGCACCTCGAACGGGGTGCAGATGCCAATGCCCGGGACAACACGGGCTCGCCCGCTCTGCTCCTCGCCGCCTCGCGGGGGCGCCAAGACATTTGCGAAATTCTGCTTGAGCACGGTGCCGACCCCGCAGCCAGCGACGCCAACGGACGAACTCTGTCAGAATACGCTTTGCAGTGGGGATTTGTTGACCTGATCGGCGTGCGGAACGAACAATCTCCTGAGCCTGAGCCTGAGCCTGAGCCTGAGCCTGAGCCTGAGCCTGAGCCTGAGCCTGAGCCTGAGCCTGAGCCTGAGCCGGAGGCGGAGGCGGAGGCGGACGCAGAGGCGGAGGCTGTGGCGGGGGCGGA
>NZ_RZQL01000268.1 GCF_003997935.1 Mesorhizobium sp. M7A.F.Ca.US.006.01.1.1
CCTTCGCACGCGTCAACAAGTACGGCTTCATCGAGAGCCCGTACCGCAAGATCGTCGACGGCAAGCTGACCAATGACGTCGTCTATCTCTCGGCGATGGAAGAGGCCAAGCACCATGTCGCGCAGGCCAACGCCGAGCTCGACAAGAACGGTGGTTTCGTTGACGAATTCGTCATTTGCCGCAGTGCCGGCGAAGTGATGATGGCGCCGCGCGAAAACGTCGATCTGATGGACGTTTCGCCCAAGCAGATGGTGTCGGTGGCCGCGGCCCTGATCCCGTTCCTGGAAAACGACGACGCCAACCGCGCTCTGATGGGCTCGAACATGCAGCGTCAGGCCGTGCCGCTGGTGCGCGCCGAGGCGCCGTTCGTCGGCACCGGCATGGAGCCGATCGTCGCCCGTGACTCGGGCGCCGCCATCGGCGCCCGCCGCGGCGGCATCGTCGACCAGGTGGACGCGACGCGTATCGTTATCCGCGCCACCGAAGATCTCGATCCGGGCAAGTCCGGCGTCGACATCTACCGGCTGATGAAGTTCCAGCGTTCGAACCAGAACACCTGCATCAACCAGCGTCCGCTGGTTCGCATGGGTGACCTCGTCAACAAGGGCGACATCATCGCCGACGGTCCGTCGACCGAGCTCGGTGATCTGGCGCTCGGCCGCAACGTGCTGGTCGCGTTCATGCCGTGGAACGGCTACAACTACGAGGACTCGATCCTCCTGTCCGAACGCATCGTCGCCGATGACGTCTTCACCTCGATCCATATCGAGGAGTTCGAGGTCATGGCGCGCGATACCAAGCTCGGGCCGGAGGAAATCACGCGCGATATCCCGAACGTCTCGGAAGAAGCGCTGAAGAACCTCGACGAAGCCGGCATCGTCTATATCGGTGCGGAAGTTCAGCCGGGCGACATCCTGGTCGGCAAGATCACGCCGAAGGGCGAAAGCCCGATGACGCCGGAAGAGAAGCTTCTGCGCGCCATCTTCGGCGAAAAGGCATCGGACGTGCGCGACACCTCGATGCGCATGCCTCCGGGCACCTTCGGCACCGTCGTCGAGGTGCGCGTCTTCAATCGCCACGGTGTGGAGAAGGACGAGCGCGCCATGGCGATCGAGCGCGAGGAAATCGAACGCCTCGCCAAGGACCGCGACGACGAACAGGCCATTCTGGACCGCAACGTCTACGCGCGCCTTTCCGACGTGCTCGTCGGCAAGGAAGCGATCGCTGGACCGAAAGGCTTCAAGAAGGGCTCGACGCTGTCCAAGGATACGCTCGACGAGTATCCGCGTTCGCAGTGGTGGCAGTTTGCGGTGGAGAACGAAAAGCTCCAGAGCGAACTCGAAGCCCTGCGTGGCCAGTACGACGATTCCAAGAAGGCGCTCGAACAGCGTTTCATGGACAAGGTCGAGAAGGTCCAGCGCGGCGACGAAATGCCTCCGGGCGTCATGAAGATGGTCAAGGTCTTCGTGGCCGTGAAGCGCAAGATGCAGCCCGGCGACAAGATGGCCGGCCGTCACGGCAACAAGGGTGTCGTGTCGCGGATCGTTCCGGTCGAGGACATGCCTTTCCTCGAGGACGGCACGCATGCCGATATCGTGCTCAACCCGCTGGGTGTGCCGAGCCGCATGAATGTCGGCCAGATCCTGGAAACGCATCTGGGCTGGGCATGCGCGGGCATGGGCAAGAAGATCGGCGAGCTGATCGACACGTACAAGGCAGCCGGCGACATCAAGCCGCTGCGCAAGACGCTCGAGAGCTTCATCCCGGCCAACGACCGCAACGAGCCGGTTCGTGACTATGACGACGAGAGCATTGTTCGCCTCAGCGAGCAGATGCGCCGCGGCGTCTCGATCGCGACCCCGGTGTTCGACGGCGCGCATGAGGCTGACATCAACATCATGCTGGAGCAGGCGGGCCTGCACACCAGCGGTCAGTCGCAGCTCTATGACGGACGCACGGGCGAGCCGTTCGATCGCAAGGTGACGATGGGCTACATCTACATGCTCAAGCTTCACCATCTCGTGGACGACAAGATCCACGCGCGTTCGATCGGTCCGTACTCGCTCGTCACCCAGCAGCCGCTGGGCGGCAAGGCGCAGTTCGGTGGCCAGCGCTTCGGCGAGATGGAGGTCTGGGCGCTCGAAGCATATGGCGCCGCCTACACGCTGCAGGAAATGCTGACGGTGAAGTCGGACGACGTCGCCGGCCGTACCAAGGTCTACGAGGCGATCGTGCGTGGCGACGACACCTTCGAGGCCGGCATCCCCGAGAGCTTCAACGTTCTCGTCAAGGAAATGCGGTCTCTCGGCCTCAATGTCGAGCTGGAGAACACCAAGCTCGACGACAACCCGATCCGGCTGCCCGACGCGGCCGAGTAAGGCAATGGCGCGCCACGGCTTTCCGCGGCGCGCCAATCGAATTCGACGGCCAGTGGCCGACAAAGACGGCGGGCGTTTGGCTCGCGACTAGATGCAAGGGGTCTTCGAGGATCCCGAAAAGGAGAACGGCATGAACCAAGAGGTCATGAATCTCTTCAATCCGCAGGCGCCTGCGCAGGTGTTCGATTCCATCCGGATATCGCTTGCCAGCCCTGAGAAGATTCTGTCCTGGTCTTTCGGCGAGATCAAGAAGCCGGAGACCATCAACTACCGCACCTTCAAGCCGGAGCGTGACGGTCTGTTCTGCGCGCGCATTTTTGGCCCGATCAAGGACTATGAGTGCCTGTGCGGCAAGTACAAGCGCATGAAGTACAAGGGCGTCATCTGCGAGAAGTGCGGCGTCGAAGTCACGCTGTCGCGCGTTCGTCGCGAGCGCATGGGCCATATCGAACTGGCGGCACCGGTCGCCCATATCTGGTTCCTGAAGTCGCTGCCGTCGCGCATCGGCACGCTGCTCGACATGACCCTGAAGGACATCGAGCGCGTCCTCTACTTCGAGAACTACATTGTCACCGAGCCTGGCCTCACCGCGCTGAAGGAGCACCAGCTGCTCAGCGAGGAAGAGTACATGATCGCCGTCGACGAGTATGGCGAGGATTCGTTCACCGCCATGATCGGCGCCGAGGCCATTCATGACCTCCTGGCCGGCATGGACCTGGAGAAGATCGCCGGCGACCTGCGTTCGGAACTGGCGTCGACCACCTCCGAGCTGAAGCAGAAGAAGTATCTGAAGCGGCTCAAGGTCGTCGAGAACTTCATGGAATCCGGCAACCGTCCGGAATGGATGATCATGAAGGTGGTTCCGGTGATCCCGCCGGACCTGCGTCCGCTGGTTCCTCTGGACGGCGGCCGCTTCGCCACGTCGGATCTGAACGATCTCTATCGCCGCGTCATCAACCGCAACAACCGTCTGAAGCGGCTGATCGAATTGCGCGCCCCCGGCATCATCGTGCGCAATGAAAAGCGCATGCTGCAGGAAGCCGTCGATGCGCTGTTCGACAACGGTCGTCGCGGCCGCGTCATCACCGGCGCCAACAAGCGCCCGCTGAAGTCGCTGTCCGACATGCTCAAGGGCAAGCAGGGCCGGTTCCGCCAGAACCTGCTCGGCAAGCGCGTCGACTATTCCGGCCGCTCGGTCATCGTGACCGGTCCGGAGCTCAAGCTGCACCAGTGCGGCCTGCCCAAGAAGATGGCGCTCGAACTGTTCAAGCCCTTCATCTACGCCCGTCTCGACGCCAAGGGTTACTCCTCGACCGTCAAGCAGGCGAAGAAGCTGGTCGAGAAGGAGCGTCCGGAGGTCTGGGATATCCTCGACGAGGTCATCCGCGAGCATCCGGTGCTGCTGAACCGTGCGCCGACGCTGCACCGTCTCGGCATCCAGGCGTTCGAGCCGATCCTGATCGAAGGCAAGGCGATCCAGCTGCACCCGCTGGTCTGCACGGCCTTCAACGCTGACTTCGACGGCGACCAGATGGCCGTTCACGTGCCGCTGTCGCTGGAAGCGCAGCTTGAAGCCCGCGTGCTGATGATGTCGACCAACAACATCCTGCACCCGGCTTCCGGCGCGCCGATCATCGTGCCGTCGCAGGACATGGTTCTGGGTCTCTACTATCTCTCGATCGTCAACCAGAACGAGCCGGGCGAGGGCATGGTGTTTGCCGACATGGGCGAACTCCAGCACGCGCTCGAGACCAAGGCGGTGACGCTGCACTCCAAGATCAAGGGTCGTTTCCGCACGGTCGACGCCGAAGGCAAGGTCGTGTCGAAGATCCATGACACCACGCCTGGCCGCATGATCATCGGCGAGCTTCTGCCGAAGAACGTCAACGTGCCTTACGAGACTGCCAACCAGGAGATGACCAAGAAGAACATCTCCAAGATGATCGACACCGTCTACCGCCACTGCGGTCAGAAGGAGACGGTCATTTTCTGCGACCGCATCATGGCACTCGGCTTCAGCCATGCCTGCCGTGCCGGCATTTCGTTCGGCAAGGACGACATGCTGATCCCGGATGCCAAGATCAAGCTTGTCTCCGACACCGAGGCTTTGGCCAAGGAATACGAGCAGCAGTACAATGACGGTCTGATCACGCAGGGCGAGAAGTACAACAAGGTCGTCGACGCCTGGGCCAAGTGCTCGGAAAAGGTCGCCGACGAGATGATGGCCCGCATCAAGGCAGTCGAGTTCGAGGACAATGGCCGTCAAAAGCCGATGAACTCGATCTATATGATGTCGCACTCCGGTGCGCGTGGCTCGCCCACCCAGATGCGTCAGCTTGCCGGCATGCGCGGCCTTATGGCCAAGCCGTCGGGTGAAATCATCGAGACGCCGATCATCTCGAACTTCAAGGAAGGCCTGACCGTGCTCGAGTACTTCAACTCGACCCACGGCGCCCGCAAGGGTCTGGCCGACACCGCCTTGAAGACGGCGAACTCGGGTTACCTCACCCGTCGTCTGGTCGACGTGGCGCAGGATTGCATCGTCAACTCCGTCGACTGCGGCACCGACAAGGGCCTCACCATGCAGCCGATCGTCGATGCCGGTCAGGTCGTCGCTTCGGTCGGCCAGCGCGTGCTGGGCCGTACGTCGCTCGATGACATCACCCATCCGGTGTCGGGCGAGATCCTGGTCAAGGCCGGAACGCTGATGGACGAGCGTGACGTGGAACAGATCGAAAAGGCCGGCGTCCAGTCGGTTCGCATCCGCTCGGCACTGACTTGCGAAGTCAGGGTTGGCGTCTGCGCGGTCTGCTACGGTCGCGATCTTGCCCGCGGCACCCCGGTCAACCAGGGCGAAGCTGTCGGCGTCATCGCGGCGCAGTCGATCGGCGAGCCGGGCACGCAGCTCACCATGCGTACCTTCCACATGGGCGGTACCGCGCAGGTGGTGGACAGCTCGTTCCTTGAAGCCTCGTATGAGGGCAAGGTCGAGATCCGCAACCGCAACGTGGTGCGCAACTCCGACGGCCAGCAGATGGTCATGGGCCGCAACATGGCGGTGCTGATCCTCGACGAAGCCGGCAAGGAGCGCGCCTCGCACCGCCTCACCTATGGTTCGCGCATCTTCGTGGACGATGGTGACAAGGTTAAGCGCGGCCAGCGTATCGCCGAGTGGGATCCCTATACCCGTCCAGTCCTCACCGAAATCGAGGGCAGGGTGTCGTACGAGGATCTGGTCGACGGCATTTCCGTTCAGGAAACGGCCGACGAGTCGACCGGCATCACCAAGCGTGAGGTCATCGACTGGCGCTCGACGCCACGCGGCAACGACCTGAAGCCGGCGATTGCGATCCAGGACGCCAAGGGCAAGGTCGGCAAGCTGTCGAAGGGCGGCGACGCCCGCTTCCTGCTCTCGGTCGAGGCCATTCTTTCGGTCGAGCCGGGTTCGCAGGTTCGTCCCGGCGACGTGCTGGCGCGTATCCCGATGGAAAGCGCCAAGACCAAGGACATCACCGGCGGTCTGCCGCGTGTTGCCGAGTTGTTCGAGGCACGTCGTCCGAAAGATCACGCCATCATCGCCGAGATCGACGGCACGATCCGCTTCGGCCGCGACTACAAGAACAAGCGTCGCATCATCATCGAGCCGCATGACTCGACGCTCGAGCCGGTCGAATACCTGATCCCGAAGGGCAAGCCGTTCCATCTCCAGGACGGCGACGTCATCGAGAAGGGCGACTACATCCTCGACGGCAATCCTGCGCCGCACGACATCCTGGCGATCAAGGGCGTGGAGGCACTTGCTTCCTACCTGGTCAACGAGATCCAGGAAGTCTATCGTCTCCAGGGCGTGTCGATCAACGACAAGCACATCGAGGTGATCGTTCGCCAGATGCTGCAGAAGGTCGAGATCACGGTGCAGGGCGACTCGACCTACATCCCGGGCGATCATGTCGACGTGATCGAACTGGAAGAGGTCAACGAGCGTCTGGTCGAGGACGGCAAGAAGCCGGCCGAAGGCCTGCCGGTGCTGCTCGGCATCACCAAGGCATCGCTGCAGACGCCGTCCTTCATCTCGGCCGCCTCCTTCCAGGAGACGACCCGAGTGCTGACGGAAGCTGCCGTTGCCGGCAAGACCGACATGCTGCAGGGCTTGAAGGAAAATGTCATCGTCGGCCGGCTTATCCCAGCCGGCACCGGCGGCACGATGAGCCAGATCCGGCGCATCGCCACCTCGCGCGACGAACTGATCATCGACGAGCGCCGCAAGGCCTCCGGTGTGGAAGTCGCCGAGCCGATGCTGGCCGACATGACCACCGCCGCGCAGTAAGCGCGGACGGAAAGAGACAAGAAAAGGGGCCGAGTGGCCCCTTTTCGCGTTTTGGTCCCCAATTGGATCGGAGAAGAAAACGATGAGCAAAAGAAGCTGGGCGGCAGTCGACGACTACATCGTCGGTTCCCTGTTTGAGGCGGACCCCGTGCTTGATGCCGTTCTGGCGGCCAATCACGATCGTGGTCTGCCGGCGATTGATATGTCGCCGACGCAAGGCAAGCTGCTTTCGCTTCTTGTGCGCATGCGGGGAGCGAAGAAGGCTCTCGAAATCGGCACGCTGGGCGGCTATTCGACCATCTGGATGGCGCGGGCTTTGCCTGCCGACGGCAAGATCGTGACGCTTGAACTCGACCCGCACCATGCCGCTGTCGCGCAATCGAATTTCGAGCGGGCAGGCGTCTCGGAGCGGGTGGAACTGCGGGTGGGTCCGGCGCTGCAGTCGCTTGCAGCACTTGGCGCCGAGAATGCCGGGCCATTCGACTTCATCTTCATCGATGCCGACAAGCCGAACAATCCGCACTACCTATCCTGGGCCATGCGGTTGTCGCGGTCCGGAACCGTCATCGTCTGCGACAACGTCATACGCGACGGTGCGGTGGTGAATGAAGATGACCGCGACGCCAATGTCGAAGGCGCGCGCGCCGCATTCTCGTTCATCGGCAGCGAGCAGCGTCTGGACGGCACCGCCATCCAGACCGTTGGCGCCAAGGGCTATGACGGCTTTGCCATTGCGATCGTGGAGTGAGATCACACCATGATTGTCTGAGTGACGCTGATATCAGACCAACTCGGTCAGCGGCTGTTCGTTTGTAGACCGGCTTCCCCCAATCCGTCGCTGCTTCGCAGCGCCACCTTTCCCCCCTCGGAGGGAAAGGAAGGGAGCCTCGTTGGAAGAGCGTTGGCGGCAATAGGCTCGTGCCCTTCCTCTACCCCGTCGATCGGGGGAGAGGTGGCTCGGCGTAGCCGAGACGGAGTGGGGGTCGACCTGGCACGAGCGTGTATTCACGCCAGGTCCGCGATCCCGTCGCGTGCACAAATCAATCGAAGAACGCCTCGACCACGTTGCGCTTGCCGAGCATGAAGGCGTCGGCGACATGCTGCAGCGGCGCCAGATCGACATCGGAGGTGCCGGCGTGCAAGATTTCGGCAAAGCGCCGGTAGAGCATCGGATACTCAGCCTCCGGCTCGTCATGAACCACTTTGCCGTCGATGGCGAGCTTCGAGCCGCCGCCCGACAGCACCATGGCGCCCTTGTCGGTGTCGGCCAGGATGTCCCAGCTTTGCGGGCCTGTCTGCAGCCAGTCGAGGTCCATCGTCACCGGCAAGCCATTCGAGGTGCGGAAGGCGACGCGCGCGGCAACCGGGGAGGCGCGGTTTTCGGGAAAGTCGAGCACCGCCGAGGTGATGAACATCGCCGGCAGGATATGGGTGGCAATCGACAGCGCGTTGATGCCGGGATCGAAGACGCCGAAACCGCCGGGTGCCCAGATCCATTCCTGGTTCGGATGCCAGCGGCGCACATCTTCCTTCCAGTTGATGGCGGCCGACCTGATCTTGGCCGTGTCGAGAAATGCGCGCGCGGCCTCGACCGCCGGCGCATAGCGCGAGTGCCAGCTGGCAAACAGCGAGACGCCGTTCTGCGCGGCCAATGTCTTGAGGTCCTCGACCTCACTGACAGTGGCGCCAGGCGGCTTCTCCAGGAAGACATGCTTCTTGGCCATCAGCGCCGTCCGCGCCGCATCGTAGCGGAACTGCGGCGGCATGCAGAGCGAGACGGCCTCGAGTTCGGGCACGGCGTCGAGCATGGCTTCGATGTCAGGAAAATTCGCGATGTCATCCACCCTGCCGTGACGGCTAGCGGCCGCGATGAGGCGATAGTCCTGGTCCTTCGCCAGGGCCGGCAGGTGCTGGTCGCGGACGATCTTGCCGACGCCGACGATGCCTATCTTGATGGGCTGGGACACGGCCGCTCCGTCTGTTGAGTGATGATGAGCGCTTCTTATCAGAACACTTGCCCCGGGCAAGCCGAAGCCGAGCAGCCAAGCTCAGCCTTCCTCGAGCGGCAGTACACACCTCTGTCGGCTGGTAAGGCCGCGGTCGCCGATTCGTCTCGGTCGCCGATTCGAAAGCTGGACCGGGAAGTCGGGGTCAGATCGGCACGTCGAAGGTAACGATCGACACTTCGCCTTCGAGCGCGCCCTGGAAGGCGGAGATATGCGGCTCTTCGTCGGGGATGCCGTCCATATCGCCGATCTGGTCGAGTTCGGCCTCGGCGTACCCTTCAGCGGCAAGCGATTCGAGTGCCCGGCGCACCGCCGAATCGTCGTCGGGCGCGACCAGCATGACGTGGACGCCTTCCGGTTTGCCGCCTTTTTTCTTCCACACCCGGCCGGTGATGATGGTGAC
>NZ_RZQL01000269.1 GCF_003997935.1 Mesorhizobium sp. M7A.F.Ca.US.006.01.1.1
TTCCAGCATAGGCCCGGTCGGTGAACTTGTCGGCTGGTTCGCCCATGATGTCGAAGACATAGCTTTCGGTTTCCATCGGCAGGAAACCGCCGGAGCTGAGCCAGCGCGACACCCGGCTCTCGCCGGCATTGTAGGCGGCGGCCGCCAGGCCGAGATTGCCGTAGCCGGTTTTCATTTCGGCGAGATATTTCGCCGAAGCCGGGATCGCCTGGCTGATGTCGAAGGAATTGGCGAGCCCGCGCATCTTGGCGGTGCCCGGCATGAACTGGGCAATGCCTTCGGCACCGACCGGACTGACGGCGTTGGGATCGAAACGGCTCTCCTTCCAGATTAGCCGGGCGAAGAAATCCCTGGGCAGGCCGTTTTGGTCGGCATGCGCCTGGATCAGGTTGCAGACCTTGTCGATAAGCCGTTGCTTGGCGGATTGCGGCGGATCGGCCTGAGCCAGCGTCGACCAGACCAGCCCACACAGCAGGATCAGCGTCGCCCATAGGAAACGCTGCATTTGACCTACTCTGCCGCGGCCTTGCCGCCGCGACCGAACCGCTGTTCGATATAGTCGGCGACCATTTTCTCGAAATCCGCCGCGATCGACGGTCCGCGCAGCGTCGCTGCCTTCTTGCCGTCGACGAAGACAGGCGCGGTCGGCGTCTCGCCGGTGCCGGGCAGCGAAATGCCGATGTCGGCATGCTTGGACTCGCCCGGACCGTTGACGATGCAACCCATCACCGCGACCTTGAGGTTCTCGACGCCGGGATATTTATCGCGCCACACGGGCATGTTCTTCCTGAGATCCGCCTGGATGTTCTGGGCAAGTTCCTGGAACACGGTCGAGGTCGTGCGGCCGCAGCCGGGGCAAGCGGCAACGATCGGCACGAACTGCCTGAACCCCATGGTCTGCAGCAATTCCTGCGACACCTGCACCTCGCGTGTGCGGTCGCCATTCGGCTCCGGCGTCAGCGAGATGCGGATGGTGTCGCCGATGCCTTGCTGCAGCAGGATGCCCATGGCGGCCGACGAAGCGACGATACCTTTCGAGCCCATGCCGGCTTCAGTCAGGCCGAGATGCAGCGCATGGTTGGAGCGGGTAGCGAGCTCGGTATAGACGGCAATCAGGTCCTGCACGCCGCTGACCTTGGCCGACAGGATGATTTTCTCGCGGCCAAGGCCGATCTCTTCCGCCATCTCGGCCGACAGAATCGCCGACTGCACGATCGCCTCACGCATCACCTCCTGCGCCGTCAGCGGAAAACCCTTGTCCTGGTTGTCGTCCATCAGCCGGGTCAAAAGCTCCTGGTCGAGCGAGCCCCAGTTGACACCGATGCGCACCGGCTTGTCATGCCTGATCGCCATCTCGACGATATCGGCGAACTGCCGGTCCTTCTTGTCCTTGAAGCCGACATTGCCGGGGTTGATCCGATATTTGGCCAGCGCCTCGGCGCAGGCCGGGTGATCGGCCAAAAGCTTGTGGCCGATATAGTGGAAATCGCCGACCAGCGGCACGTTGATGCCGAGCCGCTGAAGCCGCTCATGAATGCGCGGTACGGCGGCGGCACTCTCGTCGCGATCGACGGTGATGCGCACGATCTCGGAGCCGGCCCGGTGGAGCGCTGCGACCTGCGCAACCGTCTGGTCGATATCGGCCGTGTCGGTATTGGTCATCGACTGGACGACAACAGGCGCGCCGCCGCCGACGACCACGCTGCCGACATCGACGCCGACCGAGGTGCGGCGGGGGAAAGGAGAGGAAAAATATCCGGTCATGCCGGCAGCCTTTTGTCTCTGGAGCATCTTGTGTCCTGCATGGGCGCACAACGACGCCCCGGGCCGATGCGCTGAGGTCCGGGCATGAGGTGGAGGAGCAAAGATGGCTTGTCAATGGCGACAGGTCGCCATTGGCCGGAATCGGCACGCCGCCAGCGACCAGAAACAATCGATGATCTGGCGAAACGGGCGACGGCCGAAGCGGAAATTGAGCCGGTGCAAGTCCAGCTTCGGCTGACAGACCGGTGCTGGAGAATCAAAACCCTCCACACCGGCGGCGGGGAGCCGCCGGAAAAAGAGGCCGCGGATACCGGGCGGCTGTGTCAGGAGGGCATCAGTGCGTGGTCGGTTTTCCTCTTAGTTTTTCAATCTCGTCCTTGAGTGCCAGCTTGCGTCGCTTGAGATTCACGATTTCCAGGTCGTCGACCGATGGATGATTCATCGCGTCATCGATTTCACGTTCGATGTCGCCGTGTTTCCGCTGCAACTCATCAAGATGGGATGCAAGAGACATGATTGGTTCTCCCTTTCATGGTTTTCCTCGATTGCAACCGTCACGGCGCGTCCACCGCAGGTTCGCTTCTGTGACGGCACGGTGACAGTGTGTCACCTTCCGGGGGCGATGTCGAATGATCCGTGGTAGCATTCCACGACACCTTGAAATGTGATATGGGCTGCACGCCGGTGACAAAACACCCGGTCCCGCCCAATCAGGCCCAGCTTTGGGCGCCGCAGACGTGCAGACGGTAGAGAATGTCCGATCAGGAACAGGCCGATATTCGCCTCGAATTTTCCCGCCTGAAGCAGGAACACGCCGATTTCGATGCAGCCATCAACGCGATGATCGCCATGGCCTGCGATCCACTGCAGATCCAGCGCATGAAGAAGAAGAAGCTGTTCCTCAAGGACCGGCTGATGGCGCTGGAAGACAAGATCATTCCCGACATCATTGCTTGAACGATGTGATGTGCTGACGCCGCTCGAGCGCCAGGCAGCGGCGATCTGCGTCTGCTTGCGCAGACGTGTGACGGTGCTTTTGGCCGGTCAATCGTTGGGCTTTTTTTCGCTGGTGCACTAGCCGCGACAGCGCCTTCTTCTGCCGGACGATCTCGCACATGCAGCACCTCGAACTCGACGGCTTCGTCGCACGCTTCCGCAAAACGGCGGCTGAGGACGGCCCCCGGTCACTGATCCCACCGTTCTGACGGACGCCGCCGGGAAACCTGCGCCTTTGCGCTGCTCAGCCCGGCCGTCGACACAGCTCACCACCCGCGCTTCAAAACAATAACTTTACAAATATTTGTATTTATGTGAAGTATGACGAAAGGATCGACCATGACAGCCACTCGTTTCGCCACGCGCCTGAATTCCTTTGCCTCGCGGCCGCAGGCCGAATGGCCCGACCTTACCGGCAAGCCGTCGCTGCTGCAGATGGCGGCGCGCGCCGCCAAGGTCGGCGGGCTTACCGATCTCGACCTCAACTTTCCTGACCATGTCAGTGAGAAGCCTGCGGAAATCGCCCTCAAACTGGGCGATCTCGGGCTTTCCATCAATGGCTTCGCCATGCGCTACTACTCCAACCCCGCCTTCAAGCTCGGCGCCTTCACCAATCCGGATCCGGCGGTGCGCCGCGAGGCCATCGACGTGACCAAAGCCGGCATTGATGCCGTGCGTGAGGCCGGCGCCAGCCTGATGACGCTGTGGCTCGGCCAGGATGGCTTCGACTACGCCTTCCAGGCCGAGTACGCGACGCTTTGGCAACACGAAATCGATGGGATTCGTGAAGTGGCGGCACATGATCCCGACTGTCAGATCAGCCTTGAATACAAGCCGAACGAGCCGCGCTCCTACAGCCTGATGCCGGATGCGGCGACGACCTTGCTGGCGATCCGCGATGTCGGCCTGCCCAATCTGGGCGTCACCCTCGATTTCGCCCATGTGCTCTATGCCGACGAACAGCCGGCCTTTGCCGCGGCCCTGGTGGCGCGTCACAGCAAGCTGCTCGGCGTGCATCTGAACGACGGCTACGCCAAGCGCGACGACGGCCTGATGGTCGGCGCGGTGCACACGCAGCAGACCATCGAGCTGCTCAGGCAGATCCGCCGCGACGGCTACGCCGGCGCCATCTATTTCGACACGTTCCCCGACATGACCGGGCTCGATCCGGTGCGTGAGTGCGAAGTCAACATCGCCACCGTCAAGCGCATGCTGCGCGTCGTCGACCGGCTGGAGCAGGACAATCGCCTGTCCGCCGCCATGGACAGCCAGGATGCGGTGACGTCGCAGGCCATCATCCAGGAAATCATGCTCGGGCCGGATAGCTGAGAATCCGCGCCATCACCGTTTTCAACAAGGGAGGAATACAATGAAACTTCTGCTTGCCACTGCCACCGCCGCACTGATGGCGCTGTCGATAGGCTCTGCCTTTTCGGCCGACCTCGCGCCGCTCAATTCCGACACGGAAAAGGACCGCATCGACTGGTCGCAGGTCGAGGCCAAGTTCGGCGCGTTCCCCAAGCTGCCCGAAGGCACCAAGGCAGGCGCGGTCTCCAAGACGCTGACCAATGAATACTGGCGCTCGCTGGGCGAGGGCTACACGGCATTCGGCGCCAAGGTCGGCGTTCCCGTCGTCTATCAGGCGGCGCAGAGCGAGGGCGACCAGCTCGGCCAGCTCACCATCGCCGAAGGCCTAGTGACGCAGGGATACAACGTGCTGCTCGTCTCGCCGCAGACGGATGCCAATCTGCAGCCGATCATGGAGCAGGCCAAGGCCGCCAACGTGCCGGTGGTCAACGTCAATGACGCCGTCATCCCGCAGGCCGAACATTATGTCGGCAATGTCCAGCGCGACAATGGCGTGCGCGTCGCCAAATGGTTCATCAAGAACCGTCCGGATGGCGGCAAGGTCGCCATCGTCGAAGGCCAGGCTGGCGTCTATGCCGCCGTGCAGCGCACCGACGGCTTCAAGTCGACCATCACGGAGGCAGGCAAGTTCGAGGTCGTCGCCAGCGTTCCCGGCAACTGGGACCGCCAGACCTCCTATGATGCGGCCACCAACATCCTGCAGCAGCACCCCGACCTGATCGGCTTCTATGCCAACAATGACGGCATGGCGCTGGGCATTGTCGAAGCGGTCAAGGCTGCCGGCCTGCAGGACAAGGTTGCGGTCTTCGGCACCGACGGCATTTCCGATGCCTATGCCTCGATCCGCGCCGGCGAACTGACCGGCACGGTCGACAGTTTCCCGGTGCTTACCGGCGAAGTGGCGCTGGAAACGGCTCTGCGTCTCGTCGCGGGACAGAAGCTGCCACGCGTCGTCGCCACGCCCCAGGCGCTGATCACCAAGGACAATGCCGATCGCTATTCCGGCGCCGGCGCGCGCAAGGCACTGCTCGAGGACGCGGCTGCGGGTCAGTAAGGCCAATCAGCGAGTGCCGGCCAGAGCAATTCGCTCCCGCCGGCACCGTTGCCCGGAGATAGAACCCAATGTCACCCCGGCTGCAATTCCAGGGCATTTCCAAGCTGTTTCCGGCCGTGCGGGCGCTTGACGGCGTGTCGTTCTCGGTCGGTGCCGGTGAAATCCACGGGCTGCTCGGCGAAAATGGCGCCGGCAAGTCGACGCTGCTGCGCATCCTGTCTGGCGTCTACAGGCCGACGGCGGGAAGCGTCCTCATTGACGGCAAGCCGGTTACACTCGCCAACCCGGTCGCCGCACGCGCTGCGGGCGTCGCCATGATCCACCAGGAATTGCAGCAGGTGCCGCGCCTTAGCGTCGCGCAGAACATGTTCCTCGGCCATCCGTTGACGCGCGGCGGCATGTTCGTCGCCCGGCGCGAGCAGGAGCGCCGCGCCGCCGAGGCTCTTGCAGCCATTGACCCGTCCATTAATCCAGCCGCACCGCTCGGAACTCTGAAGGTGGCGCAGCGGCAGATTGTCGAGATCGCCCGCGCACTGCTCGATCGCGCCCGCATCGTCGCCATGGACGAGCCGACATCGAGCCTGACGCCGAGCGAGTTCGAACGGCTGGCGCAAGTCATCACCGGTCTCGCCCGCGACGGCGTCGCCGTCGTCTATGTCTCGCACAAGCTGGACGAAGTGTTCGGCATCTGCCGGCGCGCCACCATCATGCGCGACGGCGTCGTCGTCGATTCCGTCGATCTGAAAGACCTGTCGGAGAAAGCGGTCGTGGCGATGATGGTCGGCCGCGAACTGGCACAGGAACACCATACCTCCCACGCCTCGAACAAGGTCATGCTGAGCGCGCGTGGCCTCTCCTCGGCGACGAAGGTGCGCAACGTGTCGTTCGATCTGCATCGCGGCGAGGTGCTGGGCATTGCCGGCCTGGTCGGTTCCGGCCGCACTGAACTTTTGCGGCTCCTGGCCGGCGCCGATCGCGCCACGGCGGGGACGATTGCAATCGACGGCAAGGCGGCGCGCTTCGCCAGCCCGCGCGATGCGATTGCCGCCGGCATCGGCCTGGTGCCGGAGGAGCGCAAGCGCGAAGGCATCGTGCCGCTGCGCTCGATCACCAGCAATATGGCGCTGGCCTCGATGGGCGTGTTCGCGTCGCGCGGCGTCATCGATCACACCAGGTTGAAACAGGTGGCGGCCGAGAAGATGAGCCGCGTCAATCTGCGCCCATTCCTGCTCGACCGGCCGATCCGCCTGTTCAGCGGCGGCAACCAACAGAAGGCGATCATCGGACGCTGGCTGGCGGCGGGAACGCGCATCCTTTTGTTCGACGAGCCGACGCGCGGCATCGATGTCGGCGCCAAGGCGGAGATCTATCATCTGATCGAGGAACTCGCCGGCGAGGGCCATGCGGTGGTCGTCGTCTCCTCCGAGCTTCCCGAAGTGATCCGGCTTGCCGACCGCGTGCTGGTCATGCGCGACGGCACCATCGCCGCCGAACTCGATAGGGCAAATCTCTCAGAACAGGCGATCGCGGCGCACGCCATCCCGCAAACGCAAACGCCGGCCGCGCAATCGGCAAGGCAGAGGTGACGGATATGTCGGATACCACTCTTGTGCGGCCACACGCCGAATTCCTGCGCGGGGTTTCCATGCGCGACGCCGGCACGCTGATCGGCCTTGTGGTGATCCTCGCCGTGTTCGGTGCGTTGGTGCCCGGCTTCTTCGCCGAGCGCAACCTAATCAACATCCTGCAGCAGTCGAGCATCAATGCCTGTCTGGCGCTAGGCATGACGCTGGTCATCATCTCCGGCGGCATCGACCTGTCGGTCGGGCCGACGGCAGCACTCTCGGCCGTCATCGCGGCCTCGATGATGGTCGCCGGCGTGCCGTTTCCGCTGGCCATAGCCGCCGGCTTCGCCATTGGCCTTGCCTGCGGCCTCGTCAACGGCATCCTTGTCGCCTATGTCGGGCTGCAGCCCTTCATCGTCACGTTGGGAACACTCAGCACCTATCGGGCGCTGGCGCTGATCTACACCGGCGGCAATCCGGTGCTCGGCCTGCCCGCAGGCTTTCGCGCCGTCTTCAACGGATCGCTGTTCGGGCTGCCGCTGGCGGTCGTCATCGTCGCCTGCGTGGCTGTCGTCGCCTGGGTCGTTTTGAAGAAGACGCCTTTTGGCGAATATCTGCTCGCCGTCGGCGGCAATGAAGAGGCAGCCTACATCGCCGGTGTGCCGATCGCCCGCACCAAGATCGCCGCCTACATGATCTCGGGCTTGCTGGCAGCCCTTGCCGCGCAGATCCTGATCGGCCGGCTCGGTGCCGCCGAGCCCATCCTTGGCAATCTCTGGGAACTCGACGCCATTGCTGCCGCGGCCATCGGTGGGGCCTCGCTGATGGGCGGCAAGGGCAGTGTCATCGGCACCATCCTGGGCGCCGTCATCCTCGGCGCCATGCGTAACGGTTTGACGCTTATGAACGTGCAGTCCTTCTATCAGCTTCTGGCAACTGGTCTTATAATCCTCGCCGCGATGCTTATCGATCGCGTGACGAGGGGGCGTGGATGACCTTGAGCGGGCTGGACCTGAAAGCGGTAGGACCGCGCATCCGCATGATGATGCCGCATCTCACCCCGCTGGAGGCGAAGGTGGTGGAAACCGTCTTCGGCCGGCGCGGCTTCGACGAGAGCATTCCGCTCAAGCAGATCGCGGAAGAATCCGGCGTGTCCGAGGCGATGGTGGTCAAGATCGCCAAGAAACTCGGCTTCTCCGGCTATCGCGACTTCCGCACCGCTGTCTATGAATACAGCCGCCTGCCGACCGCCGAGATGCATCAGGAGCTGTCGTCCGACGACAGCTCGGCCGAGATCGTGCAGAAGGTTTTCCGCACCTCCATCCAGGCACTGGAGGAAACTCTGGCGATCCTCGATATCGAGGATTTCGACCGCGCCGCGGATCTTCTTTACCGTGCCAAGAACCGGGATTTCTATGGCGTCGGCGGCTCGGCGCAGATCGCCCGCGACGTCTCGCACAAATTCCTGCGCATCGGCATCCGCGCATCCGTCTATGACGATTCGCACATGATGCTGATGTCGGCCTCGCTGCTCGGCGGCGACGACATCGCCGTCGGCTTCTCGCATTCGGGCAACACGTCGGCCGTTATCGACGCCATCCAGCTGGCCCGCAAGAACGGTGCCCGCACGCTGGCCATCACCAATTACGACAACTCGCCGCTGGCTGCGGTCGCCGACATCGTGCTGTGCTCGACCGCGCAGGGCTCGCCGCTGATGGGTGAGAACGCGGCGGCCCGCATTGCCCAGCTCAATATCCTCGACGCACTGTTCGTGGCGGTGGCACAGCGCGACTATCAGGCGGCGGAGCGCAATCTCGGCCGCACCATGTCGGCGGTGACATCGAAACGAAAAGACCGGGGTTCATGACGACAACGCCGCTCGTCACCGTATTCGGCAGCCTGCATTACGACATCATGGTCGACGCGCCCGACCGCCCGCGCAAGGGCGAGACGGTGGCCGGCCATGCCTGGCATCCGAAATGCGGCGGCAAGGGCGGCAACCAGGCAGTCTCGGCGGCGCGGGCCGGTGTGCGCGCGG
Organism: Mesorhizobium sp. M7A.F.Ca.US.006.01.1.1; assembly: GCF_003997935.1. Lineage (GTDB taxonomy): Bacteria > Pseudomonadota > Alphaproteobacteria > Rhizobiales > Rhizobiaceae > Mesorhizobium. Next base: position 8,786 of record NZ_RZQL01000269.1, read on the forward strand.
CGATGATCGGCGCCGTCGGCGACGATGATTTCGGGCGGGCGTTGCTGGCCAATCTCGATCGCGCCAAGGTCGACCGCCGCTTCGTGCGGGCGGCCGCTGGTGCCGGCTCCGGCATGAGCGTGGCGATCTTCGACGCAGGCGGCGACTATGGCGCGGTGATCGTCTCGGGCAGCAATCTGACGCTGGGCCATGCCGACATCATCTCTGCTTCAGATGTGATGGCCCAAACGG
>NZ_RZQL01000270.1 GCF_003997935.1 Mesorhizobium sp. M7A.F.Ca.US.006.01.1.1
GCTAACGATCGATCTCTCAAACACGATGTAGAGCGACCCGATGATCGCCGCAACCTCGGCGATCATATGCATCGAGACAGAAAACCGTCGCCTGCAAATCGGCAAAGGCTGGATGGTTGCTTCGATGGCTCAAGTCGTCGTCTGGATGATCAGCGTCAGCGTGCCATCGCCATCTATGTTTGCAGCGACAACCTGCGAGGAATTGAGCCCATTCGCCCTCAAAACGGATGTCGCCTGAGGTGAAGCATCGACGGAGTTTTGCAGGCGAAGCAAATCTTCTGCGCTGGTCTGATTGATCACGGCATCCGCCTGCGCCTTGATTTCGTCAGGCAAATCCTCGACTGCGACAATGGCGACGCCGGTGAAATTCAAATCGGCAGAGCCTGGATCGGGCAGCGCCAGCTCCGGCTGCGCTTCGCCCTGCGGTGGCGTCACCTGGGGAAGCTGCGGTCCGACATTTTGGGCGTAGATGGGCTGGATGATGACCGCTCCGGAAAGTGCGACAGCTATCGTCAACATGCGCATGGTCGCTCCTTGCATTCTTCGAGGGAGATTTTAAAGAAACCTCCATGCTGAGCGATGGTTCCGCAGGGCCGCTCACACCGGGCGATTTCGTCCCGACCCACCCTGGGAGACAGCCGAAAGACCATGGCCAAGGCGTTCGTCACACGGCTGTCTCGCCGTCGGATTGGCGATTGCGTACGGAATCGTACCATCGATTGATCTGCACCTTGGACAGGATCAAAATGAAACAGAGGTGACCATGGAAGGGAGCCGCATGAGCATCGCCAGATGGGCAATAAGACCTGTCGGTGCCGCCAAGGCGTTTCTGGCAGAGGAGCTTCGAAGTGCACGATACGGCGACATCGTTTCGGTCAAAGCGGCGATAGAGGCCGCTCGCAGGGACGCGCCTTATTTGCAGGATACAGATGATGAGTTGATGGAGACGATCGTCGACCTGGCACGGGAACTAGGGCTGGCAGTCCTTTTTGACTCTCGCGATTGACCGATGAGCCATGGTCGATGCGACTTGGTACGAAATCGACAATTGGCTCATGGTCGAAAATGCGTAATCATTGGGAAATGGGACGACGGTTGGACGACAAACTCGATTGCAAGGCTTGTGGGACTATCCAAATGGACATTCCCGACAACGCCGAGGAGTCGACGCCAATTCATTGCAGCAATTGCGGCGCCTTTCTCGGCGAATGGGGCGAATTGCAGGATGATTTCTACCGCCAGGCTCGCGGTACCGAAGCATTCGACTTGCGCAACGGAACCATTATCAAGAAGTAGCGCGCAACAACGCGCGCCCAGACCGCATCGGCAAATCCACAAGGGTTGGCAGATCTAGCCGACGTCGATGACGACCTTTTCCTCGACATTGTTATTCGTCGTGCATTGGATGACGAAGCCATTGTGGGTGCCGATGAAACGCACCTTCAGCGCCTCGCCCCAACACGTGTGTTTATGATCCCGCCGGCCCGATCCGGTTGTGTCGAATTCTCCAGCCTAGCGCTCTTGTCGAAGCATTACGGCGCGGTAATTCCCTTGAAGGCGTGGGCGCTTCGCTGCCTCAACAGGAGCTGGCCATGAAACATCAAACACTCGACCAACTGCAAGCCGTCGCCAAGATTGAATCGTCGGCTGCATATTCCGCAATGACACGAAATCAGCGCATAGAGCGCTGGGCTGAACTGCTGGAGCGCAATCCCGAGCGATGCCTTGGCGCGTTTGCAGGCACTGAACATCTGCACCCTGAAGCACGTTCATTGATGCGGGGCGAGGGTACGGCAATTTCGGTTGCCTTCGAAGATCCAGTGCTGCGCGCATCGGGTTTGAAAGACGACACATATGGTGAGGCAAAGCGCTTTTTCGAGCTGAACGACTGGCAACTGCACGACATCGTCTGCGATTGCCACGTCGGCTCAACCATGAAAGCGCGCTGGGCTGCGACGCGGGTCCGCTCAGCCATCAGCGGCAGGTTCTTTGCCTGGTTGCGGCAAAGGATAATGCGCTGACCGTAGTTGGGGATCGTCGTCGCTTCGGTGCGGCATACGATCCCCTGTCTTGCCGATGTCTTGCCGGTCGGATGTCTTGCCGATGCGGATCAATGCTTGTCCTGGTATAGCCGGTTGGTTGCCCGGTCGCTTTCCCTTCGTTCGGCGGGTCCACGCCGGTGGCGTGCGATAACGGCATAGGCCAACAGCACGATCAGCAACAATGGGCCGCCGGCAACGACGACCAACCACATGATATCTCCAAACATGGCGGCATCTCCTTTCCCAGACAACCGGCAAGGAGGAGAACCGTTCCGCGCAGCAGCAGGGCAATGCCACCTCGGTCATCAACTTACGGATTGCGTTCGTAGGTTCCGATGAGTTCAGCTTGCTCGAGCGAATGTTTCTGCGCCTCCCGCCAGATGTGCTCGACGCCCGCGCTGGCCGGAATGGCAAGGCTCGGCGTGTCGAGCGCGGCCAGCCGGAAATGATAATGGTGGACGCCATGTCCGACCGAGGGTTCAGGGCCGTCGTAATAGGCGTTGCTAAAATCATTCGTTGCTTGCCTAAGGGCGCCCGGACCTGGCTTGCCGCTTTCCGCCTCGGGAAGTTCCCTTGTCTCCGCGGAGATGTTGAATACCGCCCAATGACCAAACGTTCCGCTCGGCGCATACGAGAACGAGGCTTTTCGCGTCGTCCGGCACTCCAGACCATTTCAGCGGCGGCGATACGTTTTTGCCGTCTCGCGTGTATCTGTCGGGAATTGGTCCGCCTTCGGCAAAGGCGGCACTGCTGAGGGCAAGTGGCATGGTTCACTCCTTCCGGTCGAAGTTTGATCGCAGCGACGCGAACGGCCGCTATTTGTTGGTCCGCATCTTTTGTCTTGGATCGATCCCGCCAGCGGCGGTCGTGTCGTTTTCGACGTCACCCTCGACCGTGTTCTCGCCTTCAAGCTCGATCTCTTCGCCTTCCTTGATCGTTCCCTTGGAAGTCCCGATACCAGGATTGTTCGCCAAGTCGGCATCGCTCGGTTTTTTCCATTTCGGATGTTTGGTTCCGGTCATGAGATAACTCCTTTGACGGGGATTTTAGTTTTAAAATCGCAAGCCGGATGACTCGCTCCGGCTCCACATCTCTTCTCCCATTTGTTGGCGTGTGCGTCGGCTAAAGCCCGAATGGGTAGGTGTCGGGAACGCCGGTTCTTGCATGCTCCGGGCCAAGCGGCGTCACTGCCGTGGTTTTGTCGAACCATAGGAACGCGTCGAACTGCCGGGGCAGGGAAGCGTCCGCATAGTGGCTGCCCAGCTCGGTTTCCGGCCGGTAGATCACTCCGATGAACCGCTCCAGCCTGCGTTCCAGCAGCCGCTCACGCAGCGTCTTGTCGCGCCCGAGGTCGAGCAGGAACCGCGACACAAGGGAATCGTGGCAAAGCCGTTCGTAGCTGTCGGCGTGCGACGCGCGAATTTGCTTCACCTCCATTTCGCCATCCCAGTCGCTGGCGGCCGCTACAGTGCCGGAATGCGTGCCCATGCCGATCAGCGCTGCCTCATCGCCGAAACGCTGCCGGCAGAGCTGACCGATGTTCAGTTCGTCCCTGACGACACCCATCTCGGTAAAGCGAGCATCGCCGGTATGGGAATTGTGCGCCCACACCACCGCCTTGGAGTTGGGGCCGCCGGCGTCCAACAAATGTTCCAAGGTCTCGAACATGTGCGTGTCGCGCAGGTTCCAGGACTCCGCACCGCCATAGTACATGATCCGGTAGTAGTGTTCGGCGGACGCGATCAGCCGGGCATTCTGACTGGCGTCGAGAAAGTCGGTTCCGTCCTGTTTTGCATAATCGAGTTGTTTGGCGAGCAAGTCCCGGCATTGTTCCAGCACGGCTTTCTCGCATTTTTGATAGCCGGCGGTGAGCACCGCGCGGCCGTAGGTGGACGGTTCGTGTTGCCAGGGCGTCAGGCAGCCATAGCGTTCGCGCGCGATCTTGGCTGCCTGGGGATCGACCCGGTCGAGATAATCGAGGACCGCGCCTATGGACCCGCTCATATTGTAGATGTCGAGGCCGTAGAACCCTGCTTGCTCCGATGGCTCAAGCTTCTCGTTGTGGCGGCGCATCCAGTCGGTGAAGGCCGCGACATCGGTGTTGCGCCACATCCACGTCGGAAATCGCTGGAATGGCGCATCAGTCCCGGTTCGCGGCCGACGATGGCGAACATAGCGGTCGATTGCCGCCGCATCGGGCCAGTCCGCCTCGACCGCGACGATGGTGAAGCCGTGCCGTTCGATGAGCCTGCGGGTGATCGCCGCGCGCGCCCTGTAGAATTCGGACGTGCCATGGCTTGCCTCGCCAAGCAGAACGACGCGCCGGTCGGCGAATCGATCGAACAATGCGCCGAAGGCCGGATGGTCGAAATCGGGCAGCGGCTCAGCCGCGGCCGCGATCATGTCAGGCAGGCTGATCGGATGCGGATGTCGAAGCGGGCGACCGACCTTGGTGACCGTGCCGTTTTCCGACCAACCCTGCTCGCCGATCAGAGGGACGAAGCGCACGCCGCCGAAATCTTCCTCGCTGTAGGTTGCGGCGCCTGTCCGGGTGACTTTGAGCAGACGTTGCAAATCCGGGTCGTCGCCGACCGGAATAACCAGCCTGCCGCCGACATCGAGTTGCTCCTGAAGGGCGAGCGGCGCGCCTGGACCGCTGGCTGTCACCACGATGGCATCGAACGGCGCCGCCTGGGGCCAGCCCTTGGTGCCATCGCCTGTCCGGACCTCGATGTTTTGGTAGCCGAGTTTTTCAAACCGTCGCTTCGCGGTTTCGGCCAAACCGGGATGACGCTCTATGGTGTAGACCTGTTCGACCATCCGGCTCATCACCGCGGCCGCGTACCCCGAGCCGGTGCCAATTTCGAGCACGTGGTCACCCGGTTTGACATCCGCCATTTCGATCATGAACGCTACGATGTAGGGTTGCGATATGGTCTGGCCGTCGGCGATCGGCAGCGGCGTGTCTTCATAGGCAAATTCCTCGAAGCCGGGTTCGACGAAGGCCTCGCGTGGAACTTCGCGCATCGCCTGCAGAATTTCACGGTCATGGATGCCGCGCTGGCCGACATGGATATTGACCATTCGATCACGGGCACGAGGAAGATCGAGCATCTTTAGCTCCCTTTGTGCAACGCTTCGAGGCTATCTTCGCGTTACCTGCCTTGAGCCTGGCCTTCGCGATTCCAGTTCTAACCGCCGGAGGACTTCAAGGTTCCCGCCTATTTGCGGGCAGAGCCGCAAGCCCACCTGGATCGCGTCCGGTCTCTCGGCCGCGCGGCTCGCGATGCCGTCCCGGACGGCGGCAGTCAGGGGTTGCTCAAGCGCAAAGATGCCCCAGTTATCACCAGCGAACCGAAGCTGGAGATGTCGATGAACGACAAGGCTGCCGCGACGCCGCAGGCTATCGACCACGAACGGATCGACCTCATGGACCGTTACTGGCGCGCCGCGAATTACATCTCGGTCGGCCAGATCTATCTGCTCGATAATCCGCTGTTGCGCGAACCGTTGAAGGCCGAGCACGTCAAGCCGCGGCTGCTTGGCCATTGGGGCACGACGCCGGGCCTGAATTTTCTCTACCTGCATCTGAACCGCGTTATCCGCGAACGCGACCTCGATGTTCTGTTTATCTGCGGCCCGGGCCATGGCGGTCCCGCAATGGTCGCCAACACCTGGCTCGAGGGCACCTATAGCGAGATCTATCCCGATATCGGGCAGGGCGAAGACGGCCTCAGGAACCTGTTCCGGCAGTTTTCCTTTCCCGGCGGCGTGCCAAGCCATGCCGCGCCCGAGACGCCCGGCTCCATCCATGAGGGCGGTGAACTGGGATATGCCCTGGTCCATGCCTTCGGTGCGGCCTTCGACAATCCGGACCTGGTGGTTGCCTGCGTCGTTGGTGACGGCGAAGCCGAGACCGGTCCGCTCGCGGCGGCATGGCATTCCAACAAGTTCCTGAACCCGATGTCGGACGGCGCCGTCCTGCCAATCCTGCATCTCAACGGCTACAAGATCGCCAATCCGACGATCCTCGGCCGCATGGACGATCAGGAGTTGCGAAATCTTTTCGCCGGCTATGGCTACGAACCGTTCTTCGTCGAGGGCCACGAGCCGCTTGCCATGCACCAGTCGATGGCCGCGACGCTCGACACGGTGCTCGATCGCATCCGGTCCATTCAGGAGCAGGCACGGGCTCCGGGATGGCATGGCCAACGCCCGCAATGGCCGATGATCGTGCTGCGCAGCCCCAAGGGATGGACCGGGCCGAAGGAGGTCGATGGCGAAAAGGTAGAGGGTTTCTGGCGCTCGCATCAAGTGCCGGTATCGAATGCTCGAGGGAATGATGAACACCGCAAGATCCTCGAAAACTGGATGCGAAGCTACGAACCGGGAGAGCTGTTCGATGAAAGCGGCCGCCTGTTGCCGGAGCTCGCGGCACTTGCCCCAACAGGGACAAAGCGCATGGGCGCAAGCCCGTACGCAAATGGCGGGCTGTTGAAGCGCGATCTTGTGCTTCCCGACTGGAAAAGCCTGGCGCTGGAAGTGGCACGTCCAGGTGGCGTCATCGCTGAAGCAACGCGGATTTGCGGAAGCTACCTTCGCGAGGTGTTCCGCCTCAATGCCGAGGCGCGGAATTTTCGCCTGATGGGGCCGGACGAGACGTCATCCAATCGCCTTGACAACGTGTTCGAGGTCACCGATCGGGTCTGGATGCAGCGTATCGAGCCCTACGACGTCCATCTTTCCCGTGACGGCCGCGTCATGGAAGTGCTGAGCGAGCATCTCTGCCAGGGCTGGCTTGAAGGCTATCTGCTCACCGGCCGCCATGGCCTGTTTTCATGCTATGAGGCCTTCATTCATATCGTCGATTCGATGGTCAACCAGCATGCCAAATGGCTGAAGACCTCCGGCGAGCTCGCTTGGCGCAAGCCGATCGCCTCGCTCAATTACCTTTTGACCTCGCATGTCTGGCGGCAGGATCACAATGGTTTCAGCCATCAGGATCCGGGCTTTGCCGATCTGGTCGCCAACAAGAAGGCCGACACGGTAAGGCTCTATTTCCCGCCGGACGCCAACACCCTGTTGTGGATCACCGATCATTGCCTAAGAACCTATAACCGCATCAATGTCATCACCGCCGGCAAGCAGCCGGGACCGCAATGGCTGTCCATTGAAGAAGCCGGAGCGCATTGCAAAGCTGGAGCGGGCATCTGGGAATGGGCCGGCACGGTTGCTCAGCACGAGGAGCCCGATGTGGTCATGGCCTGCGCCGGCGACGTGCCGACCCTGGAAACACTGGCCGCGACAGACATTCTGCGCTCGGCGATCCCCGACCTGAAAATCCGCGTCGTCAATGTTGTCGACCTGATGACATTGCAGTCGAACACGGAGCATCCGCACGGCCTGCCCGACGGGGACTTCGACGCGTTGTTCACGAAAACACGGCCCGTCATCTTCGCCTATCACGGCTATCCCTATCTCATTCATCGCCTGACATACCGCCGCGCCAACCATGACAACATGCATGTGCATGGCTTCCGCGAGGAGGGCACCACGACGACGCCGTTCGATATGGTGGTGCTCAACGAACTCGATCGCTACCACCTCGCGCTTGCCGCCATCGAACGCGTGCCGGGACTGGCCGAGAGCGCCGAAGGACTTGTCGGCGAACTCCAGGACCGGTTGATAAAGCACAAAGCCTATGTCCGCGAGCACGGCGAAGACATGCCCGAAATCCAGAAATGGAGCTGGCCCGACAAAGCCGCGACAAAGGGGCGCCAATGATGCGTCGGTCGATCCTGGCGCTGAATGCCGGCTCGTCCAGCATCAAGTTCGCGCTTTACGATCTTGTCTCATCACGGGATATGCAACTCGTTTCACGCGGCACGTTGGACCTGGGCGACACACCCACACTCCGCGCAAAAGCGGCCGACGGAACGGTGCAGTGCGATCGGAAGCTCGCCGTCGACAACCCGCGTGACGCGGCCATAGGCGAGATGCTGAATTGGGTGCAGGGCGAAATTGGCAAAAGAAACCTGCTCTGCGCCGGCCATCGCATCGTGCATGGCGGAAGCGAGTTCATCGAACCTGTCCTTCTGACCCCAGACATCATCGAGGCCATCGACAGGTTGACGCCGCTTGCTCCGCTGCATCAGCCTCGCAGTCTCGCGCCGGTCCGCGCGATAGCTGCCTTGCAACCGGACTTGCCACAGGTTGGCTGTTTCGACACCGCTTTCCACCAGACGATCGATCCGCTCGTGCGGCGCTTCGCCCTTCCGCGCCAGTATGAAGGGCAAGGCCTGCGCCGCTACGGGTTTCACGGTCTCTCCTATGAATACATCGCCGGGCGGCTCAGCGGGACATCGCCAAATCTTGCGGAGAAACGCACCATCGTCGCCCATCTCGGCAATGGTGCCAGCCTCTGCGCTTTGCAGCAGGGCAAGAGCATCGACACGACGATGGGGTTTTCGGCCCTGGATGGCCTCGTCATGGGCACGCGGTGCGGCGCCATCGATCCCGGCGTGCTGTTGTACTTCCTGCTGGAAAGAGGCATCGCGGCGGAGGAACTGCAGACGATGCTCTACGAGAAGTCGGGACTGCTCGGCGTGTCCAGTATTTCGGGCGACATGAGGACGCTGGAAGCGAGCAATGACCCTCGCGCCCAAGAGGCGATGGCGCTTTTCGCGTTTCGCGCCGCGAGAGAGGCCGCGGCGCTTGCAAACACGATGGGTGGTCTTGAATGCCTCGTGTTCACCGCCGGCATCGGCGAACGGTCCGCGCCCATCCGCAAGGCCATATGCGAAAAATTGACATGGCTAGGCGTGGTGCTTGAAGAGCGCGCCAACGACACCCACGCCGAAATCATCAGTCGTCCCGAGAGCAAGGTGGAGG
>NZ_RZQL01000026.1 GCF_003997935.1 Mesorhizobium sp. M7A.F.Ca.US.006.01.1.1
TTCCGTGGAGTAGAGATGCTCGGCAAACTCCGTGCCGGGCAAACCGGTTGCACTGACGTCGACGAAACAGAACATCCCGCCACCCGGCCTAGAGAATTTCAACTGGGGAATCTCGGCGAGCCTGGCACACATCAGATCGCGCTTGCGCTTCAGTTCGCTTGAGAAAAAACGCATATCTTCGTCACCTGCCTCATCGAGAGCCACCGCTGCGGCATCCTGAATAAAAGTCGGCGAACCGAAGAGCATGCATTGCGCAAGATTTTCTAAATGAACCGAAGCCGAGACCGGCCCGAGCGTCCAACCCAGCCTCCAGCCCGTCATTGCATGAGACTTGGACAGGCTGTTCACAATTATCGTCCGCTCCGTCATGCCGGGAATAGACGCTATTGAGAGGAACTCACCGTCGAAGACAGCGCTGCGGTAGACCTCGTCGCTGATGATCCATAGATTGTGCCGTTCGGCAAATGTCGCTACGGTTTCGAGATCTTCCCTGCCAAACACATAACCGCCAGGATTGTTTGGGGAGTTCAGCAAGATCGCCCGCGTTCGATCTCCTGCTGCCGCACGGAGACTATCCTCGGATATTTTTTGTCGTGCATTTTGCAGCGATAATTTGACGGGTCGGGCCTCTGCTCCGCCGGCGCGTATTGCCGCTTCGTATGTGGCGTACCAGGGCTCGAGGCAGAGCACCTCGTCGCCAGCTCCGGCAACGGTCATCAAAGCGGCGAAAAGAGCATTTTGCGCTCCGCCGAATACAACGGTTTGTTCTGCACGCCAATCTCGGCCATCGAACCGCTTTTGCGCGGCAGCAATGTTGCGACGAAGGGCGTGCGTGCCCGGAACCGGAGCGTAGTGCGTCCGACCGCCTCGAATGTTTTGAATCGCAGCTTCAGCTATCCTCGTCGGCGTGTCGAACGAGGTGTCACCAAGGCAGAGGCTGACAACATCTTCGCCTCGATCTACGGCATCCGCCGCCGCGTCCGCGATTGCCCAGCCCGCGGCTCCTTCACTGGCGATGGCCCTAGTGTGTTCCGAAAACCGTGGCAGTTCCCGATCGGTGCTAATGCGCCGAAACGTTTCCATCGTTGTCTCCTCCTTGGAGCGCTGTGAAAGGTTGCGCATCAACTTCCGAGTTGAAGGTAGATGCTTTTTGTTGTCAGGAATCCGTCGAGTTGTTCCGGTCCCATGTCCTTGCCAAAGCCCGAAGCTCCTACGCCACCGAATGGCATGGTCGGATCCAGGAGCCCGTGTGCATTGATGTAGATGTTCCCGGCTTTGAGGCGCCGGGACAGCTGCACTGTTTCGTCGACATTGTCCGAGTAGACAGCGGCAGCTAGGCCATAAATGCTCGCGTTAGCCCTTTCCACCGCCTCATCAAGGCTTCTAAATCGTGCGACGCCGAGAACGGCGCCAAAGATTTCTTCGCGGAAAATTCGCATTTCTTCGGTGCATTCCTCGAAGATCGTCGGACGAAGAATGTCGTCCTCGCGGCCGGTTCCGCCTGGCCCTTCACCTGTGACTAGCGATGCGCCTTCGAGATACGCACTCTTGATATGCTCTAGGACGCGGCCCCTATGCGCCGCCGAGATGAGTGGCGTGATCTTGGAATTTGGGTCCAAACCAGGACCGATTGTCAGACTCTCTGCACCAGCCTTCAACTTCTCGATCAATTCACCGTGGACTTCGGCCTGGCAATAGACGCGCGATCCCGCGTCGCAGACCTGGCCGGAATTCATGAAAATCCCTGATAAAATAGCGCCCGCTGCGTTATCCAGGTTCGCTTTGTTCGTCACGATAACAGGCGACTTGCCTCCCAGCTCAAGCGTTAGCCGTTTCATCGTATCGAGCGCGGTTTTCCCAACCGCCGTGCCCACGGCTGTTGAACCGGTGAACGATAGTTTGTCGATACCCGGGTGGGCGGCCAACGCCTGGCCGATAATATGGCCAAGCCCGTTGACGACGTTGATAACGCCGTCAGGAAAACCAACCTTGGTCGCGAGCTGGGCGACCCTCATTGCCGAGAGAGGCGTGAGCTCCGACGGTTTGCATACGACCGTGCATCCGCAAACAAGCGCGGCCGCAAGTTTCCAGGAGAGAATCTGCAAGGGGAAATTCCACGGGATGATTGCCGCGACTACCCCGACCGGTTCCTTGATAGTGTAGGTTAGCGTCTCACCCGGCAGGGAGACTGCGGTAGCAGTCCTTCCATCCAGCTTGCTCGTCCAGCCGGCAAAGTACTCAAAATTTGCGATCGAGCCGAAAACATCGATCGACCTCGCGTCTGAAATCGCTTTCCCAACGTTGATGGTTTCCAGATGGGCCAGGAAATCTGCATCGGCGTCCATCGCATCGGCCAACCGCAAAACGAGCCGCTGTCTTTCCAGCGGCGACATTCTGCCCCAATGACCGTTGAGAGCCTTGCGGGACGACCGCACTGCGCGATCGACAATTTCCGCACTTCCGCTTGCCAGACCCGTCAATCTTTGACGGGTGAACGGTTCGATGATGTCGATGGCTTCCGCAGCTGAATCAACTTCCCTTCCGTCAATGAAGTGGCCTATCGGACGGCCGACGAAGGAAATGACCTCGTCGGGGACCGAGAAACGTTTGAAGTAGCTGCTAATGTCCTCGTTCATACTTCTGCTCTATCTGCCCCATCATGGGTGACGAAGGGCGTCTGCCGGTAACGATGATCCTGAAGATCCCGGCGCGTCGAAATCATCAAAGTTTGGCAGTTCGGCTGGAAGCCACTCCCTTCAGCCCGCCTCGTGCCGTTCTGATCTTCGGCGGAGGCCCTGCTTTCGCCGCCTCGCTACTTAGGCGACCGAGGCTCGCTGGTTCCTGTTTAGATAACCGGAGAAAATTCGAAACCACGGTGGCCCAAACCGACGTTTGATGATTGCAAACGTCGAAGCTTAGGCGTCGGCCCACTGCCGCCATGAGTGCCGATAGACAGATAATCTGGCAAGCTGCGCCCATTGCGCGATGCTTCCCAACCCTCGATCAACGCTTACGAAACGCTCAAGCAGATGTACTTGATGTTGATGTAGTCGTCGGCCCCATATTTCGAGCCCTCCCGCCCCATCCCCGATTGCTTAACGCCGCCAAATGGAGCGACCTCAGTAGAGATAAGACCTGTGTTGATACCGACCATCCCAGTTTCAAGATCTTCGGCAACGCGGAATATGCGGGCGACATCCCGCGAATAGAAATAGCCTGCCAGACCGAACTCAGTATTGTTTGCCATTGCCACGACCTCCTCCTCCGTCTCAAACGAGAATAGAGGGGCAAGGGGACCGAAGGTTTCCTCCGTCGCCACCTTCATCTTGGAGGTGACACCGAGCAGCACGGTCGGCGCGAAAAACTGCTTGCCTTGTTCACCGCTTGTCCCGCCTGTCGCTATCTGCGCGCCGTGCGACAGCGCGTCCTGCAAATGCTCTTTGACCTTCTTGACAGCGTTTTCATCAATCAGAGGGCCGACTTGGGTCCCTTCGGCAAAGCCATTGCCGACCTTCAGGTCGCGTACCCGGCTTGCGAGTTTCGACGCGAACTCCTGGTAGACTCCCGACTGCACATAGATGCGATTTGCGCAGACGCAGGTCTGGCCCGCATTGCGGAATTTGGCAACGATCGACCCTTCGACGGCCGCCTCGATATCGGCGTCGTTGAAAACGATGAACGGCGCATTGCCACCAAGTTCAAGGCTGAGCTTCTTGATCTGATCTGCACCCTGCCTCATGAGGATCCGCCCGACATTCGTCGAGCCTGTAAACGAGATCTTTCGAACTTTGTCGTTTGCGCAGAACACCGACCCAACCATAGCTGAGTTGGTTGATGTGACGATGTTCAGCACGCCCTCGGGGAAACCGGCCCTCTCCGCAAGTACCCCAAGGGCGAGCGCAGACAATGGTGTCTGCGCGGCCGGCTTGGCGACCATCGAACATCCCACCGCCAAGGCGGGCGCGAGTTTCCGGGCGAGCATCGCGCTCGGGAAGTTCCAGGGCGTAATTGCACCAACCACACCAACCGGACTCTTCAGCACAAAAATGCGCTTGTCAGCCTGATGGCCGGGAATGACATCGCCGTAAATCCGTTTTGCTTCCTCAGCGAACCACTCGATGTAGGACGCCCCATAGAGAATTTCCGTCCGGGCTTCCTGCAGGGGCTTGCCCATTTCAGCTGTCAAAATGAGTGCAAGATCTTCGACATTTTGAACGACGAGGTCATACAGCTTTCGAAGGTACGATCCGCGTTCCTTTCCCGTCAGCTTCGCCCATTTCTTCTGCGCTTTGTGAGCAGCATCGATTGCTTCCTGGAGTTCCAATTCGCCGAGATCTGGGATTGATAGGATGTGTTCGCCGGTGGCGGGGTCAGTCACGGGGAAGATGGATCCTTCGCTCGCTCCAACCCAGCGCCCGCCCACAAGCGCTTTGTTGGCCAGCAGAGTGCCGTCTTTCAATTTGGATGCAACGCCGGACCTGATCATTTGGCTCCTCATCGTGCCGGTGGTTTTACAAGGGGACCGGCCCTGGCTTTGGCCGCGCTCGCTCCATCGGCCGAGGGCAGCAAGGACATGTAGACTGACTGGCGAGCGCTGCGGCGACATTCGCTACAGAACCCACAGATGACGCGACTAACCTGCCGTCTCGGGAATATCGTGGAGAAAATCTGGATTTGGCCTGAATTGACGGCGCCACGCGATAACTGAACCAAGATCAGTCATAAGCTTCATTGTATTTGCTTTCGTATGCCAACCATGAAGGTACAGCGACTGACACCTATCCTCTTGTCGTGGCTTCTACAAAAGAACGCACCCTGGTATTTTGGGACGTGGTGAAGAAGCAGTCGGGCGGCGCAACCTCGACGATCTCCCCCTTGTCCATAAAGACGATCTGGTCAGCGATCTGCCTCGCAAACCGCATCTCGTGCGTGACGATCATCATCGACATCCCTTCGTCGGCAAGACCCAGCATGACGTCGAGCACTTCGTTGACCAGTTCCGGATCGAGCGCAGAAGTCGGCTCGTCGAAGAGCATGACGGCGGGCTGCATCGTCAAAGCGCGGGCGATTGCCACGCGTTGCTGCTGACCTCCCGACAACTGGGACGGATACTTATCCTTCAGTTGATCCACGCGCACCTTTCTCAGCTGCGACATAGCAATCTCTTTCGCAGCAGCCCGAGTCATCTTCTTCACGCGCCGCGGGGCAAGGGTAAGGTTTTCCATGACGGTAAGATGCGGGAAAAGATTGAATTGCTGGAAAACCATTCCGACGTCGCCGGCGAGTTGCCTTGCGTTCGCACAGTCCATGTCGAGATCATGACCCGCCACCCTGATCGAGCCTGCGGATCGTCGCTCAAGACCGACGATGCAGCGTACAAGGGTCGACTTGCCCGATCCCGACGGACCGCAGACGACGAACCGCTTTCCGGCAGGCATCTGCAAGCTAATTGCTGTCAAAACCGGGTGTAGGCCAAATTGCTTGGACACTCCGGCGACATCGATCGCCGGAGTGTTTGTGTGTCGGCCAAAGTCCATGTCCTTGCTCCGAATACTCATGGGTTCTTCGGAGAGATATCCATGCCGAAATACTTCTGGCTCAATGTTTTGAAGTCACCGGAGTCCTGTACTGCCTTCAGACCTGCAGCAAGCGCGGATGCCGCAGCCTTATCGTTCTGACGAATTCCAATGCCTGGCCCGATGCCGAAGTGCTTCGTGTCCGACAGCGCAGGCCCGATAAACTCAAACCCCTTTCCTTCAGGCTTCTTCAAAAATCCCTCAGAGAGGGCGATTGCGTTGTCGAGGACGAGTTCGACGCGGTCGGCCGACAAGTCAAGAAGGGCATTGTCCAGGCTGGGATAGCTCGTGATTTTCGCTGTCGTCCCGGCGACGTCGCGAACGTAGCTCTCGCTGATCGTTCCCGACGCCACACCGATGGTTCTACCCTTGAGTCCGGCGGGGGTAATATCGGCAGGCGATCCAGATTTGCCGATGAAGCGCGGCGGATCGACGTAATAGGGTCCAACGAACGAGATGACTTTCTTCCGCTCGTCGGTGATGTTCATCGAGGCGATAATCGCATCGATCTTCTTTGCCTTGAGTGCCGGAATCAAGCCGTCGAACGCGATAGCGGTAAATGTGCAATTGAGCTTGGCCGCCTTGCAGATCGCATAACCGAGATCGACTTCGAACCCTTGCGGCTGGCCATTCGCATCGACAAAATTGAAGGGGGGAAAGGCCCCCTCCGTTCCGATTTTCAGGTCTTGCTGTGCGTAAGCCGAGTTGACCGAGCAGACAGCCATAAAGACGGCCGCCGTCATAAGGCGCTTCCAATTCATTTGTTCCTCCTAGGGGTATCGACCGGATTTATTGTCGACAGTCGCCAATCTATTGATGCGCGGGCTTCTGTCAATGGCTGCTCGGCAGATGCCGCCGAAACCGACGGTCGAGGACATTCCAGCTCAACCTGAGCACCTCGACGCAGCAGATGTAGATAAGCCCTGCCCAAAGATATGGGCTTAATTCGAAACTCCTCGCATAGACCAATCTGGCGGCGCCCATCAGATCATAGACGGCGACGATGGAAGCGACCGCGCTCGCCTTGACAAGAAGGACAAGCTCGTTGCCGAGCGGTCTCACTGCGACGACCATCGCTTGTGGAATCAAAATGTCGAGAAACGTGTTGCGGCGGGACAGACCGAGGGTCTGTGCCGCCTCGACTTGTCCGCGCGCTACCATGTTTATGGCCCCGCGGTAAATCTGGGCCTGATAGGCTGCGGTGTTCAGCGAAAACGTCAAGATCGTGCAAAAGAATGGGTCTGCGAAGAGCCACCAGAGGCCGACATCCTCCAGGGCTACGCGGAACTGACCGCTTCCGTAGTAAACCAGGAAAAGCTGCGCAAGCAGAGGCGTACCGCGGAAGAAGAGCAGGTAAAAACTTGCCATGTAACGTATGAATGTACGACCACTGAGAAGCGCCAGTGTCAGCGGGATTGCGGCGAGGAACCCCAGCAAGGCTGATATTGCCACGATCTTTAGGGTGACGGCAAAACCGGCCAGAAGTTGAGGGATAAAGTCGGGCAGGAACAAATTCAAGACACGCTCCTGGCATATCCGCGAGAGAGCCGTGTCTCAAGAACGCCCGCGGTACGTTCGGAGACCGTGGTCAACAGGAGATAGATGATGCAGGCAGCCCCGTAGAACTCGAAGGGTTGCTTCGTGCTCGATACCGCCAGGCTGGTCGTCCGCATTAGGTCGTTGAGTGCGATGATCGAGACCAACGATGTATCTTTCAACAATACGATCCACGTATTCGACAGACCTGGCATCGCAGCCCGCAGCATCTGCGGCGCGATGACATCCTTGAACGTCTGAAAGCGATTGAGGCCGATCACCTGAGCGGCCTCGGCCTGGCCGCTCGCAATGGAGTTTAAAGCCGACCGGAAGACTTCCGCGGAGAAGGCTCCGAAAACGAGAGCCAAAGAGAATACGCCCGCTGCAAACGGGCTGATCTCGCCAAATCCGTCGATCCCGATTTCGTCAGCGAACTGATTGAGCAGTTCCTGTGCTCCGTAGTAGATCACGATCAGCGTGAGAAGCTCCGGCAAGCCGCGGAACACTGTCGAGTAGACCGCCGCAACGACACGCAGGCAAAGCTTTTCCGACCTCGATGCCAAGGCCAGCACCAATCCAAACAACAGCCCGACCGGAAGCGTCGCGAGCGCCAGTCCGACGGTGAGAATCGTTCCCGAAGCAATCTGCCCAGCCCAGTTCAATCTGAAACCTCATCTGCTGCCTTGCCAGGTGGGTATGGCAAATCACTGTCTACTGTCGACAACTTTTTTTAATCTGTAATACCAAGGATTTTCGTTAGGGGGGTAATTTGTCATAGCACCACGCAATCCTTGGCGCTCAGACAGGCTTCAAACCGTTGTTTGAAGGTTTGAAATCATCTGCAGTACGGATGGCTTCTATTACGACCCCAAAGGTGGGAGACAATCTCAAGGGAACAGCGGGCCTATATACCGAAGTAGACCCGTCAGAAGCCTCAAAAGTCGAAGTGACACAAATGTTTAGGCCAATTCGGGGTTCGCTTGAAGGGCCTCACTCGCTCGGTTAAATGATAGGTATTCGCTTTCGGCATACATGGCGACCAACGGCATCCTCCCATTTGCCGGCGGACGGCGACGGCGACTTTAACCCTCGGGTCAAGTCGCCGTCGCAGCCAGTGGAACCAGGGGTCGACCGAAATATGCTCACCACAGACTCTATCGAAATCCTGTCTAAGCTGGTGGGATTTAAGTCCCTATCAGGCCAATCCAACCACGACATTGCGGACTATGTCGAAACGTTCGCTAAGTCCTTGGGGGCAGCCATCCAAAGGTTCCCCTCATCCGATGGCACCAGGACCAGTCTACTTGTGACTTTGGGACCAATGGTTCCGGGCGGCATTGTCCTGTCGGGCCATATGGACGTCGTTCCCGCGGGGAACCAGTCCTGGACGTCCGACCCATTCGCGTTGCGAGAGGCGGATGGGCGCCTCTATGGGCGCGGGGCGGTGGACATGAAAGGTTTCCTCGCCCTTGCCCTATCGCTTGCCGCGACGATTCCCATCGCCGAGCTCACGAAACCGCTCCATCTTGCGTTTTCTTATGATGAAGAGATTTCCTGCGAAGGTGTAAAACCGATCGTCTGCCATATCGAGAAGTCCGTCCCGAAGCCTCTCGCCGTCATCGTGGGCGAACCCACGGAACTGCAGGTCGTCGGTGCGCATAAGGGCGCGCTCGATTGGACGGTCGAAGTTCTCGGCAAAGCGGCCCACTCAAGTCTGCCGCACCTGGGCGCGAACGCCATTCATGCGGCCGCTCGCCTGGTTTGCGAGGTGGAGCAGATTGCCAGGGAGTTTGAGAAACAGCTCTCGCCAAATTCCGGGCTATACGACGTGCCGCATCCCACTGTCACCGTGGGAGTCATCGAAGGAGGCACCGCTGGAAATGTTATTGCCGCTCGGTGCAGCTTCCAGATGGAGGCCAGGACACTGGAGCCGGGGCAGGCTACAACTATCTTTGAACGGATTTCAAACCTTGCACGGGATGTAGTGCTTCCTGGGCTGCGCGCGACAGCCCCCGGCTCTGAGATCAAGATCACCGAGCGTTTCGATATTCCGCCACTTGTCAGAGAAGCCTCCAGTGCTGCGGAACAGCTCGTAAGCCGCTTCAGTTCGTCGTCGAATGTGAAAGCCGTGTCATATGCGACCGAGGCAGGCTTCTTCCAAGCGGCGGGGCTTCCAACAGTTGTCTTTGGGCCGGGGAGCATATCCCAGGCCCATCAGGTCGACGAGTTTATCGACAAAACGCAATTCAAGGCGGGAGGCAGAGTGCTGGCGCAGATCGTCCAAACCCTCTTCTGACGTGGCTCAATTCGTTTCCTGGCTTGCCAGGTCTCTCGACTCGCTAAGGAGATCATCACGAAACGTCGAGACGAGGATAGAGGGAGCGTTGCTCTCCCGAGACACGATGTACACCGGCCAATTCACACTAAATCGTTCCGGATTGATTTTTCGCAGCATGCCTAGGTCCACCCATGCAGCAGCGAACTGATCCGGAAGATAACCGATATGGAGCCCCGTCAATATGAATTGGAGGGTCGATTCGACATGCATCGAAACAACCGTTGAGTTCCAATTGGTTTCGACCATTTCCTGCTGCTGAGTAACAAAACCTCGTCTGACGAAATCTACCTGACGCAAGTCATCATCAGCCAGCGTGCCTTCGGAGCGGCCGAAAAGCTGATGCTTCGAACTACAGTAAAGCGTGATCCTTTCGGTGTAGGCCTGCTCGTACTTCAAGCCATTCAACGGGCTGCGGCTTCCAGTAAGACCAAGATCGCAACGACCGTCATAGACCCCCCGCTCGACTTCGTTGGACGGCACCACATTCATGGTTATTTCAACACCATTCGAGCGCTCGCGAAATCGCCGAAGCGCGCCTACCAAGGGGTTCAGCGGATCGCTGGCAATGTTCTCCATCTGCCATATCGTCAGTTCGCCCATGAGTTGCCCCTTGGACCCGGCCACCGTCGTTCTGAAACTGTTGATCTCGCTAAAGAGCCGGAGGGTGGCCTCGTACACGACCTGTCCCTGTGGCGTCAGAGAGAACCCACTAGGACCGCGAACGCAAAGCTTCAGTCCGAAGCGCGTCTCCAAGTCGGATATGTGGATTGAGATCGTTGATCGGCCCAAGCCGAGCGTTTCCTCGGCGGCCGCGAAACCATTGCACTCGGTCACCGCCTTAAAGACCCGAAGAAGCCGGATGTCGACCTTGTCCAGGGGTGGGATTTCAAAACGCATATTCCGCCTTTCGACCGTGCATCCGCCGTTTCAGGATAAATCCCACACAGACTTCATAAGGTGGTGCAAGCCCATAAATCACAGTTATCGCGAGAGGACCATTTCGCATTGACTAGGTCAGATTTATGTGAGACGAAACATTGTCGACAGATGACAGTCGCCAAACAATGGGGAACGTCAATGAAACTCCTTAAAAAGCTCGCTCTTGCGGGTACAATCGCAATCACAATGTCTTCAACCTGGAACGTCGCTGACGCGGCGGAAAAGATTTCGGTCGCGCACTCGACCTGGATTGGTTACGGCGCGCTCTACATCGCCAAGGAAAAGGGCTTCTTCGAAAAGGCAGGACTGGATGTAAACCTGCAGATCATCGA
The DNA here is from genome assembly GCF_003997935.1 of Mesorhizobium sp. M7A.F.Ca.US.006.01.1.1. Lineage (GTDB taxonomy): Bacteria > Pseudomonadota > Alphaproteobacteria > Rhizobiales > Rhizobiaceae > Mesorhizobium. The sequence continues at coordinate 10,722 of NZ_RZQL01000026.1, forward strand.
GGCATCATCAGACGCCATCGCCGCAATGCAGGGCGGTCAGATCAATATCGTCGCCTCGACCATGGACAACTTCGCACTGTTCACCGGCAATGGAGCTGACCTAGAGGTTCTGACCGCACTCGACGAGTCGGCCGGCGGCGACGGAATTGTCGCGAAGAAGGAGATAGCGACCGTCGCCGACCTGAAGGGCAAATCAGTCGGTGTTCAGAAGGGCTCGGTCTCGCAGTTCCTTCTCGCGCAGGCGCTCAACAAGGCCGGATTGAAGCTAGAAGACGTCCATGTCATCGACATGAAGTCCGGTGACGCCGGCGCAGCCTTCGTTGCCGGCAGCGTCGATGCCGCCGTGACGTGGCAGCCGTGGCTTTCAAAGGCCGCAGCCACCGACTTCGGCAAAATTCTGGCCGACACCAGCACGATGCCCGGCCTGATCGTCGACGCGCTCGCCGCGAAGTCAGACTATGCCAACCAGCACAAGACGGAGATGAAGGCTTTCGTCGACGCCTACTTCGAAGGCATCGCTTTCATGGGGAAGAACCCAGCAGAGGCGCATGAGATCATTGCTCGAAATCTGAAAATGAGCACCGAGACACTCGAGGGCACGCTGAAGGACGTTCGCTTCTTCAGCAAAGAGGACAACGTGGCGTTCTTCTCCGGTGATCGCAGCGCGGCGTTTGCACTCGTGTCCCAGGCGGGCGAGTTCTATCAGAAAATCGGCGTGCTGCGCGCGACGCCGGACGCGGCAAAGGTCGTCGGCATCGCCGGCGAGCTGGCAAAGTGAGCTTGCAGGGACGATGCGGACTTCCCAAGCGCTTCCAATGAAAAGCGAACTCAAAACGGCGGGCGTCTCTGAGAGACGCCCAGGCTTCCTCACCAAGGTGCGGACATATTTGAGACCCAGGGCAAACCTGCCTGCTGGCGAACGGATGACGATTTCCGTCGTCGGCGTACTGGGCTTCTTTCTGCTGTGGTTGCTTGTCACCGAGGCCGGTTGGATTCAACCCTTCTTTCTTCCCAGCCCCATCGCAGTCGCCAGTCGTCTGGCCAACATGGTCGTGAGCGGTAGCTATTTGGACGACGTGTGGGCGAGCTCTTACCGTGTATTCGGCGGATTTTTTATCGCGGCGGTAGTGGCCGTGCCGATCGGCATCCTCATCGGGAATTTCCCGTTCTTCCGTTCGCTTCTCGAGCCTTTGCTCAGCACCGCGCGCTATTTGCCTGCAACGGCCTTCGTGCCACTGATGATCATCTGGCTTGGGATCAACGAATCCCAGAAAATCTCGATCGTCTTCATGGGTACGTTCTTCCCGCTCGCCCTGTTCATCTCGAGCATTTCGGAAGGCGTCTCAAGTGACCTTATGAACAGTGCCTACTCGCTTGGAGCGAGTTCGCGACAGGTGTTTTTCAAGGTTTTGCTGCCCGCCTGCATCCCAGCAATCGTGGACGCACTCCGCATTACCGCAGGTATCGCCTGGACCTATGTCATCGTCGCGGAACTCGTCGGAGCAGACAAGGGAATGGGGATCGCCATCCTGCAATCCCAGCGCTTTCTTCTGACTGATCAGGTCATCGCCGGCATCGTGGCCGTCGGCATCCTGGGCGTCTTAACCGACCTCACATTCCGCTATGCGCACCGCAAGCTTTTTCCCTACATGTATTGAGGACCACCATGACACGTGTTCTTGTCGACAACGTCAGCGTGGAATTCACCCGGCATCGCGAAGCTCCGCAGATAGCGCTGACGAATACCAATCTGGAAATCGAGCAAGGCGAGTTCGTCTGCCTTCTCGGACCGTCCGGATGCGGAAAATCAACTTTGCTCAACGTCGTGGGCGGGCTGGTGGAAGCTTCGACAGGGTCAATCAAGGTCGATGGACGATCCGTTGCCCAACCAGGCCCGGATCGCGGAATGGTCTTCCAGAACTATTCACTCTATCCATGGCTTACGGTGAGGCAGAACATCGAGTTCGGCCCGAAACTGAATCGCTGGCCGAAGGCCAAGGTCTTTCAAATCGCCAATGAACTCATTGAGATTGTGGGTCTCAAGGAATATGCGGAGCAGTTTCCGAAAGTCCTATCGGGCGGCATGAAGCAACGCGTGGCGATCGCCCGCGCTCTGGCGATGGAGCCTAGCGTTCTGTTGATGGATGAGCCGTTCGGGGCGCTCGACGCCCAGACACGTTCTCGGATGCAGGAACTGTTGCTCGATATTTGGTCTCGCAAACGGACCACCGTGATCTTCGTGACCCATGATATCGAGGAAGCCGTCTATCTTGCGGACCGCGTACTGGTCATGAGCGCGCGCCCCGGCAGGATCATCGAAGACTTCAGAATTGAGCTGCCGAGGCCCCGCGTCCCCGACATCGTCGCGAGCGAGGAATTCACCCGTTACCGCAAACACATGCTCCACCTCCTGAGGCATTGACGCATTGATCTGAATTTGCGGCCGCTTGACCCTAATGGCCGACAAGAAAGGAATGAAATGTCGAACGAATTCAATCCCGTTGATTCATCCGTAACCCCGCGATACGCCGAGATCGCGACGTTCATGCGTGCCGCCCGATCCGAGATTTCGCCCTCCATCGACATCGCCCTGGTCGGCGTTCCACTGGATCTCGGTGCGACGTACCGGTCCGGTGCGAGACAGGGACCGGCGGGCGTTCGCGAAGCCTCGCGCCTGATCCGACAGGTAAACCCGACCACCGGAGTCGCGCCATACCGCATTGCTAACATTGCCGACATTGGCGACGCGCCGACCCATCCCCTCAGCGTCGAGAAGAGCGTTGAGCGCATCGAGGATTTCTTCAAGAGCGTCCATGAAGCCGGGGCCGTTCCGATCTCAGTGGGCGGAGACCACACCGTCCCGCTTCCAATTCTCAGGGCGATTGCGAAGAACGGCCCGGTCGGCTTGGTCCAGATCGACTCGCATTCCGATACCTTCGACGAATTCATGGGAACGAAGTACAACCACGCCACCTTCGTCCGTCGAGCAGTCGAAGAAGGCCTTCTCGACCCCAAGCGGATCGTCCAGATCGGTCTGCGAGGCACCCGCTACGGCGACGACGACATTGTCTACGGTGGTCAGGTCGGCATCCGTATGATCACGATGGACGAGTACGAGACGATGGGGCGCGCAGCGGTGATCGAGGAGATCAAACGCGTAGTCGGCGCCGGCCGGACTTACTTCTCGATCGATATCGACGGTCTGGACCCGAAAGACGCACCCGGCACGGGTGTCCCAGAGCCAGGCGGCATCATGATGCGGGACGCCCAAATGATCCTGCGGTCGCTCAATGGCATCGATTTGATCGGCGGTGACATCTGTGAAGTCGTGCCATCGCTCGATCCGACCGGGATAACCTGCATCAACGCCGCGAACCTGATGTTCGAGCTCACGTGCCTGGCGGCGGTCGCTCACCAGAACCGCACGACGAAACAGGCTTGATCGGCCCGAATAGAACAAACGCAAGGGAGGACATAATGTCAGGCCAAGCCGCGTTGCGCGAGCTCGCAAACAAGTACTTCGACGCGCTGTATTTCGGAAAGGCGGACCTCTTCGCTGAGGTGTTTCATCCCGCAGCGATGCTCTACTGCTTCACCGAAGCGGAACCCGTAATCATTGGCGTCGACAAGTACCTAGCGATCGTGCGGGGCCGTGTTTCACCGGCTTCCCGCAACGATCCGAGGCGAGACGAGGTCGTTGCGATCGAGATCGCCAGTCCCACGACAGCTCATCTTCGGGTCAAGGAGATTTTCATTCCGAAGAACTTCGTGGACGAACTGACCTGCGTCAAAACCGCCGCCGGATGGAAGATCGTCTCGAAGGTTTGGCACTTCACTTTGGATGCGCAGTGACTGCGAGAACGGAATCGTAAAATGACAACCGAAAACCAGAAGGCACTTCACACAAGTGCCGAAATTTTCGACGCCTTCATCGAGCGGTCCTGGCGGTCAAATGCTGAGCGGCAGAAGGCGAAAGGCGCTGAATTTGTCATCGGCAAACGCGAAGGCGTTTACATGTGGGACATCGAGGGCAAGCGGCGTTTGATCGACTGCGGCACTGGCGGCGGCGTGCACGCGTTGGGGCATCGCCATCCGGAGATTTTGGCTGCGCTGCGGCAGGCGCTCGACGACGGCCGCGACACCGGGCTTTGGTCAGTACCAAATGCCAAATATTTGGAACTCCAGGACAAGCTGGCGACGCTCGCGCCCAAGGCCCATCTGAATCGAAGCGTGATTACTCTTTGCTCCACTCTTTCGGTCGATCTGGCAACCATGTTCGCGTTCCGCGTTACCAAGCGCCAGAAGATGCTTGCCTACAGGCATGGATATCACGGCCACACAGGATTCGCGGCGATTGTCACGGGCTCGCCCGAAGAAGGGATCATCGACCACTATAATCTTCCTTCGCATTCGAACTTTCTCGAGCGGTTCGGCGATATCGAGGAACTCGACCGTCTTCTTACCTCCGAGATCGCGGCCTTCATCATCGAGCCGATGGACTACGAGACCTTCGAGGCGGCTTCCAACGACTTCTTCACCCAGGCTTCCCGCCTTTGCAAAGAGCGCGGAGTCCTGTTCATCGTGGATGAAACACGCGCGGGTCTGGGTCGATCGGGGACACTGTGGGCTTCAGAGCAGTATGACATCGATCCGGACATGATGATCACCGGGAAGGGCTTGTCGGGCGGCCTGTACCCAGCGAGTGCGGTGTTGATGCGGGCGGAGATTTATGAGCAGTGCATGAATCAGCATCGGTTCGCGTACATCTCTAGCCTCGGCGGCAACGAGATCAGCTGTATTGTCGCCGCGAAGGTGCTCGACGTCGCCTCGAGTCCAGCTTTGTTGGAGAACGTCCGCAAAGTCGGAGCGTACCTCCACAACGGCTTCCAAGCGCTCTGCTCGAAACATTCCGATGTTCTCAAGGGCGTCACATCCTTCGGGCTCGCCGTCTCGGTTCAAGTTGCCAACCGGGATGTCGGGCGTGAACTCTACAGAGAGATCCTCGCCGATGGCGTCTTATGCCACAGCGTCGCGGAAATCGATCCACCCGGTCTGAAGTTCTTTCCTCCGCTGGTGCTTACCGAAATGGAAGCCGATATCATCGTTGATGCACTTGACCGTGCCGCCTCTTTGTCGTGCAAATCTGTGAAACCTGCTGCCTAATCCGCCCAACGTCCCCGGCGAAAAGCCGGGGACGTTCTTCACATTTGAAAACGGAGCGGATCCGTGTCGTTGCACGGTTTCGTATTCTTTTTTCGCAAGTTCCGCTAAGTTGCCTGCGCTGATCTTGGACCGAATTCGGTAGGTTGCGCCAACCATGAAGAAAGGCCCGCCATGGGTGTCGTGAAACAAGATGAAACCAACGGTTTGGTGATCCAGCGTAATTCGGTTGCTGACCAGGTCTACTTCGACCTCCGTGCCAAACTTCTTTCCGGACAGATCGCCCAGGGGGAGCGCATCGTCGAAGCGAGCATCGCCAAATCTCTCGGCATCAGCCGCGCGCCGATCCGCGAAGCCGTCAATCGCCTGACCGAAGCCGGGCTTCTTGAGAGCCGCACCCATTACGGGACCTCGGTTATCCAGATGGGTGAGGAGAAAATTCGCGAGTTGTATGTCGTGAGGAATGCCATCGAGGCATTAGCGATCAGGGCGGTGGCCGAGCGACATACCGTCGAAGACGTCAAGAAGCTGCGCAAGCTCATCAAAACGATGTCGAATTTTGCGAAGAATGGCGATTTGCCTGGCTTGGTCGACGCAGAACTTGAATTCCACGAAGCTCTCTGGCGGATGGCCAAGAACCCGTACATCGAAAAGGTCGCCGGGCTTCTGTTCGACCATCTTCGCCTCGCGCTAACTATCGATAATGCAGGTTACAAGAATCTCATGGACGTTGCTCAGGAGCATGAGCCTCTCGTGCAAGCGATCGAAAGCGGCGATCCAGACAAGGCCGCCGCAGCGCTCGCTGAGCACATAATGACATCACTGGATGCCTTTGCTTCCACGAAATAGCTCAACGCGGCCGGACGGCAGCATCACGAGACTCGGCACCAAATTTCCCATCAATCCCGACATCAGGCCATTCACAAAGGTCAGAAATGTCGACAGTAGACAGAAGAGTACTTCATCATGTTCAGAAATTCAGTTGGTGCGGCTATTGACGAAGCGATCGACGCTCCTGCGCTTATCGCGGCTTGCCAGGAGGTGGTACGCATCGAGAGCCTCACGGGCCAAGAGGCGAATGTCGCGAAATTCGTTGCCGAAAAGATGATCGAGCTTTCCTTTGACGACGTAAAAATCGATGCGAACGGAAATGTTATCGGGACGGTATTCGGTGATGGAACCGGGCCATCCGTGATGATCAACGGCCACATCGATCACGTCCCGGTTGGCGCCATGCAGAATCCGTTCTCCGGTGAACTTGTGGACGCCGCCCGTTGGGGCGAAAGCGGTCAGGCCATTTTCGGCCGTGGATCGTGTGACATGAAGTGTAACGTTATCTCGGCCATCTATGCGGTGGGTGCCCTGCGGCGCAGCGGGCTAAAGCCGGGCGGCGATGTGATCGTTGTCGCCGACGTGGAGGAAGAGACGGACTCTCCCAAGGGTGTGAAGGCTGTTATCGAAAGCGGAATTCGCGCGGACTATGGAATCTCGGTGGAATCAACGAGGGGGCAAGTCTATCTCGGTCACCGCGGCAAGCTGGAGTTCGAGGTCTGCTTCCATGGGCGAACCTCCCATGCGTCGGAGCCGTCGAACGGCGTCAATGCGATCTATCTTTCGACGGCGTTCATCGGTGCTTTGGAGCAATACGCTTCTACGCTGCCGGAAGACGAGCTTCTTGGCCCTGCCACGGTAGTCGTGACCGGCATGCATTCCTTCCCGGACAATGGCACCGCCGTCGTACCGGACCTCGTGAAGATGAGGGTCGACCGTCGCTACATCAGGGGAGAGGATGAAGAGAGCTGCCTGTCGGAAATCCGTCAAATACTAAAGTCCGCATACGGAGAAACCGAGGGGGGCAAGTGGAGCGCGGAAGTCACCAATCATTACCCGTTGATGTTCACCCCACAAACCAGCCTGGTGGCCCAAGCTGCCATCGTCGCCGCACTCGACGTCGACGACGCCGCCCCGGCAATCTCGGCCTGGCGTTTCGGTGTGAACGGCACGTTCATGAACGCGGCCGGCATCCCCACGATCGGTCTCGGCCCCGGCGATGAGAAGTGGGCTCACACACCTGAGGAGCACGTCGGGACCGCCGACCTCGTCAATTCCACGCGCAAGATTGCCAGGGCGGTCATGGCTCTGACCAAAAGCGGGGAGGCCTGATATGGGTGACAAAAGGGAAATCGTCGAGACGACCGTGGCCGATGCCATTCTTCGTCTCATGGAATCCTATGGGATCGACACGATCTTCTCCATTCCTGGGGTGCACACCGTCGACTTCTATAAATCCCTTCCCGAACGGCGGATCAGGCACGTGACGCCTCGGCACGAGCAGGGCGGAGCGTTCATGGCATACGGCTACGCCTTCGCGACCGGCCGACCGGCCGCGTGCATGCTCATAACCGGGCCCGGTGTGCTCAACGCTGCTACAGGTATTGCCGAAGCCTATTCGGACTCCATTCCGGTGTTCGTGATCGCCACGAACAACTTGCGCGGAGAAATCGGTGTTGGCCGCGGCGCCCTGCACGAGACCAAGTCGCAGTCCGCTGTCCAGGAGCAGATTGCTGCTTTCACCCATTCCTTGCTCGAGCCTTCAAACATCGAGGAGGTTTTCCACCGGGCCATGTCGTCAATGGAGGTGTCGCGTCCGCGGCCAGCCTTGATCGAAGTTCCGAGAGACCTCCTCAGTTCGAAGGTAGCGGTGCCCGGCGAGCAAGCGCTCCAACTGTATAGACCCGGGCCCCACCCGGATGTGATCAGCCGAGTCTCCTCGATGCTAATGGGCGCCAAGCGCCCCATCATGATCGTCGGCGGAGGAGCTCGCAGCGCGAACCGAGAAGTCCTGGCGCTCGCGGAGCAACTTGGCATTCCCGTGGTGACGACGAATACCGGTAAGGGAATCCTGCCGGAAACCCATCCCCTTTCCCTTGGCTCAAGTCTTCCTTTCCCTCCGATGCACCGCGCGATCGAGGATGCCGACGTCGTGCTGGCAGTGGGGACGGAACTCAGTGAGACGGACCTGCTCTACACCTGCAAGAGTTACCGGATAAATGGTGCGTTGATCAGGATCGATATCGATCCGCGACAGTTGACCATGAACTATCTCCCGCGCATCGCAATGCTCTCCGATGCGAAGGTCGCGCTCCAGGCGATAGTCGAAGGGTGCGGCGATGCCGACGCTAATCAGAGAGAAATCGCTCAGCGACGGGTCGCCGACATCAGGTCGGCAGTGGGAAAAGACTCCGGTTGGTCCGCGGAGTCCCACAAGCACAAGCCGATCCTGAGGGCCATAGCGGCAGCGCTTGATCCGAATGCCGTCATCTGCGCCGATTCCACTCAACTTGCATACACAGGTAATCACTTCTTCCCATCGAAAGAGCCCGGCACATGGCTGTTCCCGAACGGCTACGGCACGCTCGGAAGCGCCCTCCCCGCCGCCATCGGAGCGAAGATCGGCTGCCCGGATCGTCAGGTGGTGGCGATCGTCGGCGACGGCAGCTTCCTCTACACGATCGAAGAACTCACCTCGGCAGTTGAGAATGAAGTCAGCCTTCCGATCATTCTCTGGAACAACCGAGCATATGGCGAAATCCGAGATGCAATGATTGCGTCGGACATCCCCACGGTGGGCGTGGATCTCTACACGCCCGACTTCCAGATGATTGCGATGGGCTTCGGATGCCATGCCGTTCAAATTGAATCGCTCGAACAACTCAGCCGTGAGCTCAAGGAAGCTTTCAAGAGAAACAGACCGACACTGCTCCAGATAGACAACGACGCGGCAATGTTTTCAGGCGCTGGCGTGACATGAACAGCGAGACCCTTGAGGCTAGCCTGCGGCAAGTCGTGGGCGGGTCGAATGTCATTGCCGGGCCTCAAGATGGCCCGGCGCTTGTCGTCAGACCCGGGACCACCGAGGCAGTGGCGGAGTGCCTGAAGCTCTTTCATGAGCACCAGGCTCCAGTGGTCACGCTGGGGGGGCTCACCGGACTCGTGCATGGTACCCACACGCCATCGCACTACTTCGGAATTTCCACCGAGAGGCTAAACAAGATCGAGAGCTTCGACCCGAGCACGCGCCTGCTTGTGGTGGGGGCGGGAACGAAGTTGGAGGCGGTCCATGATTTCGCTGCGGAGCACGAACTGCGGTATGGCGTCGATCTTGGCGCTCGAGGCAGTTGCACCATCGGTGGAAACATCGCCACGAACGCGGGGGGGAATTCCGTCATCCGCTTTGGCATGACACGATCCAATGTTGTCGGCCTTGAAGTGGTCCTTTCCGACGGGTCGATCCTTACCGATCTAAGGGGCTTACCCAAGAACAACGCCGGCTACGATCTAAAACAGATGTTCATCGGCTCCGAAGGAACGCTAGGGGTCGTGACCAAGGCTTTGCTGAAGCTCGGCCCGCGCCCGGCCGGCACGGCGAGTGTTCTGTTGGCACTCAACCACCTCAACAGCGCGCTCACGGTGATGGAAGCGTTAGAAAGAGGCTGCGGCCATTCTTTGCTGGCCTTGGAGATTATGTGGAACCGCTATTTCGAGAAAGTGAGCACCGCACTGTCGGAAGAAACACCTCCGCTTCCATCGGGCCATCCCGTTTATCTTCTCGCCCAGGTCGAGGGCATGGATAGTGGCGAACAAGCAGTCGACAGTTTGGTCGGAGCTTTGGAGGGAATCGACGACATTATCGATAGCGCGCTGGCGACGACACCTGTCCAGGAGAGCCGTCTCTGGTCCATCCGTGATGGGTCCGATGTCATCGAGCGAGCCCATAAACATGTGCTTTCGTTTGACGTCAGCATGCGACCACATAACTATGCGGCTTACATCGCAGACGTCGAGGCGCGCCTCAAAGCCCGAATATCAGACGCCGTCGCCTACTATTTCGGGCATCTCGCGGACGGCAATATTCACTTCATGATAGGACACGACGGGTCCTCGTCCGATGCGACACGCATTATCGAGGAATGCGTATACGACGCCTTGGCGTACTACGAACCGTCTTCGATTTCTGCAGAACATGGGATCGGCCGAGAGAAGGCCGCGCATCTTTGGCGATCACGGTCCACTGTCGAAATCGCAGCGATGAACCGCATCCGCGTTGCACTCGATCCTGCAGGAATTCTAAATCCTCATATATCGTATGAACCCAGAATCTTTTGATGCTCAACACGCATCAGTTCGTTAAGGGGAGCAACGGTGCGCGCTACAGCCTGATATTTTCCCCGGCACAACGTGCGGACTTCATATTTTGGATCTGTCGCTCTCTATCTGCATTCCCCGTCATGAGGCAATGAATGTCGAGCAGCCTGGATGCCGTAACAGGTCGTGACGAAGTGATGATCGTGAGTCACCGCGCCCAACGAGTATTTATGGCTCTGCTATTTACCTCCTGTTCAGCTCGCGGCGATCATATCCTGATTGACGTCGGCGATCGTTTGGCAGCCGCTCATGTCCATTGTCCGAGCGAGTTCTTCCTTAAGTATTCTCATCATTGCAATAGCTCCGGCCTTTCCGCCGGCGGCAGTGCCATACAGCATGCTACGTCCCAGCAGGACCGCCTTCGCCCCACTAGCCAGAAGCTTGAAGACATCGCTGCCGCGCTGAACCGAGCTGTCGGCCAGCACTGTCATTGCCGGGCCAACGCAGTCGACTATTCCGCGGAGTACGTCGATTGGCGCAATCGCGCTGTCCAGATTACGTCCGCCGTGGTTCGATACGACGATGCCGTCGGCGCCGACGCGTTTGGCTTCGAGCGCGTCCTCTTGCCGGAGGAGGCCTTTGATCACCATGGTCCCTTTCCAGCGGTCGCGAATTCTGCCCATGTGGTCCCAACTTAGATTTGGCATAAAATCCAAGGGGTCTCCCCGGTCTCTCCTGAGTAGATTCTTCCGGTATTGATCAGGATAGTTTGCGAAAGTGGGCACCCCTTCCGTCACGACATAGCGCCCAAAAACGCCGAGAGCCCAGCGCGGATGCATGGCAACATCAAAAACATTGCGAAGCGCAAATCGGAGAGGAACATCAAAACCGTTTCTAACGTTGAACTCCCGGTTCGGCAGAACGGGAGTATCCACGGTGACGACAATCGTTCGAACGCCTGAACTCCAGGCTTTGTCCATCAGTTCGAACGAGATTTCTTCTTTGTCCCACAGGTAGAGTTGAAACCATATCGGCACTGAGGTTGCACGAGCGACGGCCGCAATCGAAGTTATCGCCTCCGTCGCAGCTGTGAACGGAATGCCAAACTCCGCCGCAGCCTTGGCGAGTTCCACCTCACCATTGAAGTAGACCAATCCTGCGAAAGCCGTCGGCGTGACCACCAGTGGAGCGCAATATTCGTGACCGAAGAGCGAAATCGTCGTCGATCTGTTTGATCCGCTTCGTAAGGCATACGGTTTGATCTTGATCCGATCGAAAGCAGCTCTGTTTCCAGCCAGCGCCCGCTCGTCTTCGGCTCCCCGATCAATGTATTCGAAGATCCCTCGCGGCAGGCGACGTTTTGCAATTTCTCGCGCCTCTGCAAAATTAAGGAAACCGACTTGATCCGTCACGCTTCACCCCCAATTTCCGCTTCTCGACAATGGCCAGTTTTGTAGATCAGGCGTCGAGACGACACGGCGACTCAGTGCGGATTGCAAATACAACTGGGTCTGCCAGGACTTTGCCAAACTTAGTCGCCGTTGCCTTCGACGACCACGGCCGCCAGGTGACGGCTGCATCGACAGTGCCCGCGACAGATGCGGTGCCCGCATCGCCCGACTTTCTGTCGATTGCGTGACGTCCTTCAGGGCAAGGCCGCCTCATCGACAGCCTGGCGGAGAGAACTGGAAAGCGGAGCCCTCTCGGACTCCGATTTCCAGTTCTTTTCACTAGATCAAGCCTGGGCTGAGTCAGCATTGTCACGCTGATCATTTACAGGTCGACAGGCCAAGATATTGACCCCATTCGCGCTTGGCAGGATCGTCGGGAATGCAGCCATATTTCACATATGTCATGTGCGATGGGACGGATTCCGTTGATGAAACGAGGACCAACACCAATGCAAACGCCGCACAAACAGACCCCGCGAGGACCACATACCAAAGACTGTTCGGAAACCACCGAGAACCGGACATGCTTATATTTCCTTCTGATCCCCCGGTTGTGGAATCTTGGCCGCGATTGAGATCACCATCATCGTGGGATCGGCCCCGCTGAAACGCTTCAGAACTGTGGAACTCATGCCAATGATGTCGACCACAAAGAAAAGCTTGGATGTCAAACTTAACGGGGGCAGCTCGAAGATAATGCCTGAATCGTCTGTTCAAACGCACACCCATGTGTCTCAAGTGGTCTACGCTCGCCTTAAATTCCATAAAGTAATTTGTGTAAAACCGCCGTTTGACAGCATCAAACCTGGGCAGATGCACGAGCGCCTCGACTGTGGAATAGAGGAGGCGCTCAATCCGGGCGGGTCGAGAGACGGAGTGTCGGTCCTGCGCCGCTCATTCAGTCAGAGAAGCCAAAGGGGGCTTCAGTTCGCCTTTAGTCATCCGATAGTATGTTTCGGCCAAGAGGGGGCTCCGATCGAGACGTAAACCACGCCGAGCACCGATGAGCGAATGTCGGCCACGGGTTGCAGCCCTACTTCGTATAATTTCTTTAGCCGAGCCCCATCGCCGCTCACCGGTATGACATGTCGCTGGAATTCGCATCTGCGTACACAACCACTCTGGACGCGACCAATTGGTGGCAGCAGCGCAACCAAAAGCGTGCGATTACTCCAGCCCGCCAGGATGGTGGGCTTTAGTTAATACAAGCGCCGGAATGGTCCGGGCTCACGGATACCTGAATGGCCGTCCTCAACAACGCCACCACCGTGCACAGCTAAGACTGGTACGCTTGCCAGAGAGGTCCGTTCCGTGAGCCGAGCCCCACGGCAGTTCCCGGCTAGAAACAAGACCGATCCAGCGGCAGACTGGCGCCAAGCTGAGACCACATGGGCGCTCCAAATGATCCTTGACTGCAAAGGAGGCACTCAGCTAAGTATCTGCTATTACTTCATAAATTTGGACACTGCAATGCAGAATGAGGATCCTGGCGCCCCAGCCATGTTCCGGCAGCTAGAGCACGTCCCGTTTATTCCGAGTCATATCCGGCGGCCTTGAATTAGTTCCGGCTTTCCGCTGGGGTGAAAAGGTCGATGAGCGATCCGACGGCGTTCCACAGGGCTGTGATTGTCCTCTCGGCTTTGGCACGCATAAGAGCCTTGAGTTTTGAGAAGGCGTTGTCGATCTGAAGTCGGGGCTGTAGGGCGGCAGGAACATGAGCCTCGCGCCGGTCGTCTCGATCGCTTCGCGGACGCCGGACAGGCAGGTTGTCCATGATGACAACGTCGCCCTCCGCAGGGCCGGAACCAGAACCTGCTCGACATAGGCCAGGAACACGTTACCGTTCATGGCGCCGTCCTAGACGAACGGAGCGGTCATGCCCGTCAGCCGTAGCGCGCCGGTGAAGGTGGTGGTCTTCCAATGGCCGTGCGGCACCCCGGCCCGGCAGCGCTCACCGCGCGGCGCACGTCCCCGCAGACGGGCCATCTTGGTCGACAGCCCGGTCTCATCAATAAAGACGAGCTTCGCCGGATCGAGCTGGCTGTCGAACCAAGGGCGACGGCACTTCAGGATGTCGGGCGGTCCTGCTCCAATGCGTGTGCGGACTTTTTGAACGTCCACCCGTGGCCGCCAAGCCACGCGCCCAGGCACTGCGGCTGATCCGGACCGACCGCTCGTTCCCAAGCCGCTCCACCATCTCGTTCAGCGTGATGTCCTTACGATCATCGATCAGCCGAACGATGAAGGCTTCGTGAGCATCAAGGCTGGATGCGCGTTGGCGGCCTTGCGGGCGCGGCGTCCGCTCGCCGATCTTTGCCCTGGCGATCCAACGGATCGCGCTCGATTTGCCGACGCCGAACCGCGCCGCAGCCTGCCGCGCCGACATGCCGGCCTCCGAGGCCTTCAGAACTCGGGACCGAAGATCTTCGCTCAGTGCTCTTCCCATCATCCACCTCATGAATTTGATATTGAATCACCCGCGAACGCTGTCGTCGCATCACAATCATTCATCGATCACAGGACGTGCTCTAAATTGGCTTCGAGCCCATTGAGCAGCACCTTTCGCTTTGCCACTTTGCCGCGTTAAACACGGACGATCCGCGGCAATTCCAGTCTGCATATTATGCGACTTGGCTTTCTACCACCAATCACGTTGCCCGCGTGGGATGCGGCCGAGGCTGGGCCTCGCTGGGAGCACGCATTAAAATTGTGGCATATTAGCAACAGCAACAGCGCTTTATCGTATGATTGATAGATTTGACAGTCATTTTGATGTTTTTTGATAGTTTTTGAGGTGAGCATCAGACGGGAAAATCTCTATAGCGTTTGGCATGGAGTTCTCCGTGCGATCGCAAGGAGAATTCAGCATGGTCCCATCCCTAACAATTCGAATAGTGGCCCTCGAAGATATCTTGCCGAGGGCACGTTTTCGTGTTCGGCGGTCATCGAGGAAAAGAACTTCGTTTGAAGAAATCCAAGACTGCGGTCGACCAGTTCGCTTCATTACAACCGAAGAAATCGAAGGCGAGATCCACGTCGTCGACGGCGCGGATCTGCTGCTCCAAGCCCGCTATGCGGGCAGCAAGGAGATACTGACCGCCGACATAGGCGAATTTACCCATCAGGAGAGGCTAGCCATCAGGCTCCACTTGGCCTTGGATTACACCGACTCTCGCTCGGGAGCCGTGAGATGAAAAACCATCTGGAAATGCACCTCACTCCAATAACGGATTTGAAGGTGTCGCCGAATGCAGTCCGCAATCACAGCAGTGGGAAAATCCGCAAACTTGCGAACCATATTAGTCGGTACGGGCAGATCGTCCCCGTCATCGTCGAAGCCGGCGGCTATTTAATTGACGGGCACGCAAGGCTGGAAGCGGCTTCAAAGGCCGCGCTCACCCATTTGACGGCAATTGACGTCTCTCATCTTTCCGAGATTGACAGACGTGCCTTGAGGCTTTCGCTGAATCGCCTTGGAGAAGATGGGACCTGGAACAAGAAGGCATTAGGACGCGAGTTCAGAGCGTTGATGGAGGCGGACTACGAACTTGACCTTACAGGCTTCGACATCCTCGAAATCGAAAACACGCTCGAGTTGGATAGCAATGCCCCAGGTGACATCGAACAGCTCGATGCGCGTTTGTTGGCCGATGATCCTATCTCGAAACCCGGAGACATTTGGGTCCTTGCCAATGGCGCTTCGACGCATCGCTTGGCATGCGGCGATTGTCGAGACGAGGACCTGCTGCAACGCCTATTCGACGGGCTGGCGGCGTCACTCTGCTTCACTGACCCGCCTTACAACGTCCCGATAGAAGGCTTTGTGTCTGGTCTCGGTAAGGCCAGCCATCAAGAGTTTGCGATGGCTTCGGGAGAAATGTCGAAGGAGCAGTTCGGTGGATTTCTGCAGGCAATTCTGACAGCAACCTTTGGCAGGCTGGCAAGCGGCGGATTAGCCTATGTGTGTATGGATTGGCGTCACGTCGCAGACCTGATCACAGCAGCAGAAGCCCTCAACCTCGAGCTGGTCAATCTCGCTGTTTGGGTCAAGACCAACCCGGGCATGGGCTCGTTTCTCCGCTCACAGCATGAGTTGATTGCGATCTTCAAACGCCTCGGAGAACGGCATCGCAACAACGTGGAATTGGGCAGGCACGGCAGATCGCGCTCGAACGTTTGGCAATACCGCGGCGTCAATGTCATGGGGCCTGAACGCCACCTGCTTAGTGAACATCCGACCGTCAAACCATCCGCGATGGTTTCGGACGCGTTGCGTGATTCCAGCAAGCCTGGCGACATAGTCTTCGACCCATTTTTGGGGTCTGGGACGACGCTGCTCGCGGCCGAACGGTCAAACCGTGTTTGCTATGGGGTGGAAATCGAGCCGCGTTTCGTCGATTTGGCCATACGCCGCTGGCAGGCCGAGACCGGCTTATCGGCAGTTCGGGCGTCTGATGGTCGAACGTTCGACGAAGCCAAAGCTGATCCTGCAGCCGAGACGTCAGCTATGTCGCTAGAGGCCCCACAATGAGCAGGGACGACGAAGACGATAAGGTCGGGTACGGCAAACCCCCGAAGAAGTCCCGGTTCAAGCCGGGACAGTCGGGCAATCCAAGAGGCCGACGCAAACGGACCGAAAACATTGGACTGGCGATCCTTGCGGAGCTTGGCCGGCCCATCACGGTGCGTGAGAACGGAAAGGAGCAGATTCTCACGAAAAGGGATGCGATAGCCAAGACGATCGTCTCCCGCGCCATGGATAAAGACGTCAGGATGATCCAACTCTTGATAAGCCTCGTGCCTGACCAATTCCGCATCCCTGACAATGCCAAGCTCGGTCCGTCACCAGACGTTTCTAGTGAGGAGGCTGCGATCTTGGAGCGCTTCGTTGCCAGAAGGCTAGGAAGCGTTGCCACAGACCAGAGCCGAGGCGAGCAAGCAGGCCCCCACGCCGGTCCTACCGGGGCCGAAGATAAGAGGGACAACAATGACTGAAGCCTCTCGAGAAGCCTTCCTTGCTCTGTGCCGGACCCATCTATGGCCGTTTAATGACCGGATGCTGACACTTGCAGTCCCAGGCTATGAGCCGTTTCCATATATCGACCTCATGGCGGCACGCATTGAGGACACCGTGCTGCGGCGAACAGATGGCAACCTCGTCATCAACCTGCCACCTCGACACCTCAAGTCCTTTACGGCGATTGCAACGATGGCTTGGTATCTGGGAAGATTTCCAAGCCGAGAAGTCATGCTGGTCACCCACTCTCAAGGCCTTTCGAGAGACCTCGCCGCAAAATGCGTAACGATGATGCGGACTAAGGCATACGCGGAGATCTTCCCCGGATTGCAGATTAGTGACGAGAGGCAAGCCACGATGGACTTTCGCACCAAAGCCGGCGGCGGTCTGTTGGCGGGCAGCTTCGAGACCAGAATGACGGGGCGCGGCGCTGACCTTCTTTTGATCGATGACGCTCTATCGGCTCAAGAGGCAGAATCCCAGGCTTCCCGAGAAGCGGTCATCAACGCGTTCGATTCCGTGTTCTCCACCCGTGCAAACAATCCTGCCTGGAAATCGGTGGTTTCAATCGGGCACCGGGTCCATACCGGTGATCTCCCAGGCTATTTGCTGGAACGCGGTTTCGCTCATCTAAAGTTGCCGTTCAGGGCAGAGGAACGGGAGTTCATCGTCGCCGGCGAGATCCAGTTTCACCGGGAAAAAGGCGAGGTCTTGCAACCAAGCCGATACCCACGCGACATCATTGCCAAAGAAATCGACACGCTGGCCCCGCACGTGTACGCCACGCAGTATCAACAACGCCCGACTGCGCGCGAGTCCGGCGTTCTGAAAGCCGCGTACTTTCCAGTGGCGGCAACATTGCCAAGTGGCGGTGAGACGATCTTTTCGTGGGACTGCGCTTCAAGCACGAATCCCGGTTCCTCCTATTCTGTGTGCCTTGTTTTCCAGAAGCATGGTGCCGTGAGCTACCTGAAACATATCAGTCGAGCCCGCTTAGATTATCCCTCACTGAAGGCTCAGGCCTCCGCTCTAAACGAACGATATCAGCCAACCCGACATCTAATTGAGATGACGTCGACCGGCATTGCCCTGGCCGCCGAACTGAGAGCAATGGGAGCCAACGTATTGGAGGTAAGCCCGGGAGCGCTGTCGAAGACTCAACGCCTCGATGCCGTCATGGGCAAGATCACCGCGCAATACGTCCATATCGTTGGAGGTACAGCTGGCCTCGATGCCTTCCTGGACGAATTGACTGCCTTTCCGTATGGATCGAGCGACGATCAGGTCGACGCCCTTACGCAATATCTCCAGTGGCTGGCCAACTCCGACATCGCGGGGGTGCCTGACCCAGTGTTTCGCCGAATCGCGCCTCGGCTCAGCAAGCTCGAACGCTATCGACCGAAAACATGATGACATCGACTGGATGACCGCCGTTACTATCGCTCTTGCAGAAGGCCGACGGTGTTCGAAGCTGAGGGCTTTGCGCCCGCGGGCACGGTCCCGCGCGCCTTGACTTCTGTCACAATGCAAGCTGTTTGCGTTGACCGTCGTAGCGGCCCCGATCAAGGTCAGACCTACTGCAATTGAACAACCACCATTGATGACAGGACAAAATCGCACTCTCGGCAACGACGAAACCGGTTCAGCGGGAAGAGTAGGCTTTTTCTGGATCGTCATGGATCGCAACGGCCGCGATGCCATCTTAGCCGACGCCATTAGACTTGCCGATGCAGAACATTACGGCAAGGTGCTCACCCATCCGGGCGGGCACTATGATTATTGGGAAGCGATGAAGCAGCGCGGGCCGGCTTGGCTGCGTGGCAGAAACCTCAGCACTTTACTGCTGCAAACCGAATATGAGGATTGGCCCCGCGGTCGAGTGGTTTATTCCATCAAAGACACTCGCTCTATCGCTTACGCAGATCCGAGAGTCAGAACGAAAGTGCGAATAGAGCTGGTAAGAGCAGCGTTTCAGATTCCCGACGCCGACTTCGTAATGAGGAAAGACAGCCACTACCGGCCCTCCCTGCCTTCCATCATGCCGGACGACGACGACTAGAAATTACTATGGAGCCCCAAGGGATCAGGTCCATGGCGTGACGAGTGGCTACCTGCCGTTCAGCTTTCAGGCTTTCGCCTTCCGCTTCGCCCCAGGCTTCCTGGCGGGGGTCGGTAACGGCAATGCCTTCTTGCCAAGGCCAAGCGATTTCGCCAGGGCAGAGCGCGTCGCAGAGTAGCTCGGCGCCACCATCGGGTAGTCGTTAGGCAATCCCCATTTCTGGCGATATTGTTCCGGCGACAGATCGTGAGCCGTGCGCAGATGGCGCTTCAAAGATTTGTATCTTTTCCCATCCTCCAGGCTGATGATGTAATCCGGGAATACGGACCGCTTCGGGTTGACCGCTGGCTTCTTCGCCTCCTCAGGCGCAGCAACAGGACTGTTCAGCTGAGCCAATGCGGTATGGACGGTCGCAATAACATCAGGGAGCGCCGCAACCGGCACTGCGTTTTTTTGAACGAAGGCTGCGACTACATCGGCCGTGAGTTCGATCAGGTTGATCTGATTATCCTCTGTCAATTTTAGCGCTCCTTCGCTTTCAAATATCATGCGGTCCACAATTGCGCTGCATATCGCAATGCAAAGATGGAATAGAGCGCGACATGGCCGCGGTCAATACAGACGAGCTGCCGACAAACATTTATAAACCGTATGCATCACCCGAAATCGGGCATAGCCTGATGCAGAAAGTAGATAGTTTCACTTTTCTCAGGCGTCGGCTTTTAACCACAATTCGCCATTTGGAACTCCTGGTTTGAGTTTGAAGAACGCAGGCTTGAAGCTTCCTTCCTAGCGATTTCCGGATCAAGAATTACTTAATAACATTGCGGCTGGACTTTCTCTTTAAAGCAAGCATTGGTACTTCGCGAACGCGAGGTAGACCGTGCCAAATAAGAAAACTCAAATCCCTGACGGCAAATTACTCGACGCTCTTCGCCAACATTTGTTCGATATCGAGCCAGATCTCATAGTGCTCGAAGGCGTGGTGGCGATACTTCACTCACTGAGCACTGCAGCCGATTATATCGAACCCATTGCGCTTGCTCCACTCGCCCATCTGAGCGCCGAGTCCCTGGAGAAGATTTTTGAGGCATGGCGGGAATGTATGGCTGCAGCCTCCAGCAAGGCGGCGGCACGATGATCACCATTCTCCGCCCCGACCAATCACCTCATGAGCAGCCTAAAGGCGAGCGTGACTTTAGCGGTGGGTTCGAACAGGCCCGGCTGTGGCTGTCATTGTTTCCGAGAGCCCTCGTCGTCTTTTCGCAGCAAGTCGGCCGGATCGAGTTCCAGGACTTTTGCAATCTTCTCGATCGCTTTCAGGCTCGCGTAATAGCGGCCGCGCTCAAGAGCGCTGATATAGGTCCGATCGAGGCCTGCCGCATGCGCAAGAGCCTCCTGAGAAAGCTTTTTCACTTCCCTAGCCGCGCGAAGATTGCGTGCAAAACGCTGCTGAATGTCCATCGGACGTACAACAGTCAGTTGCAGCGTATACTCCACGGAGTATACTCGTCATCTCTCGTTTCTGCCGCGAAGAAGCGGCGGGTCTCCCCAATTTCCAGAGCCACAGCGGAGGACGCAGGCGCATGACTGACTGGTACTATGAAGAGAACGGGACGCAGCGCGGTCCGATCAAGGAGGATGATCTCGTGACGATGTTCGCAAACCGGTTCTTATCGCTGGAGGCAAGGGTGTGGTCGGCGGACCTTGGCGCAGAATGGACACCGGCCAGCCAAACCAAATTCAAGGACAGCGTTCGCGCGGTGCCGCCACCGCTGCCTCCTCTGAGAGATGCACAAACCGCCAATGGCAGCGTAGAATTCGGTTTGCAGCCGCCAGCGTTTCCTAGAACCACCCCAAGCATCGGTTCGTTTTATGCCGTGATGCTGGCGTACTCGCCGCTTGCCATTCTGCTAGCCGATGTCACGGCAAAAGCGGCCAAACTCGATCCGAACGCCGTAGACTTCAACAATGCCTCCCAGCTCTGGTGGACCCTCGCAACAGTTTTCGTGGCCATCCTCGACGCCAGGCAGCTCTTCCAGAAAGGCTTAAACCCTCGAAGGCGCTGGATTGCGCCATTCGTGTTGTTGACGCCATTAGGGTATTTTTGGCGACGCGCCGCGATCCTCAACGGTGGCTGGCGATATCTGTGGATTTGGTTGGCTTGTACGCTCGTTTGCCTCATCGGAGAGGTCGCCTTCGTCTTCGATGTGTGAGCCGATTACTCGCTCTCCAAAGTTTCAACCTCCCTGATCAAAGCGCTGACATGTCGGACTCGGATTCCAATTTTCTGATAATTCTGCTTATCGCGGCTGTCATCTTCCTCATCCCGACCATCATTGCCTTCCTGCGACGTCACCCGAACAGGTGGGTGATATTCCTCCTCAACACCTTTCTCGGCGCGACAGGCATCATTTGGTTCGGCTGCTTGATTTGGGCTTGCAAAGCCATCCACATTGCTGCGAGCCCACGGGGGACAAACGGCGGGGAATCCGGTCTCAACCTCGCAGCCAACGACGTGATGCGAGTACGTCTGGAACACGGGATACCTACCCCGCTGCCCTCGCCCCAGATGTCATCGGAGGAAAAGCTCAGTCGGCTGGAGCGCCTCAAGAAATTGCTAGACGACGGCGCCATCGACGCCGAGCAATTCCAGCGAATGCGTGACACGATTGTCAGGGCCGAATGATGTGACCTCGCCAAGTGCACACAGATCGAGGGTCGAATAAGGCAGATGGACATGGAGCTACGACCCACCCAATCAAATAGCTTATTTCGCGTGTGACAGCGCACGCGAAACAGCAACATCGGAATTATCACCGCATTCCGAAAAGATGCCACCCCGCAATCAAACCGGGCGAATAACGGCGTGCTAGCTGCAGAGACGCATGGGCGATTTGGATATCTGAAGGCTCGACCGCAATTCATCGAAGGTGACGACAACGTTCATGAGGAGAGTTTGCTGTTAATCGGTACGACGCGGAATGACAGCGGGAACTTACTCGGCTATCTGCGACAGCAAGGGCAGCGCTTCGGGCAGGATCGTTTCGTTTTCAAGCCATATGACGATGAGACCGCCTATCTCCTTGGCGTCAGCGCAGCTTTCCCCGCACGTCACGAGATGCAGAATCTCGGCCCTTGGCACCCTAACCGAATGGCAGAATACCACGCATTGTTACTCACCAATAAAGGCTTCCCGTGCGAAACTCAGCATTTATCCGGAGAAGCGTATTTCAGATTTCTTACGCCGAGAAGCTTCTTTTCGCGTGTCGAAGCGGAGTTCTAAATGCCCGACACCGCTTGCGCCGCCCGCCTCACGGGTACCAAGCGAAGACATACTCAATCGGTTTGACCGGCTGAAGAAGTTGCATGATGACGGGGCCCTCGACGCCGAGCAATTCGAAAGAATCCGCAACGGCATCGTCCAGTCACGAATGACGCCGGCCGGCCACCAGGGTCGGAGACCCTCCTCCCGTGCTGCAAACGGCCGTGGTAAATCCAAGCCGCCGCGGGCGGTCACGACGACGGCCATTGCACAAGAACCAAGCCATAAGCTTAAACCCAGGAGAGAAGATATGAGCCAAACCAGTTTGCTCAAGGCGACGGCTGCATTCTCATTCTTATGGATGTTGCTTCGGCAGGTTTGGCCGGCGTCATTATCTGCGGTTCGCTGAGTTTGTCTTTGGCGGCAATGGTCGAGGTATCGCTAGCAGCTTGAGCATCGTCGCCGCGTAGCTTCGGCCTCGGCAAGCCGGCGGCGGGCATTAAGTATCGTCGATGCTATTGTGACCATCGGCTACTTGCACAGCTTGCCAAGTTCTGATGTGATTTTCCTCTTTAGTGCTTCCGAGATTTCATCTTTAAATGCGTCTAGGACGCTCGCGAACGTTCCCCCTGTTTTTACGATCTGAACTTCCAGGTGGTTCATCTCGCAGGTTGAAAGGTTCATCTCGGCGTCAAGATCGACTGTGGCAGAAGCGTCCCCTTTGAAGACCGCATTGTCCGCGGTCCGGCACGCCATGGTCACGACTGCTTTTGCAGATGCGATGTCATCACCGACCATTATCTGAACTTTCTCAATGTTCGCCCCGGCAAACTTGTCGACGCCGACTGTTCCGATTCCTGTTTTCAGCTTCAGAGATCGGCATGGCTGTGCAGCCTCCACCGCCCTGTCGAGGACATTGGCCGAAAAAGCGCTTTGAGATGCTAGAGTTAACACCAGGACTGAACCTAGAGCGATCGGAGTGAGCGTGGGTAACATCGCGAAGCTGTACTGCATTTTGATTCCCCACCCCCTTGACAGCGGCTCGCGCGCCCATCTCGGCGCCAAGCCGATTAAAGGCGCCGCGGGTAATCCCAGCAAAGATAGTACTATGGGCGTGATTGCACCAGAACCGGACTTCGTTCCTTGACTAGTAGTCTGAATTGGGCCGGGAGCAGCCGGCCAGCTTCCGGCCCGAAATTAAAAAGAGCGTCGTTCCTTCAAAAGGTACACAACGCATGAGTTCGTTGTAGACCCTCTTTTTAGCTAGGTCTCGCGCGAAACGACTACTGGAAGACGCCCCTTGTTCACATCATCCGGTCGGCTAAGATGGCGCCGGATCAGCGCGTTCCACCGACCTGAAGCGAAAAATGAGAGCAAGAACAGATGGATCAGAAGGCCGCTAGGTTGCTGATGAAGCGCGCGATCGAGGTCGCTCAATTTTCTGAGAAGGAGGACGATCGTCTTCACCCAAAGGTTGGTGCGGTCCTGGCCGACGAGCAAGGCAATGAGATCATGTACGCATATCGCGGCCAAGACGGCAGCGGCGGGCACGCCGAGTTCACCCTGCTGCAGAACGCCGACAAGGCCGGAATCTCCCTCAGTGACAAAACCTTGTTCGTTACACTTGAGCCTTGTTCACGCCGATCGCTCAGCAAGACTCCTTGCGCTGTACGGGTCGCGCGAAGCGGCATCGGAACGGTCTATATCGGTACGCTTGATCCAAATCCGCAGATCATTGGCAGGGGTGTTAACTTCCTTGTCGAGAGCGGCGTCACCGTCGAGCACTTTCCTGCCGATCTCCGCACGGAAATTGCCAACCTGAACGTCACCTTCCAAGGCCAACATGCCTATCTGGTCGATCCGATCGTCACTGACACCGACGACGAAGTTGCCGGCCGTCAGCGGGCAGGCATCCTTGCGACCACGTTAGAGATAATAGCCTCGGCGAAGGGCGAGGTGCGGATGTTTGCCGGCGACGCGAGCTGGCTTAGGGATCTGTTCGTGGGCCTGCTCGAGGCGAAGCTGAATGGTGTCGACATTCGCATGATCGCACAGAAACCACTCGAAGATTCTCTCTACCAGCGCCTCGCGGCCATCGGGATCGAGGTTTGCGCCCAGACCGAGGATTTCGGCTTAAGAGCCACGATGGCAATGAGTGGTGCAACAGCCAAACAGCTCGTGGTCATCGAGCCACAACCCGCGCGCCACGCGCAGCTGTTCTCAGCACCGCATGACGGCGCCGTTCTCGGCACCTTCGTGCGAGCCTTTGATGTGGTGTGGGATGAGAGCCGCGCGCGGACCGCCAGCTCCCCCGAACTTCGAGACGTCTCGATCAGGGACGTGGCAGCCGCGCTCAATAGCGGCGTCGCGCAGTATCAATCGGCTAAGATCGAGATCGAACAGGTCAACATCGGCGACTTGCACTTCCTGACCAACGATGTCGAGATCTTGAAGCTCCGAAGGGTGGCGTCGACGAACCGGATCATGAAGAGCTTGGGAAGGAACGCGCCGCTGCGCATCGTGGGGACCCCTTGGGCGTTCTTCCCGCCCATTGTCGAGCGCGACTCCAGCGGCCGCATGGTGCTGGTCGATGGTGTCCACCGCGTCTACGACGCGGTGCAGAGTGGGCATACCGAAATAGACTCGATCGTCGTTGACAGGGTGGACGCGAAGCTGCCGGCAACCCCCGTACCCGTCTTCATGGCGAACATCTTGCCAAGGAAGCGTGACCGCAAGGATCGCTACGCTGACTACGACGAAAGCGCGTTTCGGCCGATTCGACAGGCGCTTGAACGCGGCGGATGGACGGCGTCCGACCCTGGGTAAGCGGGTGTGGCTGGCCAAGGCTTGTTCACCCATCTGGACTTAAATCGGGCTAGTCCAGGGGCTGCTGTTCGCGAACGCCGAAGATCGGTAAGGGATTTCGTTACACTTGGCGAAATTGCCCTCGCTTCCCGAGGGATACGCGGCACGAACTCGCTACCATAACGACGAGGCCTACATCATACGGATGTCTGCAGCTCGCCACCTTTCTGGAGGTTCAGAGACATTGGTCAAGCCCTTATCCGTGCAATAACCTTTTGTGGCCGCTGATAGCCCAATTTCAATTTGGCTCCGGCTCGGCTTTGATGCCATCACCGCCGCTGTCACCGTCACCTGATAAAATGGCTTCAACTTCCCCCACCTCGGCGTTGAAGCGCTCTCGCGCAATGCGATCGGTTTCTTCGAGATCAACCTCTAGATAGTCAGTGCGGACGATAGCGAGCAGCGTTTCGAGCTGCTTTCGCATCTTCACGGCTAGCGAAGAGATCGTCGCATAATCAACCCGTTCGTCCGGGTGAGGAAGCGCTCCGCGCGGCGTGCCGAAGATGTATACTCCATTTGGCGCCGAGAAGTAATGCTGGCCAAAGCTAAACGCACGGTCCCATGCTTGATCAAGCTTCCGAAAGGCTTTGGCGAGCTTCCGGTCGTAGATATGAAAGCTGGCGCTCGTCACGACTGCATGGAACTTCTCATTTACATAATGGGAGTAAGGCCGTACCCGATCAGGTAGATCGGCAATAATTGCTTCCAGTCGGCCGATTGACACCTGCGACATCGCCCAGATGATATTTGCGACGTCGCGCTTACGATGAACCTGTTTGGGGTTGAGGGCTCGCATTTCCTCGGGTCGCTTCGGGTTACCCTTGACGATAACCTCCAGCGCCACGGTCATGAGATCGGCCAGCGCCTTGCGCTTCTTAGCGTTTGGCGCCTCTGCCAAATCAAATTGTGAGATCCGCTGCCTGTCGAAATCGAAAGGGAGGTCGGACATCGGCCCAAAAGCGGTATTAGTTAAAAGGATCATTCGGTTCCATCCAACGTGTGATGCGGCAATTCCCGCCTCAAACGCCACATTGGGGTTGGGACAACGCCGATCCTTGTCCTCCTCGCCCAGGGAAGGATTAATTGTGGTCACGTCCCCAACAAAGATGTCGCAAGCTTCGATCTTAAGCCGGATACTGTCCGGCACGTTTCCACTACCGATCAGTCCGCGGGTTGCGTCATCGATGATGACGCTGAGGCGGTCGTGCCGGATCAAAAGCGTTTCCGCAGCCTTCTTCAGCGCCGCTCGGATTGCGGTTTTGTTGGTGGCTTCTGGCGAGTCGCTCTGCCAAGCGTAGAAAATCATTAGTTCCTGCTTCTTCACCACGACCGCTCTCCGGATTCCAGGCACGAAACACCTCTGCTCATACAGTTGAATACTCCAGCAGGTTGATCGCGCTTACTATTAAATTTCCAGAAGGTCGAGTTCACCTAGAACCCGACCGAGAGAGCAACCGTAAAACGAATGGCCGGTTTCGGGGATCTCGCCGACCAACTCGAATGGCGCAAAAGCGGCGCGAAGCAGCCCTTCACTGAAGCTTGAATCAGACTGAACGTCTGAAATGCGCCTCGAAGCAGACACAAGAGTCGGCGTACCGAACGTCCTGTTTGCGCCGGGAGTGGACCGACGGCTTTCGTAGGGGCGCGATGGCCAAGCTGCCGTTCTTTCTCGGCGGCATCGGGCTTTTCTCAGATCCGGGCCGCGTGGTCTGCGAGAGGTCTTCACCAAACCCGCGAATCGACACCAAAGCACCCCAGTCAAACTAGTTTGGAAACGGAGCGCTGGCCGCGTCGTTCGAAAGAAAGCTAGAGATCCTTTGCCGCAATGCCAAAAGGTCGCGAATCTCGCACTCCCAGATTGTGAGAACAGACCAGCCGAGCCCAAGAAGCGCAGTCGCCTGCGCCGCATCCCGTGCGATGTTCGCCGAGAATTTCGCATTCCAATAGTCCTCTCGCGTCTTCGGAAAAGTCGTGCGGCTGCAGCCGTGGTGTCGATGCCAAAAACAACCGTGGACGAAGATGACCTTCCTCTTCCCCGGAAACACCAAGTCGGGCGACCCGGGCAAAGAACGGATGTGCAGGCGATATCGATAGCCGAGCGCGTGCGCGATTCTCCGCACGACCATTTCCGGCTTGGTGTCTGCCGAACGAACGTTAGCCATGAGACGCCGCCTCGCGTCCGGAACGTCGTCCATGCGGCTAGTCGGCACTGTCCCCTCCTGGCGACAACGTGGGCTCGTGCTCGAACAACTCGGCATAGGCAGCTGCGAAGCGCGAAACGTCTCTGCCAATCAGCGCCGTCCGCGCATCGATCGAAAGAGCAGGCCATTTCGGGAGCGGAGTGCAGACGATGAAGCGCTTGTAGAAACGGAACCAACTGCCCTTGAGACGCGGAGCCTCCGCCTCGGCGGTCAACCGAAGCAGTCCGCCATTGAGGACCCGCTGCAGCGCTTCGATCGGCCATTCTGTCGACCAAATCGCGTAGACAGAGTGTGAAGGAATCCCGCCGGTGCGGTCTATCGTGGCCGCAATGTCTCTGCACATTTCGGCCAACAACAGCTTCGGCCTCTCGTCCCACTGCGGCCCAACCGCGTCGATGGTTCGCCACCATCGCTTCTCGTCAGTGACGTGGCTGCGAGCCCTCAGCTTTTCTTTGTGACCGCCCGCCCATCGGGCGAAACGCGGCCAATCCTCAAATTCGATAGGATGGCCGGCTCGGTCGTACGGCACCACGACCTTCGCGTCGCATTGTTCGATCACCGTACCGTCGAGCATCTCGCGAGAAACGAATGGTCGGACGAGTTCGGACTCGATGGCAGCTGCCTCGACATTTGATATCAGGAAGGTATCTCCACACCCCAACGCAGGCCCCACTTTCACGGTGCATCCAGCCTCGTCGAGGGCTCCATAACGCGCTAACAGGCGCCCATGGATGGTCCGAGCGGCGTCCCGCCGGCTTTGCTCGCCTTCGGCTTCGGGAGCGTTCCGATCCAAACGAACGATCGCGGACGAGACTCCAACTTGCCGAACGAACGGCCTGACCGGCTGATCATCCACCACCTCAAGGTTCCAACCTCTTTCCTTGAGGTCGGCGATGAACGCCGCGCCATACTGCGCAAACATCCACCGATCGCTAACGAGTGCGGAAATCTGGCCCTCGTTGCCCGCCCAAACGAGCATTCGGTCGAGAAACGCGACGGCCACGTCTCCGCGCGTCGACATAGGTCGGAGATTGGCGCGATATTCTACCGCCAAGAGCAGTGGGAGCTTGCTCCACCGAAGATAAGGAGGATTAGCGGCTATATGTGTAGCGTTTTCAGGCGGCTGGAGGAGGAAGTCCGCCTGCCGAACCCATACCTCCGCAAGCATACCGCTAGTGTCCCAACGAATGCCTTCGCGCATCAATACCAAGCGAACGGCCCGTCGGGCCTCCGCCGCAACGGGACCGTAAAATTCGAAGGCATTGATTCGCGGCATAAGACGTCGTTTCGCGAGCCGATGGCCATGCCTCCGGAAGCTCGCGATCAAACGCTCGACGGCCTCCACGAGTATTGCGCCCTCGCCGGCGCATGGCTCAAGGAAGACCGAGGTTGAGAGATCCTGATCTGCGGTCCAGCCCACGACGTCCAGCAAGCGTGCAGCCGTTTCTGACGCGGTGTAGATGGCGCAACGATCGTGCATGGTTTGGATTGCGTCGGCTCGCTTCATGCGAGACCAGTAGCATCTCGGAGACGATTTGCTATAACTTCGTTTTTGTAAGCCCTCGGATTTGTGGGCCGCATCGGGGGCGTTTTGGCGAAATTCTCAGTAGATACGAAGCTGTTCAGGGAATTGGGAGAACTGCTCGTAGGCCGCGACAGCACGGCCATGGTCGAACTTGTGAAGAACGCTTACGACGCCGACGCACGCCGCGTTCGGGTTCACGGCGAACGCCTCAATCACCTCGACGGCTCGATTATCGTCGAGGACGACGGCACGGGAATGACCGTCGAGGCGTTTGAAAAGGGCTTCCTGACCATAGCCGGACGTACGAAGACTGAAGGCGACAATCGGTCTCCACTTTTCCTGCGCAGGTACACCGGCGAAAAGGGCGTCGGGAGGTTAGCCGCGCACAAGCTGGCTTCTGATTTGCACGTCACCTCTCGTCGCTGGGACGGGTCGCCGTTCGACCCTGACGAGGGTTTGAAATCGAACGAAGGGGTTGATGCGCACATCGATTGGGACTCGATTGAAGCGCTTGAGACCCTGGACGACATCGACGGCACCGATGCTGTCGAGGTGAAGCAGACGGGTGGCGCGCGAAAGGCAGGTACGCGGCTCAGTTTGCAGCGTCCGAGACGCTTGTGGACAGCTCGGGATTTCGACGCGTTCTTCAGAGACGTGGCGACGCTGGTTCCTGCCGAGGCATTGATCGAGCCATTGACGAAGAACGTTGTGCCGTCTCAACTCCTTTTTGCTCGGCCCGTCATCCGGGACACTTCGTCGCGGGACCCGGGCTTTCGGATCGAATACTCCGGCGACTTCAAAGAGCGCGCAACTGACGTTCCCGCAGTCTCGGAGGCCGCCTATTTCGTAGTCGAAATCGACTGCGATCCCCACCGCGGTAGCGTCAAGATAGCCGTCGAGCCGACCAAATCTGCGATGCGCAATCCGAAATTCGCGAAAGCGGAAGGCTGGCGCGGCGAACTGGCGATCCCGAAGTCCGAAGATGCCGTGCAATTCACCGCTCGGATATTCGAGAAAGAGGGCGACCCCTGGACGCGGGCTTTCACCGGCGTGCGAGTCTATCTAGAAGGCTTTCGAATTCCGCCCTATGGTGATCCCAACGACGATTGGCTCGATCTCGACACGGAATACCGCAGCAGGGGACGCGGCGAACAAACTCGGCTCCGACGCTTTTCGAACTGGCAGCCCCCGGAGGGCGACGAAGGCGAGGGGCTCGTCATTAAGGGCAACCAGCATTATTTCGGCGCCGTCTTCCTGACGCGAGAAGGCTCGGCGAAGCTACAGATGCTGGTGAACCGCGAAGGTTTTCTACCGGGACCGCGTTGGAACTTCGTCAGCGATGTCGTGAGGTGGGCGATCGGCGTCCAAGTACGCCAACGGCGGATAGCCAGCGCCGATATCGTGCAGCACCGCAAGATCGACGCCAAGCATCGCCGCGCAGTTGCTGTGCGCGCGGACGAAGGCGTCGCGCCGGTGGCGTTCCACGCGCGGGAATTGCACCAGCAAGCAGTGTCGATCGTCAGGGAGATGAAGTCCCTAACCGCGGCTGGAAATCCGCGGGCAGCCGCCGAGCGCCTCGATGCGCTAGAGCAAGTAGTCGCTGAGGCGGATCAAATCAGCAGCGGCGACGTGTCCGAAGCCGTGATGTTCCGCGTGCTGGCATCGGTCGGTTTAGAACAGGCGGCTTTCGTTCATGAGATTCTTGGGTTGGGCCTCACGGCGGAAACTGTGGCAGAGGGTCTTGAACGGATCGCGGCTTCGATGCCGAATGGACCGGAGAAAAAACAGCTGCGTGCTCTGGCAGCCGATGCCAAGGAACTCCGCGATCGTTTGCGTCGCAACGGAATCTATCTTTCTGAGATGACGGGTGTCGAGGGGCGAAAGCGTAGATCCCGCCTGAAGCTGCGGGATCGCTTTGATCCGGTGTCAGCCTTTTATCGAGCATCAGCGGAGCGTCGCGACATCTCCATTGTCAACGACATTCCTGCATCCTTGATATCTCCACCGATTTTCCCGGCCGAGGCGGCTGCGCTTTTCTCCAATCTCGTGAGCAATGCTGTGAAATTCGCCGGCAGCCCAGGAACCGTCCGCGCAACGGGGCGTGCGACCGAAGACGAAATCATTGTGCGCGTCGAGAACTCGGGCGCGCGCGTCGATCTGAAGTCGGGCGAGCGCTGGTTCGAGCCCTTCCGATCGACCACGACAGAGGTCGATCCCAATCTCGGCCAAGGCATGGGTTTGGGGCTGACCGTATCGCGCAGTCTAATGGACGAATATGGCGGTGCGATCCAATTCGTTCCGCCAAGCGATGGGTTCGCCACCGCCGTCGAACTACGGGGGCCCCGCCGATGAGAGTCTGGGTGATCGACGACCAGATGACGGCGACCGAGGCGCGGACATTCGTCCCGCAACCGCACGAACTCGCCGTCAGTACGCATCACGACGACGATTTCTTGGATCGCCTTGAGGAGTCATGGAATCTCATTCTCGTCGACGAAAATTTCGGCGAAGAGCCAGGTTCCACGCCGACCGTTTTCGACGGCAGCAGCCTCGTCGGCTGGTTGCGTGCCGAAGCTAGGAAGTCCGGACGGCAACTTCCTTGCGTCGCGATTTTCACCACGCAACCCGATCTCTTCCAAAGGGAAGTTCCAGCAGTGGGCCCGGCCCGTCCTCTCGGTGGAAGTTTCATCGATCGCGAAGCCTATCTCGCGCCCGTGCTCGACGTGGAGTGGTTGTTCGCCAAGGACGGCGACAAGGCGAAGATCGTCAAGCGGATCGCTGCGCTTGCGCAGGCGCATGAAGCGGCTCGCACAGCACTCGGGAGCGAC
>NZ_RZQL01000271.1 GCF_003997935.1 Mesorhizobium sp. M7A.F.Ca.US.006.01.1.1
GGCCTATGGTGCGCTCGCCATCGGCATGGGCTCGCGCAAAGTCGAGGCTTTCGCCAAGGAGCGCCCGCACCTCGTCGCCGGCATCTCGGACGTCTCTGGCGGACGCGTGCTGCCGGTGGTCGGCGGCGTGCTGATCCGCGACAAGGCCGGCGACATCATCGGCGCCGTCGGCATTTCAGGCGACACGTCGGACAATGACGAAGCCGCGGCAATCGCCGGCATCAAGGCCGCCGGTTTCACCGCCGATCCGGGCTGAGCATCGGGAAACTTCGTCATCCACGGGCGGAGCAGGAGCGAAGCTCCGTCGCGGAGACCCGAGGATCCATTCCGTAACATCAGCCGTAGAGTGCAGCGGAGCAGAATTCTGGACCGCTGAAACGCTCACGTGTCGCGGCATGGATCCTGGGGGGCTGCGCCGCGTCGCTACGCTCCTTGCTACGCCCCAGGATGACGACGTTATGGCGTTTCCGCCAACTGTCAGCGCAAGCGCCCGTCAAACTTCCGCGTTCCGCGCTGGGGACCTAATTCAAATTGATGTCCCGGCTGGCCGACCGCATCGACACAGCGAATCCGGCCAGCACGTCGAACAGCGCGATGACCATCAGCGTGAAGAAGACGGAATGGGCGGCGCCCTTCACCAGCAGGAACTCGACCAGGAAGGCCACGAACACCAGCGTCGACAGAAGATGGTCCATGATCGACGCATTGGTGGTGCGCACCGACTTCGCCATTTCTAGGAACAGGAAGACCAGCCCGATCAGTATCATCAGGTCGCCCAGCGTCATCGAGAACACCCCGCCCGACATCATGCTGAAGGAGAAGACCTCGCTTGCCCACGGATCGTCACCGCTGCCGAATATTCCCAGCAGTCCGAGATTGTAGAGCACGAAAGGCACGATCAGCAGCGGAATGGCACCGAACATCTGGCGTCTCCATGTGGGGGCAATCCTTTGTAGAATGCGCCATAGGCACGCCGTCAAGATGTTTCGCTATCAGCGCTGAACACGGTCGAAGACCGCACGCAACAACCATGTCAGCCGGTTGCCTGCAATGGTTATCGCCCATGCTTCGAGTATGCGCGCGCCCGGCCCCCAAACGCAAAAGGACCGGCCACCGGCCGGTCCTTTTGGATTCAAGCCTTTGGAAAGGCTGGTCTCAGCTTTCCTTGGGCGTCAACACCTGGCGACCGCGATACATGCCGGTCTTCAGGTCGATATGGTGCGGGCGGCGCATTTCGCCGGAATTCTTGTCCTCGACATAGGTCGGGGCCTTGAGGGCGTCGGCCGAGCGGCGCATGCCGCGCTTGGACGGAGAGGTTTTACGTTTCGGAACGGCCATGGATATGCTCCACTACATGGTCAAAAGCCCCGCCCGCCCTCGTGAAAGGGCCATGTCGGGGCCTAAATCTGAGAAAGTCGGGTGCCTATACACGCCCTGTGCCGTTTTGGCCAGCACTGGCGCGAATTTTTTTGGATCGTCTAGCGGAGACAACCGACATAGGCGCCTGAGCGGCCGGCTCGCCGCTCGATCAGATTGGCAAGCCGCCTCAGGCCGGGCCCGGGCTTGGCCGGATTGCGGGCGATCGGATTTGGCAAGGAGACCGCCAGCAGGGCGGCTTGCCGTCGCGACAGCTGTTTTGCCGAAACGCCGAAATGGTGCTGTGCCGCGGCCTCAATGCCGTAGATGCCCGGGCCCCACTCGGCGATGTTGAGATAGATTTCCATGATGCGCCGTTTCGACATCACCGCATCGAAATAGACGGCCAGCGGCAGTTCGACCACCTTGCGCACCGAGCCCAGCGGCCGCGACCAGAGAAACAGATTCTTGACCGTCTGCATGGTGATGGTCGAGGCGCCGCGCGTCGCCTCGCCGGCCAACGCGTCGTCAACGACGCCTCTCAGCTCGCCGAGATCGACGCCACGATGAAAGCAGAACTGCCCGTCCTCCGACATGATGACGGAATTGGCCAGCACCGGCGACACGTCGTCGATCGGCACCCAGCGGCGGTCGTAGCCGGAGAAGGTCGCCAGGTCCTTCAGCATCAGCGTCGAGACAGGATGCACGAAGAACGGCAGGTACAGAAACGTCAGCACGACCGGAATCAAAGCCAGCACCGCGGCCACGACGATGCCGCGCCGGACCCAGCGCTTGAGACCACGGCGGTTTACGCCCCGCGATCTCGTCGCCATGTCCAGCTTTTCGGTTTCATGATCGACGATCGGTTCCGCCAAGCCGCCCAACCCGTGCCAGAGAGCTCGTTTTGAAACGCGCTCCTGTGAGTCATGTGACGGTGTTTTCGAGAATCGGAGCGGAGCGTACATTAGCGTACGCAAGCACCGGAAGCGCAGAAAACGCCCTCAGATGACCGCAGGAGTAGAGTTTCCAAACGGGCTCATACTGCTCCGGCATAATGGCGCTTGCCTTCTTGCGCAACGTCTGAGTGTCGGCTACCGGTCCCGGCCATGACGAATGACGACCAAATGGCGTTCGAAATGGCGCTCATCCGACGCGCTGCCGCCGTCGAGGTGCTGCTGCGGCGGCTGCTCGACGATCGTGCGCTTTCGGGCGAGATCGCGCGGCCTGAGCGTTTGATGGCGGCGATGCGGCACGGCGTGCTGAACGGTGGCAAGCGCCTGCGGCCTTTCCTGGTCATGGAAAGTGCGGCCCTTTTTTCCGCCGATGGCGAGGCGGCACTGCGTGTCGCCGCCGCACTTGAATGCGTGCATTGCTATTCGCTGATACACGACGATCTGCCCGCCATGGACGACGATGATCTGCGCCGTGGCCAGCCGACCGTGCACAAGGCCTTCGACGAGGCGACCGCTATCCTGGCTGGCGATGCCTTGCTGACGCTGGCCTTCGACATCATCGCCGGCGAGGCGACCGCCCTGCCGGCGGAGCGGCGGGCGGCCCTGGTGCTGGCGCTGGCCCGCGCCGCCGGCCCCGGCGGCATGGTCGGCGGCCAGAAACTCGACCTCGAAGCCGAACAGGCGCCGCCGGACGAGGCCGGCATCATCCGGCTGCAGGCGATGAAGACCGGCGCGCTGATCCGTTTCGCCTGCGAGGCAGGTGCCCTCATCGCCGGCGCTCCGGCCGACGACCGCGAGCGGCTGGCCGAATTCGGCTCGGCGATCGGTCTTGCCTTCCAGCTTGCCGACGACCTGCTCGATTTGACCGCCGATGCCAGCCAAATGGGCAAGGCGACCGGCAAGGACGCCGCCGCCGGCAAGGCGACGCTGGTGGCCTTGCATGGTGCGAATTGGGCACGCGGCCAGCTTCACGGCCTCGTCCAACAGGCGCATGCGCTGCTTGAGCCCTTTGGCAACGATGCCCAATTGCTGAAAGAAGCGGCGACGTTCGTGGCGACCCGCACCAGTTGAGATTGGCGCCAACCGAGATATCGAGCTGACTAAAGCTCGCTCGTCCTCCGCCGGCCAATTCAGAAATAAAACTTGAGCGGAAGCCTGCCGAGGCAGAGGATCGACATCGCTTTGCCATCCGCACGGCAAGCACGCGGTGCGGATAGAGTTGGAGGGGTGCCATGTCGACCACCGACAAGCTGTTCAGCGGTTCCATTGCCGAGGTTTACGACCGGGCGATGGTGCCGCTGATCTTCGAGCCATATGCGCGGGATCTGGCGGAGCGGGCGTCGAAGCTCGGACCGCAATCGGTGCTCGAAGTGGCGGCGGGCACCGGTGTAGTGACACGTGCGATGGCAGCAAAGCTGCCGGCGCAAGCGCGCATCGTGGTCACCGACCTCAATCAGCCCATGCTCGACCACGCACGCACGCGGATGGCGGACGATCCTCGCATCACCTGGCAGCAGGCCGATGCCCAGGCGCTGCCCTTCGAGGACGCAGAGTTCGATGCCGTGGTCTGCCAGTTTGGCGCGATGTTCTTCCCCGATCGGGTGGGCGCCTACGGTCAAGCGCGGCGGGTGATGCGGCCGGGCGGGCATTTCCTGTTCAACGTCTGGGGTGCCCTCGAAGACAACGAGTTCGCCGAGGAAGTGACGCGGGCACTCGGCCATTTTTTCCCGGCCGATCCACCGCGCTTCATGGCGAGGACGCCGCATGGCTATCACGATGGGGACGTCATCCACGCCGACCTTCATGCCGCCGGCTTCCGTGACATCACCATAGAGCCGCTGGATGCCGTCAGCGCCGCTCCGTCGCCTTATGATGCGGCCGCGGCCTATTGCCAGGGCACACCCTTGCGGGCCGAGATCGAGGCGCGCGGTGGCTCGCTGGAGGAGGCGACGCGATACGTGGCGAATGCCCTTGGGAAACGGTTCGGGGAAGGCCCGGTGAGTGGCCGCATCCGCGCCCTCGTCGTGGAAGCGGCCTAGGCGTGCTTGTCCATCCGGCGGCTCGTATGGCCTGCCTGCCCGCACGAACGAAATTTTAATGTAAATGAAGCGTAATCCCGGCCATTAAAATGGTGCGTATGTGTTGGGGTTGCGCATGCCTGAATATTCGTCCTTCATCCGGTCGGTTCGGATCCGCTATATTTCAGGGTTGCTGATCTTCGCGCTGGCTTCCGCCGGCATCGTGATTGCGCTTGACCGCGTCAATTCCTTTCGCCGCGACATCGATGCGCTGAGCAGCAACCTCGTCATCTTCACCCGCGACCTGCGCAACGCGACCAGCTTTGCCGAGACGACCGGCACCGCCTGGCGGGCGGAGACACGCGATGCCCTGACCACATCGGCGCGCGGCCATTCGGAGCGCCTGACCGGCGAGATCGAGACGCTGACCGCCCAGCTTGCGGCGATCAAGCCGCGGCTGTCGATCAAGACCGTCAACGAACTCCAGTCCGCTTCCGTCAACGGCGATCTGTTCTGGTCGCCGCGCGACATGGTGCGCAATTTCAACCTGATGTCGGTGGCGCAGAAGGTCGACGAGTGGAGCTATCGCGAAATCCGCAACCAGAACGACCTGTTCGCCCAGCCGATGCTGGTCCGCGTCCGCACCGCCATGGACGATGAGCGCCATCTGGCCGATGCCTACTCAGACAGGCTGTTGTTGTGGGCGAGCGGTATCCTGTTTGCGGCCCTTGCCATCGTCGCCTTCTGGATCTTCCGTCCGATGGAAGTGGCGATCCGCCGCGCCTTTGCCGAATCCGCCGAATCCCTGTTCAAGGCCGAGGCCGCCGACCGCGCCAAGTCGGAATTCCTGGCCAATATGAGCCACGAAATCCGCACGCCGATGAACGGCGTGCTCGGCATGGCCGAACTGCTGGCCAAGACCGATTTGACGGCGCGCCAGAAGACCTTCACCGACGTCATCGTCAAATCCGGCAATGCGCTGCTGACCATCATCAACGACATCCTCGATTTCTCCAAGATCAATGCCGGGCAGCTCACCCTCGACCCTGCTCCCTTCCGCCTTTCCGAGGCGGTCGAGGATGTGGCGACGCTGGTGTCGGCGCGCGTCGCCGAAAAGAACCTCGAACTGATCGTGCGCGTCGATCCGCGCCTGCCGGCCCATGTCGTCGGCGACGCCGGCCGCTTCCGGCAGATCATCACCAACCTGCTCGGCAACGCGGTGAAGTTCACCGAGAAGGGTCATGTGCTGATCGATGTCGGCGGCGAGATCGTCAACGACGAGGTCCAGCTCAAGATCCGCGTCGAGGACACCGGCATCGGCATACCGGCCGAGAAGCTGCAGAACGTGTTCGAGAAATTCGCACAGGTCGACGGCTCGTCCACCCGCCGCCATGAGGGCACGGGGCTGGGCCTCGCCATCGCCGCCCGCCTCGTAGACCTGATGGCAGGCAAGATCGGCGTCGAAAGCGAGATCGGCCGCGGCTCCGTGTTCTGGTTCGCGGTGCCGCTGCCCGCGCATCAGGCCGCGGCGCGCGACGAGATCGTACCGGTCGACGTCACCGGCGCGCGCGTGCTGGTCATCGACGACAATTCGGTCAACCGTGAGATCCTGCTCGAGCAGCTCAGAAGCTGGAGCTTCGATTGTGCCGCCGCCGAAAGCGGCGCCGTCGGCCTCGCCTTCCTTGACCGCGCCTTTCAGCTCGGCGCCGCCGTCGATTGCATCATCCTCGACTACCAGATGCCGGGCATGAACGGCGCCGATGTCGCCAGAGCCATTGCTTCCGACAGCCGGCTGTCCTCCATCCCGGTAGTGTTGCTGACCTCGGTCGACCAGGTCGATTTCGGCAAGATGATCATCGACTTCGGCATATCAGCACACCTGACCAAGCCGGCGCGCTCCGCAGTGCTGCTCGGCACCGTCATCTCGGTGATCCAGAAGGCCCGTTCGCAGGTCGGTAAGGCGCGGTTCGTCCGCGAACCGATCGTGCAGGCTCCCCCGGCAGCGCCGCCTGCCTTCACCGTCATCCGCGGCCCGGCAATGCCGGTCGCGGCAGCGCCGGAATCGACAACCACGCCGAACGGACCGATCGACATCCTCATTGCCGAGGACAATGACGTGAACCAGCTGGTGTTCGGCCAGATCCTCAATGGGCTGGGCTTGAGCTACCGCATCGCCGGCAATGGCCGCACGGCGGTCGAGATGTACCGGGCGCTGCGCCCCAAGCTGATCCTGATGGACGTCTCGATGCCCGAAATGAACGGCTACGAGGCGACCCGCGCCATCCGGGCGATGGAGGTCTCGACGGGCGCCCACATCCCGATCATCGGCGTCACCGCCCATGCGCTGAAGGGCGATCGCGACAAGTGCATCGAATCAGGCATGGACGACTATCTGCCGAAGCCCGTCTCGCCCGACCGCCTGGGCACCAAGATCGGCACCTGGCTCAGCGAGACCGTGGTGGCCAAGACCGCATGATGCGGATTCAGTCCGGCGGCCGGATCAGCACAACCGGCCGATCGGGATGATTTCCGGCGAGGTCACGCCATAAGGCGTGCCCTGCCAGTCACCCAGCCACTGCTCGACCAACAGGCCAGCCTCGTCCAGCATCCCCGCAAGATCTTCCTTCTTGGGGAACGCGATCTTGGATACGGCGCCCAGAACAGGTCTACCGCCCGGAATGTCATAGAAGGTCGAGTAGGTGACGATGCCGGTAGCGGCATCGTGTTCGGCATCATACCAGGCTTTGACCGTGCCGAGGTCGGGATGCGTAACCGCCCGTTCGGAGCGCTGCGGTGTCCATTCCAGCCATTCCTCCTCGGCGGGATTTCGTGTGTCGAAAATGAAGAGCCCGCCGGGAGCGAGATGCTCAGCGATGGTGCCCAGCACCGCCATCTGATCCTCGCCTGTCAGGAAAACCTGGAACGCATGCCCGGTGAGCAGGACCAGATCGAAACGCCGCCCGAGCCGAACAGTTCGCGCGTCAGCCTCGACCCAGTCGACCCTGTCGCCGCCGGCCCTGCGCCGCGCGACGTCGAGCATCGCCGATGCCGGGTCAACGCCAGTGACATTATGCCCATCGGCAAGTTCGGCAGCCAGTTGGCCAGTGCCACAACCGAGATCGAGGACCGAGCCGCGATTTACGGCAAGACCGATACAGTATTCAAAATCGGCACGGCCGCTTTGGTTCTCGATATCATAGAACTGGACGAAGTCGGGATCGCTGTAGATAGGGTCGGTCATAGTCTCTGGGCCTATACTCCAAATTTCCAGCTGCGGCCCATCAATGCGTCAGGCCGCCGCGTCCAGGCGATAGCGGCGCATCCAGTCGAGGCTAGTGTCGTCAGAGAGCTTTGCGACGCCGGGCCTTATATCTTCGGCGTCTGGTGCTCGGACTTCCAAGACTTCGCAGATGCCTAGCAATGTCGCCGCCGGATTGCCCGAAAGACGCTCGTAGCCGACGCGCAGCGGGGTTATGCCTTGCTCAGCGAACCAGATGTTCCAGGCCGCATCATAGGTCTCGAGTTCCTCGACCTCACGCCTGATCCGCTCGAAATCATATTGGGGCTCTTTCGGCGGTGCGACCCTTTCGATCTCCGTGCCGTCGGGAGCGATATGCCAAAGACCGGTCTGCTCTGCCTTGATCAGGGAGACAGCCTGCGCGAGCTTGTCCTCCCGCGAGAGGTGTATGTAGAGGATGCGGCCAAAGGCCCTTTCAAGACGCGCTCTGTCGGATGGCAGTTTTGGGAAAATCCGGTCGAGGATTGCCGAAAGCTCCTCCAGATTTTCGCGCATCAAGCGAAGGCCGAAGAGGCCGGCCCCACCCCTGCCGGCAGCGATCGCTGCGTTGAGATAGGCGACATTGAAGTCGAGCTCACTCATCGTGTCGCGATCGGGCAGCTTCCACTCTTCGGCCCACTCCAGCACATCCTGGCGCCGGTAGAATGAGTGCGGATCGCCAGCCGTCTTCGTGGATGCCAGAAGTTTGCACAGCAGCGTGCTTCCGGTCCTCGGTGTGCCGCAGATAATGTATCCATCGAACATGTTGTGCCCATGCTGCTCGTCAAAGGCAGGGGCTGTCGCCCCTGGTAAAGATGGCCGCCGCTATAGCTGAAATCTTTGCTGGATGCGACGTCACGGCTGTCGCTTTTAAATGCCTCTCTCAGACAAAACATCGCGCCGGCAGCGACCAAATTACCGGTTGCGCACCACCACGCATGCCCCACCGATGCTTTGCAATTTCTGGCAGATGACGTTGGCATCGGCGCGATGGTCGACACCGATCCTGACCGCGTAGATGCCGCGCCGGCCGATTGGCGTGCGCACCCGGCTGACCACCGGATCGTGCCCGTTGAGCAGGGCCGGGAACCGGCTCCTTACCCTGAGCCACTGGTTGATCGCGGCACTGCGGCGGAAATTGCCGGCCACCTGGATGCCCCACGGCTTTACATTGATCGAAGCCATCGCCACCGTCCGCGACATGATCACCGGCAGTTTTCGGCAAGCGACGGCAAAATCCGCCTTTGCGTC
The DNA here is from genome assembly GCF_003997935.1 of Mesorhizobium sp. M7A.F.Ca.US.006.01.1.1. Lineage (GTDB taxonomy): Bacteria > Pseudomonadota > Alphaproteobacteria > Rhizobiales > Rhizobiaceae > Mesorhizobium. Next base: position 8,856 of record NZ_RZQL01000271.1, read on the forward strand.
GAGCGGCTCGACCTTTCCAGCATAGGCCCTGT
>NZ_RZQL01000272.1 GCF_003997935.1 Mesorhizobium sp. M7A.F.Ca.US.006.01.1.1
CCCACAGGAAGACCGGTGTTTCGACGAGATCGAAGCGATGGCCGACGAAGACCGTCAGCAGCAACACCAACGAAAAAGCGGCCGTGCGCCGCGACCATCCGGCCGCCTTCGACGTTTGCCGTGCGGGAATGCTAACCATCGTTTTCTGCGCTGCCCCAACCCGAACGGAGACTTAGAACTTTTTGGCAGCGGCTTGAAGCCGAAAGACACAACATTCCCGTCAATCCGTCGGCAGGCGATAGTCCTTGAACTGCTGGCGCAAGGTGATCTTCTGGATCTTGCCGGTGGCGGTGTGCGGAATTTCACCGACGAAGGCGACATCGTCCGGCATCCACCATTTGGCCACCTTGCCGTCCATGAAGTCGAGAATATCAGCCTTGCTCGGTTCCTTGCCCGGTTTGCGGACGACGACCAGCAGCGGCCGTTCGCCCCATTTCGAATGCTGAACGCCGATGGCTGCCGCCTCGGCGACATCGGGATGGCCGACGGCCAGGTTCTCGAGGTCGATGGTCGAAATCCATTCGCCGCCGGACTTGATGACGTCCTTGGCGCGATCGGTGATCTGCATATAGCCGCCGGCGTCGATGTGGGCGACGTCGCCGGTGTCGAACCAGCCATCCTCGTCGAACTGCTCCACGCCGGCGCCGCCATAATAGGCCCGGGCAACGGCCGGCCCACGCACTTTCAGGCGGCCAAATGTCGTGCCGTCCCAGGGTTGCGCATTGTTGTCGTCGTCGGTCACCTTCATTTCGACGCCGAACGGCGGGTAACCCTGTTTCTGCTGGACATCGAGCCGGGCTTCGCCCTCAAGACCGGCATAGTCCGGCTTCAGCGTACACAGCGTGCCGAGCGGCGACATTTCGGTCATGCCCCAGGCATGGATGACCTGGACATCGTAGTTCTGCTGAAACTTGGTCATGATCGCGCGCGGGCAGGACGAGCCACCGATGACGACCTTGTTGAGATAGGGAAGCTTCTTGCCGGTCTCCTCCAGATGCTGCAGCAGCATCATCCACACGGTCGGCACGGCCGCGCTGAAGGTCACCTTCTCGGTGTCGAGCAGTTCATAGATCGAGGCGCCGTCCATCTTGCAGCCGGGCATGACCAGCTTGGCGCCGATCATCGGCCCGCTCTGGCCAAGGCCCCAGGCATTGGCGTGAAACATCGGCACGACAGGCAGAATCGTATCGCGCGACGACAGCCCCATGGCGTCGGGCATGGCAGCGATCATGGCGTGCAGCACGTTCGAACGATGGCTGTAGACGACGCCCTTGGGATCGCCCGTGGTCCCGGACGTGTAACACATGCCTGCGGCGGTGCTTTCGTCGAAGGTCTTCCAGGCGAAGTCGCCATCCGCCTCGTCAAGCCAGTCTTCATAGGCGACCGCGTTGGGCAATGTCGTCGGCGGCATATGCGCCTTGTCGGTCAGCACGATCACCTGTTTCAGCGATTTTACGGCGCCGGCGATCTTCTCGAGTAGCGGCACGAAGGTCAGGTCGACGAAGACTGCCTTGTCTTCGGCATGGTTCATGATCCAGACGATCTGCTCGGGAAACAGCCGCGGATTGAGCGTGTGGTAGATGGCGCCGATGCCCATGATGCCGTACCAGGCCTCGATATGGCGTGCGGTGTTCCAGGCCAGCGTCGCGATCCGATCGCCCAGCCCATAGCCGTCGCGCTCCAGCCGCTGGGCGACCTTCAGGGCGCGACGATGGATGTCGGCGTAAGTGGTGCGCACGATCGGCCCTTCGATCGAGCGCGACACGATCTCGCGCACGCCATGCTGCCGCTCGGCATTGTCGATGAGCTTATGGCAAAGCAGCGGCCATTCCTGCATCAGTCCCAGCATTCGGTCCTCCCTCACGCTTTTGCGTTGTGCTTTTCGGGCTATTGTGGAGCGAACCGGCGGATTGTCCAGCCGCCAGCACCACCGAGCGCCGCATTGGTGAAAAACCGCCACAATCCGGCCATCGTCGGCGTTAAGCTTCGTTAACGGGCAAAGGGGTGCGATTGGCGACTGAAAGAGGTTCGCATGGACGCGCAGCTCGACGACAAGGCTCTCGAGAGTACGCTTGCCGAAAGTTTGGCCGATCTGGTGCCGGACACAAAGACTGTTTCCGAAGATGAATTTGTTGAAGTTGTCGGCGGCGCGCTGGAAGCGGTCGGCGGCACGCTGCTGTTCAAGATGTGCGTCCAGAACCAGGGCGAGGACCAGCACGTCGCGGCCGCGTCGGTCGGCGATGGCGGAAACCGCCAGTTCCTGCTGCTCACCTTGCCGACCGGTGGTGGTCCCCTGAAGGTCGAGACCGTATCGAGAAGCAGCAACCCGGTCGCCGGGATCGCTGCCGCCTATGCCGGTCTCATGGACGTGTTCAAGGCCGCTGCCTGACAGCTGACGACAAGTATCCCGAGGATTCCGAGCCGCGATCCATCGGCGTCGGCTAGGCAAGTTTTGCGTGCTGGATGGCGATGGTGGCTTGCGCAATGCGCTTGCGCGACACACTTAAAGTCGACGCAAGGAGAGCCCCGCATGGATCAGATCGCCAACCCCGCACCCGGTTTCCAACGCAACCCGGACAAAATCATCACCATCGAGCCCTATGCCGGCACCGTTACCGTGCGTGCCGGAGACGTGGTCATCGCTTCAACAGCGAAGGCCAAGGTGCTGACCGAGGCTCCCTATCCGGCGGCCTTCTACATTCCGTTCGCCGACATCGATTTCGGCAAGCTTGGCCGCACCGACCACTCGACCCATTGCCCCTACAAGGGCGATGCAAGCTATTGGAGCGTGCTGCCTGCCGGCGAGACCGGTCACAACGCCATGTGGGCCTACGAGCGGCCTTTCGACGAGATGGCTGAAATCGGCAACCACGGCGCATTCTATGCCAGCAAGGTCACGATCGAAGCCAAACCGGACTGAGCCCACGCCGAAGGCATCGGGATAAGCTCGGCTGGCCACTCACTCCGTCGTGCCGTTATTGCCGATGCCCTCGGCATCGTCGAGCCGCACAAAGGTCAAGCCCCTGGCCTTGAGCGCCAGCAGCCCCTGCACCACGCCTTCGCCGGCCGCATGGGTCGGCTGGTTGATATGCGAGATAATGACGTCGCCGTCCTTGGCCGCCGCGATGCGCCGCGCGGTTTCCTTGGCGCCGAGCAAAGAGCCGCCGTCGCCGTTTATCGAGAATCCCGCGACCTTGAAGCCAAGCTTGCGGATCATGGCGATTGCCGACGGGCTGTATTCGGCGGTTGCGCCACGAAACCATTTCGGCGCCGGCTCGCCGGTCCCGGCAAGAGCGGCGGCCCCCGATTCGACCTCGGCCAGCACCGCATCCGGGCTGCCGGCGCTGCGGATGCCGTAGATTTTCCGCGGCGTGTCGACCGCCGGGATGTGGTGGCCGCCGTGATTTTCCAGTTCGAACAGATCGGGATGCGCCCGCATGATCTCGACGGCGGCGGCGTTTCGCTTCAGCCAGATGCCGGTCACGAAAATGGTGGCGGGGATCTTGTTGTCCACCAGCGCCGAAAGGATCCGGTTGTCGGTCTGCCCGCCGCAGGCATCGAGCGTGAGTGCCACACGGCCGGCGCCGCTCGCCTCCGGTTTGATATGCAGCGTCGGCTCGACGAGCGGCGCGGCATGGCCGACGGATATCATCGCCAACGACATGGCGATCATCCAGAGATTTTTTTTCAGCAGGTGCATCAAACCGATTTCCTGACCCGTCATTTCAAGCAGGCATCCCAAGGACCCGCATGAAGGCGGAAATCGGGATGATGCATAGCAGAAAAGCGTTCCACGCGACAATGTGACCGTTCCTGTGGCGAAGGGGTCATTCCACCGCGTCGAGAGCCGTGCATACGACGCATGATTTCAGATGGCGCGTTCCAGCTTCATTTCGGTGCGCGAAAGAACCTCGCGCACCGCGTCGACCACAGGCTTGACCTCCAGGCCCCAGACGCAGCATGCCTTGCTGGGATCCGGCGCGCGGCAAAGGTCCTCGGCCATGCAGGCGCAAGGCATCGGCGGCTGGAGCGAGATGCTGGGCACGCCGACGGGACCCCAGCGCGACGGCTCCGTCAGACCGAACAGCCCGACAACCGGGGTCCCGGTGGCTGCGGCCATGTGCATCGGGCCGCTCTCATTGCCAAGAAACAGCCGGGCCTGTTTCAGCACCGCCAGCAGGCTTTCAAGCGACAGGTCACCGACGAGACTGACGACCGACGGCGCGGTCCTGGCGACGATGCGTTCGGCGATCTCGCGCTCGTCCGGGCCACCCACCAGGACGACGTCCAGGCCGGTCTCGCCGGCGATCTCGACGATCACTGCTGCAAACCGCTCCGGCTGCCAACGTCGCCCCTCGAAGCTTGCACCCGCATGCACGGCGATGAAGGCGTTTGGCCGCAGATGGTGCTGACCCAGCAGCGCCAATGCTTTCGCCGTCTCCAACGGCAGCGGCTGAAGGTTCGGAATCACCGTACGAAGTTCGATGCCGAGCGCTTCGAGCGGCGAGAGGTAGCGATACAGGAAATGCTGGCCATCAAAGCCGTAGGGCTTGGCAAAGACGTTGGCGGGCTGCCGCTCCAGCATACGCAAAGGTCTTTCGGAAGGATTGTAACCGACACGGGTCTTTGCGTTGACGAGCCCGGTGACGATGCGCGACGTCTTCGAATCGCTCAGGTCGATCGTCAGGTCGAATCGGAAGCGGCGCAACGCCCGCACCATGGCGTAAAGCTCCTTCCCGCGCTCCAAGGGCGTGCCGCGCATGCGGTCGCGCCTGAATGCGACCACCTCGGAAGCGATACCATGGGCCATGACGAAGCTTTCGAAGCGGGCCTCGCACAGAAAGACGATGCTGGCGCCGGGGAATTCGAGCCTCAGGTTCTTGGCGAGCGCCGAGGCGAGGACGAGATCTCCTATGAACTTGGTTTGGATGACCAGGATCGAGTGGAACGGCGCGGGAGAAATCTGCAGCATGTGTTTCCGGGAGCAATTTGCGATGGCCGCAAATTGGGCAGGAACAATGTCGAGATTACGCGACGCCGCCAGCACGTTCGCGTGAATTGCCTTACAAAACGGTAAGCTGGATGGACCCTATCCGCGGCCTGTCTTCGCAACCAGCACCGCTGCCTGCGCGGCCGCCAGCCTGGCGATCGGCACGCGATAGGGCGAACAGGACACGTAGTCGAGGCCGACCTCTTCGCAAAAGCGGATCGAGGCCGGATCGCCGCCATGTTCGCCGCAGATGCCGAGCTTGATGTCGGGCCGCGTCGCCTTGCCCTTTTGCGCGGCCATGCGCACCAGTTCGCCGACGCCGTCGATGTCGAGCGAGACAAACGGGTCCTGATCGATAATGCCCTTCTGGCGGTAGGTTTCCAGGAACGAGGCCGCATCGTCGCGCGAGATGCCGAAGGTCGTCTGGGTCAGGTCGTTGGTGCCGAAGGAGAAAAACTCGGCCGATTCGGCGATGACATGGGCGCGGATCGCCGCGCGGGGGAGCTCGATCATTGTGCCAGTCAGATAGTCGATCTTGACGCCGGTTTCCTCCATGACGCTCTTGGCAACCGCATCGATACGCGCCTTGACGTAGTCGAGCTCCTTCACCAGGCCGACCAGCGGCACCATGATTTCGGGCACCACCAGCGCGCCGGCCTTCTTGCCGGCCTCGACGGCCGCCTCGAAAATGGCGCGCGCCTGCATCTCGGCGATCTCGGGGTAAGAGACGGCCAGGCGGCAGCCGCGATGGCCGAGCATCGGGTTGAACTCGTGCAGCGCCTCGGTGCGCTGCCTGAGCTTGTCGGGCGACACGTTCATGGCGGCGGCGACCTCGGCGATTTCAGCCTCGGTCTTGGGCAGGAATTCGTGCAGCGGCGGATCGAGCAGTCGGATCGTCACCGGCAGGCCGGCCATGATCTCGAACAGTTCGAGGAAGTCCGAGCGCTGCATCGGCAGAAGCTTGGCGAGTGCGGCGCGCCGGTCCTTTTCGGTGTCGGCCAGGATCATCTCGCGCATGGCGACGATGCGGTCGCCGTCGAAGAACATGTGCTCCGTGCGGCAAAGGCCGATGCCTTCGGCGCCGAAGGAGCGCGCCATGCGCGCGTCGAGCGGCGTTTCCGCATTGGTTCGCACCTTCATGCGCCGCACCGCGTCCGCCCATCCCATGATGGCGGCAAAATCGCCTGACAGTTCAGGCTGCAGCATGGCAACCGCGCCCTTCAGCACCTGGCCGTTGCCGCCATCGATGGTGATGATATCGCCCTTGCGGAAGGTCTGCCCCATCGAGAGCAGCGTGCCGGCCTTGTAGTCGACGCGCAGCGAGCCGGCACCCGAGACGCAAGGCTTGCCCATGCCGCGCGCCACAACCGCGGCGTGGCTGGTCATGCCGCCGCGCGTGGTCAGGATGCCTTCCGCTGCATGCATGCCATGAATGTCTTCGGGACTGGTTTCGATGCGCACCAGGATCGCCTTGCGGCCTTGCGTCTTCAAGTCCTCGGCGTCGCCTGAGGAAAAGACGATCTCGCCGGTAGCGGCACCGGGCGAGGCCGGCAGTCCGATGCCGATGACATCGCGCGCGGCCTTGGGGTCGATGGTCGGATGCAGCAGCTGGTCGAGCGAGGCCGGGTCGATACGGGCGACGGCTTCCTCCTTCGTGATCAGCCTGTCCTGTGCCATCTCGACGGCAATTTTCAGCGCCGCCTTGGCGGTGCGCTTGCCCGAGCGGGTCTGCAGCATCCACAATTTGCCGCGCTCGATGGTGAATTCGAGATCCTGCATATCGCGGTAGTGCTTCTCCAGGCTATCGGAGATGGTGACGAAGGACTGGAACGCGTCCGGCATCAGCTTCTGCAGCGACGGCTTGTCCGAGCCCGCTGCGATACGCGCCGCTTCGGTGATATTCTGCGGCGTGCGGATGCCGGCAACGACGTCCTCGCCCTGCGCGTTCACCAGGAACTCGCCATAGAGCATCTTTTCGCCGGTCGACGGATTGCGCGTGAAGGCAACGCCGGTGGCGGAGGTTTCGCCCATATTGCCGAACACCATGGCCTGGACGTTGACCGCCGTGCCCCAGCTTTCGGGAATATCGTGCAGGCGGCGATAGGTGATGGCGCGGTTGTTCATCCAGCTCGAGAACACGGCTGATATCGCGCCCCAGAGCTGCTCATGTGGATCCTGCGGAAACGGCCTGCCGAGTTCTTCCTCGACCTTGGCCTTGTAGAGCGCGATGACGCCCTGCCATTCGAGCGCCGTCAGTTCGGTGTCGAGCTCATGCCCGAGCCCGCCTTTCTGATCCTCCAGGATTTCCTCGAACACTTCATGGTCGAGACCCATGACGACATCGGAATACATCTGGATGAAGCGGCGGTAGCTGTCATAGGCAAAGCGCGCATCGCCGGAATCGGCGGCCAGCGCCTCGACCGTCTCGTCGTTCAGGCCGAGATTGAGCACGGTATCCATCATGCCGGGCATCGAGGCGCGAGCGCCGGAACGCACCGAGACGAGCAGCAGTTTCGACGGGTCGCCGAACCGACGGCCGGTCAGCCGGCCGATGTGATCGAGCGCGACCGCGACATCGGCTTCCAACCCGGCCGGGTAGGTACGGCCATTGGCGTAATAGGCGTTGCAGACCTCCGTGGTGATGGTGAAACCCGGCGGCACCGGCAGCCCCAGGCTGCACATCTCGGCCAGGTTGGCGCCCTTGCCGCCCAGGAGATTCTTGTCGCTGGCACGGCCTTCCGCCGCACCATCGCCAAAGGTGAAAACCCATTTGGTCATGCATCGCTCTCCGGTTGCAGGAGACTGGAAAGATTGGCGAAACGGAAAGTTCCACCGGTCCGTCCTTGGAGCGATATGATGCTGCAGTGCGAAAGGCAAGGCGTCGGTAAAGCAGCCCGGCCACTACAATCGATTAAGCAAAGCCGTGCCCCAGAATACGGCGCTTCGAAACCGATCGGCCCAGCTCCCAGGCGGCTTGCCAAGGGATGGATCGCCGAAGCCGTGCCGGAAATTACATCGCATTATTGGCCCTATCGTTCGGCGTTGGTGCGTTGCAGGCGGTAGCTTTTCAATCGTATCAAACAATGCTGATGATCAAAAATTCCCCGCACTGTTGATCTGAGAAATAGATGCTTGCTGGCACAGCCGCGCTGTCGTAGCTCTTGGTCGTTCGCAGTCGGATTTTGGTGATGGGCGCGACCTTTGAGGATAATTGTCCGGTCCTGAGCAATGAAGGACATTAACGGCGTCATCGTGGCCGTCGGCCACAGGCCGTTCCGCGCGTTGGGCGTCGACGGCCTGATGGCGCTTTGCAAGACCCCCGGCGTCATCTACGACGTCAAGGGTCTGTTCCCCAGGCATGTCACGGATGGGCGTTTCTGATGAAGGTTCTGGTCACCGGCGCGGCCGGCTTCATAGGGTATCACGTAGCGAAGCGACTGCTGGAGCGCGGTGACGAGGTCGTCGGCATCGACAGCGTCAACGACTACTACGATCCGCGGATCAAGGAGGCGAGGCTGCGGCTTCTGGACGAGGCGAGCCGCAAGACCAATGCCGGCTATCATTTCATTCGCGGCAATCTCGCTGACAAAAGCGTGGTCGACGCCTGCTTTGCCGATCATGCATTCGACCGGGTGATCCATCTCGCTGCCCAGGCCGGGGTTCGCTACAGCCTGGAAAACCCGCATGCCTATGTCGAAAGCAACATCATCGCCTACACCAACATGCTGGAGGCCTGCCGCAACAGCGCCGTCGCGCACCTGACCTATGCCAGCACGTCCAGCGTCTACGGCGCCAACACCGACATGCCGTTTTCCGAGCATCGGCCGGCCGACCACCCGCTGCAATTCTACGCCGCGACCAAGCGCGCCAACGAGCTGATGGCGCACAGCTACAGCC
>NZ_RZQL01000273.1 GCF_003997935.1 Mesorhizobium sp. M7A.F.Ca.US.006.01.1.1
GGCGGCTTAACCGAAAAAAAGGGGGGGGGGCGGGGCCCGCCGCTCTTTGACTTGGAGATCGACTTCGGTTGTTAGTTGTTGCCGAAGAGGTTGCGGTCGGCACCTTGCGGAGCAGACTTCTGGGTGGCGTCACCCGACGAGTTCAGCAGCTTGTAAACCGGCGAACCGGTGTTGCGTACCGAAGAGGTGCGCGTGCTGTCGACCGAAGTCGTGGCGGCAGGCTGATTGGCACCATTGGAGCCAAAGTTGTCGCTGCCGGCGAAGGCACTGCCGGTGATGGCCAGAACGGCGGCGGCAGCAATAAGGATCTTGTTCATTTTAGTCTCCTGAATTCTGGATTTCGCCAGACGGCAGACACAGCTGCCGTCGGTTGCGAAATTGGTAATTAGCGACCGAACAGATTACGGTCGCTGCCCTGAGCGGGCGTCTGGGCAGCCGGTTCCGAGGTCTTGGTGGAAGCCGTGTACGACTGGTCCACCGCGGCGGCAGGCTGGTTGGAGCCGTTCGAACCGTAGTTGTCGCTGCCGGCGAAGGCACTGCCGGTGATGGCCAGAACGGCGGCGGCAGCAATGAGGATCTTGTTCATCTTGAATACTCCTGAATGTCTGAATTTTTCCAGGGCGGCGGGCGAGCCCGCCGTCGACCGGGAAACTGGGAATCGGCTGTTAGTTGTTGCCGAAGAGGTTGTGGTCAGCACCCTGGGCAGGCGCCTGAGCAGCCGGTTCCGACTTCTTGGTCGAAGCGGTGTACGAGCTGTCGACAGCAGTGGCTGCCGCGGCGTTCGAACCGTAGTGGTCGCTACCAGCGAAGGCGCTGCCGGAAATGGCCAGAAGGGCTGCGGCAGTGAGAATGATCTTTTTCATTTTTGGTACTCCAGTATCGTCTTTTTTCCGTCCGTCTAGCGGCGTGTCTTGGAAATAAAATCGCGTCGTTCGGACAGCCCCGATGTGGGAGGGCAACGTCGTCTTTTCCAATCACGAAGTTGTTCCGTGTGGACCATGAATCCACACCTTGAAATTGTGCCAAGGGAATCTAGATGTACATTTTTCTTATTTATATCAGCATGTTAGGCTTACCCATCCGATGGATCACCGACTGTTTCAAAGGCCCAGCGTTCACACCGTCCTGCACGCACCGTCAACAGAAACGAACCGTTCGGTTCGATTTTAGGGCAAGCTAATAGTCACTTTTCGAAACCGTTAGGCTTTTTTGACCCCCGCCAAGGGTCGGATTCGGGAAGATCGCAGCCGGCAAATGGCCGCCCGGGAGGCGAGATTTCGGCCCGCGACGATCTGCGGCAACGTTTCGCACGCCGTGTCGCGCCGCATGGATACGATGTCGTTTTCATGCCGACGGCGCGCTCGCGATCGTGGTTAGATCGTACCATCTCAGGTGCCGCTTCGTGACGACGAGGCGGAGAATTGGGAAGCCGGTCAGAATCCGGCGCTGCCCCCGCAACGGTGGTGGAGTTCAAGTCGCAACGGGAGACCACTGGGCAACTGCCTGGGAAGGTGTCGCGATGGTCCGCAAGGACAACTCCAGAGCCCGGAAACCAGCCCGTGATTTTTAGACTCGACTGATCGCGGTGGGCGGTCAAGAGGTGGATAGCGCATGTCCGGCACACAGCCGGCCTGCGTTTCAATCCTTCCTCCATCACCACCAGTTCAGTCCTTAGAAACGAGGACAGGACATGGATATCCGCAACGACATGCTGAGGCTCTTGAACAGCCGCCGGCAAGGCTTTTCGCTGGAGCAGCCCTTCTACACCGATCCAGACTACTTCAAGCTCGACATGGAGCTGATCTGGTATCGCGACTGGCTGTTCATCGGCCATGATTGCGAACTGCCGAAGCCAGGCAGCTACATCACCGTGCAGATCGGCGACTATCCGGTGGTCCTTGTCCGCGACCAGCACGGCAAGATCAATGCCTTCCACAATTCCTGCCGCCATCGCGGCAGCCGCGTGTGCAACACGGAGAAGGGCACGGCGGCAAAGCTCGTCTGCCCGTATCATCAGTGGACCTATGAGCTGGACGGCCGCCTGCTGTTTGCCCGCCAGATGGCCGACGGTTTCGACAAGAGTGATTTCGGCCTGAAGCCGGTCGCCTGCGAGAGCGTCGGCGGCTACATCTTCATCTGCCTGGCCAAGGAGCCGGCGGATTTCGCGCCGATGCGGGCGATGATCGAACCCTATCTTTTGCCGCACCGGTTGCGTGAAGCAAAGATCGCCTTCGAGAGCACGATCGTCGAGAAGGGCAACTGGAAGCTGGTCTGGGAAAACAACCGCGAGTGCTACCACTGCGCCGCCAATCACCCCGAGCTGTGCAAGACCTTCCCCGAGGCTCCGACCGTGACCGGCGTCCACGGCGCCGACAGCGACCCTGAAATGGTCGCGCACTGGGCCAAATGCGAGGCATCAGGCTTGCCGAGCAAATTCCGCATCGATCCGGCAGGGCAGTACCGCGCCACCCGCGCGCCGCTGCTGCGCGATGCCGTCAGCTACACCATGACGGGAAAGCGGGCTGTCCAGAAGAACCTGTCCGACAGCGTTTCAACCGACCGCATCGGTTCCTTGCTGCTCTATCACTATCCGACGACCTGGAACCATATCCTCGGCGACCACGCGGTCACCTTTCGCGTGCTGCCGATCAGTGCCACGGAAACCGCGGTGACGACGAAATGGCTCGTCCACAAGGATGCAGTTGAAGGCGTCGACTACGACCTCGCCGAGCTCATCCATGTCTGGACCGAGACCAACGACCAGGACCGCCGCATCGTTGAGGAAAACGCCTTCGGCATCCTGTCGCCGGCCTATGAACCAGGCCCCTATTCGGAACTGCATGAGGGCGGCGTGATCCAGTTCGTCGAGTGGTACGCGTCGTTCATCGGGCCGCGCCTTGCCGAAGGCGGCCGGCCGGCCTTGCGCAGCGTCGCCTAGCCCAGGGGACAAGAGGATGAATGCGATGACTGACCTTGGCCTCTATCGCCATCTCGACCAGATGACGCCCTGGAACGACAGGCTGCAGGTGCTGGAAGTGATCGGCGTCAGCGACGAAGCGCCTGACGTGAAGACCTTCACCTTCCGCTCCGACAACCAGACCTGGTTCCGCTACAAACCGGGACAGTTCGTGACTCTGGAACTGCCGACATCGGACGGGCCGCTGATGCGCACCTACACGCTGTCGTCCTCGCCGTCGCGGCCGTTCTCGATCGCGGTGACGGTCAAGGCGCAGGCGGGCAGCACCGGTACGCGCTGGATGTTCGACCATCTGACGCCCGGTTCGCACGTCAAGGCCTATGGGCCGACCGGCGACTTCTCGCTGCATAGTCACCCGGCGGCCAAATATCTGTTCATTTCGGCCGGCTCCGGCGTGACGCCGATGATGTCGATGCTGCGATGGCTGAACGACTGCGCGCCATGGACCGATGTCGGCTTCGTCAACTGCGCGCGCCGCCCGGAGGAGATCATTTTCCGCAAGGAGCTCGAACTGCTCGGCAGCCGTATGCCTGGCCTCTCGCTCGGCTTCATGATCGAGGAGCGCTCCAGCCGCGAGGGCTGGTTCGGCCATATGGGGCGCATCGACGCCATCCGGCTGCCATTGCTGGCGCCCGACTTCCGCGAGCGCGAAATCTTCTGCTGCGGCCCCGATCCCTTCATGCGCGCCGTGCGCGGCATGCTGGAGGCCGCCGGCTTCGACATGACGAAATACCATCAGGAGAGCTTTGCGGCGCCTGTCGTGGAAGAGATCCCGGCGCCGTTCGCGTCGCCAGTGGAAGACGGCGCCGCCGTTGTCGCCGAAGCCGTGACACCGATCCGGTTCTCGCTTTCGGATGTCGACGCCGAATGCGTCGCCGGCCAGACCGTTCTGCAGACCGCCCGCGCCTCGGGGGTGCGGATTCCCGCCGCCTGCGAGTTCGGCCTGTGCGGCACCTGCAAGGTGAGGAAGGTCGCGGGCGACGTCGAGATGAGCCACAATGGCGGCATCCTCGATCACGAAATCGAGGACGGCTTTATCCTCGCCTGTTGCTCGAAGCCGCTTTCGGCGCTTGAAATCGAGGCGTGACCGGCAGGCACAGTCAGAGACTGTCCATGCCCGCGCAGACTGCATCCGCGCTCGCCCGGGCCTGTGTGCCATCTTGCCAAAAACCCAGCAAATGGTTAGACGCCTGCAACGGTAGGGTTGACCGTAAGGCCCGAAGATCATCTCCGCGGCCTGCTTCGGCGGGGAGCAAACATGCGACAATCCGGCATCTATGCCATTGCCAACAAGGATATCGTCTTTGAATCCTTCGACGGCGAAGCCGTCGTTCTTGACCTGACCACGGGCAAATATTTCGGCTTCTCTGATTCAGGCAGCAGACTTTGGGAAGCTCTGTCGTCCGGCGTGCCTGCCTCCGAACTGGTCGGCGCCGCGACCGGAATTGGCGCCCTCGATGCCGCCGCGATTGACGGCTTTGTTTCACAATTGCTCGAATTCGGTTTGCTGGCGGCCGTAACCGATGGCGTGGCAAGGCCGGTTCCCAGCGAATTGCTGGCTCAGCTTGCTGCTGCCGGTGAGCCCCTCAAGGTCGACATTCATGACGACCTTGCCGACCTCATTGTCGTCGATCCCATCCACGAGGTCGAGGAGCCCCTCGGCTGGCCCGCGGTGAAGCAGGCCAACTGAAGCGCCCATCAGGTTCTCGTTGCCGGACAGCTCCGGAACAGGCAGACCATGCCGAACGTCACTCTCGAAAACCTGACCGACTACGCACGTCATGTCCTGGCGCAAGCAGAAAGCAGCGCCGCGCATTATCCGCTGACCCGCAAGGTGAGCTTGCCGCATCTGGATCTGACCGCGCATGTGAGCGCCGGCGCGTTGGCCGATGCCGTCGCTTACGGCTTTGTCACGGCTCCGGACCGAGCGCCTGCCGACATCTGCCGCATCTTCATCGCACATCCCGGTATTGACGGCATCGCGGCACCGGCAAGTTGGGGCCAGGGACCCTTCACGCAGCATGGCTTCGCCACCCGGCTGGCGGAAGCCGGATTGCGCGGAAACCATTTCCACGACCTGGATTTCTGGCAGTTCTATGATCCGCAACGTCGCGTTGGCGTGCAATTGATGGCCTCGGCCGATGCCTTTCCGCCGTGGGAGCCGGGAGCGCCGCTGCGCCCTTTCCTCCATTGGGAATATGCGGCTCGTGGCATGCGGCTGGCCCATGCGGGGACGCTCGGCATCGAGGGCAAGGGCGTGCTGCTGGCCGGCGCGGGCGGCGCCGGGAAATCCGGAACCGTCGCAGCCGGCCTTCTCCACGGGCTGGACAGCGTCGGCGACGACTATGTGCTGGTCGACCTCTCCAACCGCGTGACTGCCCGCCCGTTGTTTTCAACACTCAAGCAGGATCCCCAGGGATTCGCGCGGCTTGGGCTGGAGCACCGGCTGAAGGCGCATGGTCCGCTAAACTGGCAAGGCAAGCATGCTTTTCACATTGGTGACATCGCGCCTCGGCCGGTGCCCGAAACTCTGGACATCGTTGCGCTGCTGGTGCCACATATCGGCGGAGGCGGGGCAAGTTCGATCGTGCCGGTGTCGCGCAGGGATGCCATGATTGCCTTGGCGCCGTCCGGCATAGCGCAGATGCCGGGCGAGCGAGAGAGCGGCTTTCGCTTCTTCAGCGACCTGACCCGCCTGCTGCCGTGCTATCGTCTGTCGCTGGGGACGCAGCCACAGGAGATAGCCGCCACGATTGCGGACTTTCTCGCGCGGGGCGCTTCGTGAAACTGAGCGTGATAATGCCCGTCTACAACCGTGAGCGCTATGTCGTTTCGGCATTGCGCTCGCTGGTGCGGCAGCGGGACGCCGCCGATCTCGACATCATCGTCATCGACGACGGCTCGACCGACGGCTCTGCTGAGGCCGTGCGCTCGATGAGGCGCGAAAACGCCTGCATCCGACTGTTCCAGCAATCCAACATGGGCGTAGCCAGGGCGCGCAACGCCGGGCTGCGGCAACTGCCACCGGATGCGGAGTTCGTGTCATTCCTGGATTCGGACGATATCTCGCCGGCCGGGCGCTTCAAGAAGGACCTTGCGCGCTTCAGAGCAGACCCCGGCCTCGAGCTGACTTATTCGCTGATGACGCTGGCTGACAGGATTGACGACGAGCGGCTGGAGCCGGCTGTCGATAGCCACACGATGACGCTTCGGGGAATTTCGCTGAGCGCCGCCGTGTTCAGCAGAGGGCTTGTCAACAGGACGGGCGAGTTCGATGAGGATTTCGAGCAGGCTGAGGATACCGACTATCTGCTGCGCGTTTTCGAGGCGGGACCGAACTACGAATTGTTGGACGCCGTCGCGATCTACTACCGACGCCACGCCGGAAATGTCACCAGGGAGCATAGCGGCAGGGTCCGCAACCACTTGCGCGCGATCCACAAGTCGATGCGGCGGCGCAAGGCCGATCCGTCACGGCGAGAGGTTCTGGGCATCTTCGAATTGAAGAGCCCCGCCGATTGGCGGATGCTATGATGCTCGACACAATCGGGTCGGATCAGCCAAGCCCGCAACGCTGCTGGAGACGCCGATGAGGCTGAGCGTCATCATGCCGGTCTACAATCGCGAACAATTCGTCGGCCTCGCGCTGCGCTCGTTGCTCAGGCAGCGCGAAGACATCGATCTCGACATCATTGTCATCGACGATGGGTCGACCGATGGCTCGGCAGCCGTCGTACGGTCGTTGATCGACGAGGTCCCGTGCATTCGTCTTTTCCAGCAGATCAATGGCGGGGTCACCAAAGCGCGCAATGCCGGGCTGAAGCAGTTGCTGCCGCAGACTCGTCTGGTGTCGTTTCTCGATTCGGACGACATCTCCCCGATAGGGCGATTCAAGGCGGATCTCGCCTGCTTCGAAGAGGATCCTGGCCTCGACCTGACCTATTCGCGCATGACGCTGATAGACAAGATAGATGGCGAGACGCTGGAACCGGCTGCCGACAGCCACTCGATCACCGTGCGAGGGATCCACTTGTCCGCCGGGATCTTTGCGCGAGACCTCATCGAGCGCACCGGTGGTTTCGACGAGGATTTCAAACAGGCCGAGGACACCGACTATCTGTTGCGTATCTTTGAGAGCCAGACAAAATACGTTATGCCCGATACGGTGGCTCTCTATTACAGGCGTCATCCCGGCAACATGACCAAGGAAGCCGATGTGCCCTTTCGCGAGTTCATGCGCGCCATTCACAAGTCGATGAAGCGTCGCAAGGCCGACCCCAGCTTGCGCCGGGTGGAGGGGATTTTCGACTTCAAGGATCTCGCGCAGTGGCGGTTCCTTTGATGGCAGGCTACGGCGTCGTCATTCCGGCTTTCAACGCGGCGGCCACCATAGGCGCGGCCCTGAACTCCGTTCTGGCCCAGACGGCAAAGGCGGAGGCCATCGTCGTGGTCGATGACGGTTCAACCGACGATACGGCTGCGGTGATCGATGCGATGAACCTGCCGGTGACGGTGCTGCGGCAGGACAATGCCGGACCTGGCAGCGCAACGACCCGTGGCATTGCGGCACTCTCGACGCCGCTCATCGCGACGCTCGATGCCGACGATTTGTGGCTGCCGGACAAGATAGAACAGCAGCTGGCCTATCTCGGCCGTCATCCCGGGACCGCGGGCGTCTTTACGCACTGGCGGACGTTTCGCGGCGACAGGCCCGATCTACCCGAGGCGACCAGTGGAGCGGGCTGGTCGCGCACGACGATGATGATCCGCCAGGAGGTGGTGCCGAGCGTCGGTCCCATCATCGACCCACCAGGCGGTCGCGGCGAGATGATCGACTGGATCGCCCGTGCTCGTGAGGCAGGCCTTGTCCTTGCCATGCTCGACGACGTGCTTGCATTGCGCCGCATCCGTCCGGGCAGCCTTTCCTACGGCCGCGATCCGGCACGCGACAGGGGCTATCTCCAGGTCGCAAGGCTCGCCATGCAGCGGCGAGCCAAGAACAAGGCGGGTTCCAGTTGAACGCCAGGCCCGTTCGCCGCATCGGCCGCCGCTTCCCGGACTATGGCTGGTCGTGGCCCACCGGCCAGTTGGACCTGTTACTAAAGGCGGCGCTGCTCTCCGATGAGGACGCAGCCGCCGGCTGCGCCGCGCGCTGGCTGGACGAGAACGACATCGACCTCGTTTCGTTTCGAGAACATCGCCTGCTCGCCGCCATCTCCGACAGGTTCGGCAGGAAGCTGGCCGGGCATACCGCCCACCCGCGCCTCGTGGCCTGCAGAAGATGCTGTGGACGAAGTCGCGCATGGCGATGCGCGAGGCCGAGCCGGCGCTGAAGGCGATGGCCGACGGCGGCGCCGACATCATGCTGATAAAGGGCGCCAGCCGCATTGCCTTGAACGCGTCGGCGCAGCGTGGCCGGGTGGCGCATGATATCGACATATTGGTGCGCCCGCGCGACATGGCTGCCGTCTTCGACATCTTGCGCGATCGCGACTGGCAGATCGCCTCGGGCGTCAGCGCGCAATATCTGCGAACCCGGTTGGCGTCGCTGCGGTCGATGAACTTCTTCAAGGGCCGTTTCGGTGACATCGACCTGCACCAGCTCGGCTATGACGGGTCGCAGACGAGCGCGGAAGACGACCTGGCGATCTGGCAACGGGCAGTCCCGGCACAATTCAGCGGCGTCGCGGTCTTCGTGCCGTCGCCGGCCGATCGCATGGCCCTGGCCATCGCCCATGGCGGCCTCGACGCCCACACCCACAGTGACTGGCTTGTCGACTGCGCGGTCGCCATCCATGGCGAAGACGTCGATTGGGACATGTTCCTCGACATCGTCGGCAGACGCGGCCTGGCGGTTCCAGCGGCGGGGGCGGTTTTCCTTTTTGCGGTCCAGGACG
>NZ_RZQL01000274.1 GCF_003997935.1 Mesorhizobium sp. M7A.F.Ca.US.006.01.1.1
ATCGCTTACCCCTTGATTTTTGGCCGCCAAACATCGATATCGGGCACAAAATCCACCTCATTCGAGATTGACGGGAAACGGCGATGAGCGACCAGGCAAAAGACGAACGCGCGCCCGATGAAGTCGAGGCAACCGAGCCCACAGCCGAGCGCACGGAAGGCAGCACCGACGGTGACTATGAAGCCCTTGTGCGGCTGCTGAAGGAAAATGAAGAGCTGAAGGACCGCGCGCTGCGCGTGGCGGCCGAGATGGAAAACCTGCGTCGCCGCACGGCGCGCGATGTGCACGATGCGCGTACCTACGCGGTGGCAAATTTCGCCCGCGACATGCTGTCGGTGTCGGACAATCTGCGCCGCGCGCTGGATGCGATTCCAGCCGAGGCCAAGGCATCGGGTGACGCCGGCTTCAAGGCGCTGATCGAAGGCGTCGACCTCACCGAGCGCGCCATGCTGTCGGCGCTGGAACGGCATGGGGTCAAGAAGCTCGCACCTGAAGGCGAGAAGTTCGATCCCAATTTCCACCAGGCGATGTTCGAAGTGCCCAATCCGGACGTTCCGGCCAACACCGTGGTCCAGGTCGTGCAGCCGGGCTATTCGATCGGCGACCGCGTGCTGCGCCCGGCCATGGTCGGCGTCGCCAAAGGTGGTCCGAAGTTCGCCGCCGCCGAAGCATCGGTCGAGCCGGGGCCTGTCAATGAACAGGCTGAGAAGGATGCGTGAGGGATAGTGAGTAGCGAATAGGGAGTAGCGAGTAGCGAGTAGCGAGTAGGGAAATAGGTGATAGCGGCCAACTGGCTTCGTGCTATTCCCTATTGGCTATTCACCACTCGCTATTCGCTCACTCATGAACCCCATCGCGCTTCTCGACTATGCCGGTGTCGCGGTCTTCGCGGCGACCGGGGCGCTTGCGGCTTCGCGTAAGCAGCTCGACATCATCGGCTTCCTGTTCCTGGCCAGCGTCACCGGGATAGGCGGCGGCACGCTTCGCGACGTCATCCTCAACCTGCCGGTTTTCTGGGTCGCCAACTCCGGCTATGTGCTGGTCTGCGCCGCGGTTGCGGTGCTGGTCTTCTTCAGCGCGCATCGTGTCGAATCGCGCTGGAAATGGCTGCTCTGGCTCGACGCCGTCGGGCTCGCCGCTTTTTCGGTGATGGGCGCGGCCAAGGGGCTTGCGATTACGGGCTCGCCGGTCGTCTCCGTCATCACCGGCGTGCTCACCGCCACTTTCGGCGGCATTCTGCGCGATCTCCTTGCCGGCGAGCCATCGGTGCTGCTCAGGCCCGAAATCTACGTCACGGCGGCCCTTGCGGGTGCCGGGCTTTACACGCTTGGCGATCTTGCCGGACTGCCGCCGCTCGCCTCGGACCTCGCCGGTTTTGCGGCGGCGTTCCTCGTGCGCGGCGGTGCGCTCAAATTCGGCTGGTCGTTTCCGTCCTACAAGAGCCGACCCGGCCGGCGGCCGGAGGATATTCCGTGAAAGGAAGCGAATAGCGAGTAGCGAGTAGCGAATAGGGGCTGAACGAGATAGCTCTCGCTACTTTCTATTCGCTATTCGCTATGCTGCGAAGCGCTGGGCTTCCCCGCCATAATAGTTGACGTAGCGGGCGCCGATTTCCTTGACCGGCATCACGACGAACACATCGACCGTCGAGAATTCGCGATCGATGACGCAGCCGTCGCCGATGCGGGCACCGACGCGCAGATAGCCCTTGACCAAAGGCGGCATCGCCGCGATCGCCGCCTTGGCATTGACGGCCTCGATCGGCATCAGGTCCATCGAGCAGTAGCGCCCGGAGACCGCGCGCACGTCCCAGGCCGAATTGGTGCGGCAGTGGTGGGCGAGGTAGGTGAGCGCCTCGGCATGCGCCGCCGGCACGGTGCCGTGGAAGGAAGCGCAACCGGTCATCACACCGATTTCGTAATGGTTGATGTAAGCCCAGATGCCTTGCCACAGCGCCTCGATGGTGCGCTTCGAGCGGTATTCCGGCAAAACGCAGGAGCGGCCGAGTTCAAGGAAACGCTGGCCGGGGTGACGGGCAATGAGCTTGGTCAGCTCGAATTCACCTTCGGAATAGAAACCGCCGGCCGTGGCCGCGATTTCTTGCCGCAGCAGCCGATATGTGCCGACGATGCGGCGATGTTCGGGACCGGAAAGCGTGGTGTCCAAAACCAGCAGATGGTCGCAGAGCGGATCGAACCGGTCGGCGTCACGGCGGTCATGGGCCTGGAACAGGTCCTTCCTGGCGCCAAGTTCGTCGTAGAACACCCGGTAGCGCACTTCCTGCGCGGCCGCGATCTCGGCCTCGTTGCGAGCGAGCCGCACTTCAAGATTGCCTATACGGCCCAGCGCCGCGCCCTTTATGACGGAATCGACGTTACGTCCGGCAAGCAAGGCGCTGCTGGCGTTCGGCCGAGTGTCACATTCCGGCATAACTGTATGCACGAGTGATTCTCCTTCGAGCCATCCCTCTTGGCACGGGGATACGGTGTAGGTGCAACAGGATTGTGACAGTACCGTGATACGACGCCGTGGGCAATACTTCGTCGGCTGGCGAATACGATCAACCGGCTACGTTTAAGTGATCGCGCGACGCGGAATGGGCGGTGCAAAGCTCAGGCTGCGACGACCTGGCCCTCGACGGCATTGACCAGCGCCTCGGGGTCGAGCGGCTTGGTGACAAAGCCGCTGGCGCCATGGGCCAACACTGCATGGCGGGTCTTTTCCTGGCTGTCGGCCGACAGCACCATGATCGGCACCGGCCGCACGGCACTTTCTTCCTCATGGCGGCGGATGGCGGCGATCGCGTCCAGCCCGTCCATGACCGGCATGTGCAGATCCATCAAGACCACGTCGAAGCGGTCCTTGTGCGCGGCGCCGGTGACGGCCTCGACGGCGGCCTTGCCGTTGCCGACCACCTTGACGCGATGCCCGGCCTTCAGCAGCGTGGCGCGGGCCAGCATGGCGTTGATGTCATTGTCCTCGGCGATCAGCACCGACAGGCCGCGCTGGCGGGTGCCGACGGCGCGTAGCGTCGGCGCGCCGCGCTTTTCCGGCTGCGGCGGGCCGAGGCTCGGAGCATGGCTGCTCAACAGCACACGCAGAAGTGTTCCGCCACGCACCGGCCTGGCCAGGAAGGTTGCGTAGCCGCTGGCGCGGAACTCGCCAAGCATGCCGCGATCGGTCGGCGCGATCAGCGTGATCGCCTCACAATCGGAGAAACCGCTCTGGCGCAGGCGTTTGAGCAGCCTTCCATCGCCTTCTTCCATCGCTGCATCGACCAGGACCGCATTGCAGCCAGCGGCGAAAGGCGCGGCCTGTGCGGCAGTGGTGGCGATGTCGACTGCGCCGCCATTGGCGCGGATGGTGCGGGCGATAGCGTCGGCCTCGACGGCGTTCTTCGACAGGATCACCGCGCGTCTCCCCGAGAGAGCATTCTGGTGGCCCTGCGGCGCTTCGGTGGCCGCTATCGCCGGGATTTCGAAGACGAACTCGGATCCCTGGCCGAGCCGGCTGGATACCGAGATCGTGCCGCCCATGGCGGCCACCAGGCGCCTGGAGATGGCAAGGCCGAGGCCGGCCCCGCCATGTGTGCGTGTCGACGTGCCGTCGGCCTGCTCGAACTCCTCGAAAATGCGCTCCAGGTCGGCATCACGCAGGCCCGGACCGGTATCGGCGATGGTAAAGCATATGCGGTCGCTGGTTTCGGTGCGTGCGCGTGCAATGCTCACCAGCACGCCGCCGCTGTCGGTGAACTTGATGGCGTTGCCGATGAGGTTGAGAAGCACCTGCCTGACCTTGCCCGGATCGGCGGTGATCAATTGCGGCACGTCGGGTTCGACATGGCAACCCAGCCCGATATCCTTGGCGAAGGCGCGCGCTGCCAGCAATTCGATGATGTTGTCGGCGATCTCGCGCACCGACATCGGCTGCGGCTCGGGGTCGAAACGCCCGGCTTCGATCTTGGAATAGTCGAGAAGATCCTCGATCAGGGCAAGCAACGCACTGGCCGAGGTCGAGACGGCCCCGACATAGGTCTGCTGCTCCGGCGACAGGCTGGTGTCGGCCAGCAACCTGGCCATGCCCATGATGCCGTTCATCGGGGTGCGGATTTCATGGCTGACGGTGGCGAGGAAGCGCGATTTGGCCTGACTGGCATATTCGGCCCGTTCGCGTGCGGTGATCAGCGAGGATTCGGCGCGTTTGCGGGCGGTGATGTCGCGGGCGATGGCGCGGTGCGAAACCGCGCCGCTGTCCTTGTCGCGCACCGACAGTTCGATCCAGGAGAACCAGCGCTGCCCGCCCGGCGTGCTGATAGAGACATCGGTGGAACTCAGGCACTCATGGTCGGAAAAGGCGGCATCGGGAACCATGCCGACCTCAATGCCGAGTTCCGCCAGGGTCTTGCCGGCAAGATCGCGCTGGTCCATCTCGACGAGATCGGCGAAGACCTTGTTGGCATAGACGATGTAGCCGTCGCGGTCGCGATGGATGACGAGATCGCCAAGCGCGTCGATCAGGCCGCGAAAGCGCTCATCGCTCTCCTGCATCTCCCACATGCGGTCGGCCAGCGTCTCGATCTCGGCGCGGCTGCGGGCAGTGGTTTCGTCGAGAAGGGCAGCAGTTCGGTGTTCGCTGCGCCTGGCGCGCAGATGCATGGCAAGACCGGCAAGGCCGGTTGCAAGCAAGGCAACGCTGATGAAGATCGGTGCCCCGGTCAGGTGCGCCAGCCCGGCCATCACCACGATGGCGACGAATGTCAGAAAGGACAGGCCTTCGCGCCTGGAGAATTCCGGCTCGGGCACCAGCGGCGGCGCGGCGACGAAGCGCCGCGTCGACGCCGGCGGGAGCACCGCATCGACATCGTCGCCAGTGTCCGCCTGTTGGCTGCCGGATTCCGCGATCATGCGAAATCCTTGCCAGACAGAGATTATGGAAAATTGCGGCGGATCATTCCAATTTTAGCGGATGAGCGCTTTTTGCCGAGGCGCGGCGGGTTTACCACCAGATCTGGCGATGCCATCCGCGCTTCCGGAGTTGGGCGGAGTCACATATCCACGACGACGCGGCCGCGGATCTTGCCGTCGACGATGTCGCGCGCGGCATCGACGATGCCGTCGAACCTGATGGTGCTGGACAGGCTGGCGAGCTTCTGCAGATCGAGGTCGGCGCCGATGCGGCGCCATGCCTCGAGGCGGATTGCTTTCGGCGCCATCACTGAATCGATGCCGAGCAATGAGACGCCGCGCAGGATGAAGGGCGCGACGCTGGCCGGCAGGTCCATGCCGCCGGCAAGGCCGCAGGCGGCGACCGCGCCGCCATAGGAGGTCATCGAGAGCACATTGGCCAGCGTGTGGCTGCCGACAGCGTCGATGCCGCCCGCCCAGCGTTCCTTGGCCAGCGGCTTGGCCGGCTGGGCAAGCTCGTCGCGCGAGATCACTTCGGCGGCGCCAAGGTCGATCAGAAAGGGGCTTTCGGCATTGCGGCCGGTGGAAGCAATGACATGGTAGCCGAGGCTGGACAGGATCGAGACCGCGACCGAGCCGACGCCGCCGGCCGCCCCCGTCACCACCACCGGGCCGCGATCGGGCAGAATGCCGTGCCGCTCCAGGGCCATGACACAGAGCATGGCGGTATAGCCTGCGGTGCCGACGGCCATCGCGTCATGCGGGCTGATGCCTTGCGGCAGCGGCACCAGCCAGTCGCCCTTGACGCGGGCACGGCCAGCATAGGCGCCGAAATGGGTTTCGCCGACGCCCCAGCCGTTCAGAATGACCTTGTCTCCGGTGCGCCAGTCGGGATGGGAAGACGAGATGACGGTGCCGGCGAAATCGATGCCCGGCACCAGCGGCCAGCGGCGGATCACCGGCGCCTTGCCTGTGATCGCCAGACCATCCTTGTAGTTCACCGTCGTTGCCTCGACCGCGACGGTGACATCGCCTTCCATCAGGTCGGCCTCGGTGAGATCGGTCACGGTTACCGACTGCTTTTTCTCGGCGTCACGCGAAACGAGGATGGCTTTGAAGGTTTCGGACATGTCTTTCTCCGCGATCTTGACGACATGAACTGTGCGGCGATGGCCGCACGGGGTCAATCCTTGGAAGGACTGGCTTTGGGTTCGCGCCGCCAGCCGAACAACTCGTCGAAGACGACCAGCGCCGCGCCCACCGAAATAAAGGCGTCGGCAAGGTTGAAGACGGCGAAGGACCAGACCGGCGTGTGGAACAGGACGTAGTCGACGACGTGGCCGTAGACGGCGCGGTCGATCAGATTGCCGAGCGCGCCGCCGACGATCAGCGCAAAGCCGGTGCGGGCAAGGATCTGGGACGGCGCGATCCGCGTCGCCAGGAACAGCACGAAGGCAACGACCGCAAGCGAAATGACGATCAGCCCGGTGTCGCCGAAGGACGAGAACATCGAGAAGGCGATGCCGGTATTGTAAGTGCGAAACAGCGCCAGGAAGGGCAGCAGATCAACCTTCTCCTGAAAAGGCAGATCGGCCTCGACCAGGTATTTTATCCACTGGTCGAGCGCGATGGCCGCGACGACGAGCAGTGCGTAGGGAGACCATGATCTCACGGGCAGGCAACCTTCATTGCTGGTCCAGGATTGGCTCGAGCTTCAGCGCGCCGCGCCGGATCTCGAACAGCATGATGCCGGTGGCAACGGCCAGATTGAGCGAATCGGCACGGCCCGCTTGCGGAATCCTGAGCAGCCTGTCGCAACTCGCAGCCAGGCTTTCGGGCAGTCCCTGCTGCTCGTTGCCCATCATCAGCAGCACGGGCCCGCGGGAAAAATCGACCGAACGGTAGTCGACGGCGCCTTTCAGGTGGGTTCCGGCGACGAGGCCTGAAAACCCGCCTCGCCAGGCAAGGAAAGCCTCGGTTGTCGCCTTGGCCACCGGCACGGCAAAGATCGAACCCATGGTGGCACGCACCGTTTCCACGGAAAATGGATCAGTGGTATCGCCGACCAGAATGACGCCTTTGGCGCCGACGGCATCGACGGTGCGGATGACGGTGCCGAGATTGCCGGGGTCGCGCACCCGGTCGAGCGCCACCCAGACGTCGCCATTGTCAGCGCGGACATCCTTCAAGGCGAGGAATTTTTGCGAAAAGACGCCAACCACCATTTGCGGATTGTCGCGGCGGGTGATGGCCACCAGCACCTTTTCCGACACTTCGAGCACCATGCCGCCGGCGGCAACCGTGCGTGCGGCCACCTTCTCCACCGCCGCGTTGCCGCGCCCGGCCTTGGCGAAAACCAATGTCCTGATCTGCCAGCCGAGATCGAGCGCATCGATGACCAGCTTCAACCCCTCGGCCATGAAGGCGTTCTGCTGGTCGCGGAATTTCTTCTGAGCGAGCGCCTTGATGTCCTTGACCAGCGGATTGGCGAGGCTGGTGACCTCCTTCACCTGGCCAGGCGCGCCTGCATGCCGCTCGTTCATTCAGCCACCCAACGCGAAAACAATGAAGTCGAGAGCGCCCGGCCGGCGGACTTTTCACGGATGATCAGCTCACCCGATTCAATCTTGCCGCCCATGCCGGCAAAGGTATCGCGCATCAAGGCGTGGATGGCGAAGAAGGAGGCGCGGATCGAATAGGCGGTCAGCACCACGGCAAGCGGCTTCGGCGTCAGGATCGCCCGGCAAAGGTCGGTCAAATCAGGCAGGTCCTCGAACAATTGCCAGACCTCGCCCTTGGGGCCGCGACCGTAGGCCGGCGGGTCGAACAGGATGATGTCGTAGCGGCTGCCGCGGCGCTCCTCGCGCTCGGCGAATTTGACCGCGTCGTCGACGATCCAGCGGATCGGCTTGCTGCCGAGGCCTGCCATCTCCTGGTTTTCACGGGCCCAGCCGATCGCTTTCTTCGAGGCATCGACATGGGTGACCTCGGCGCCGGCGCGAGCCGCCACCAATGAGGCGAGACCGGTATAGCCGAACAGGTTCAGCACCTTGACCGGCCGCTTCGCCGCCGCGATCAGCCCGGCCATGTGGTCCCAGTGCGAGGCCTGCTCGGGAAAGACGCCAACATGACGAAACGAGGTGAAACGGCCGAGATAGTCGATGCCGTCATGCTTCATCGGCCAGGTCTCGCCGAGCGGCAACTTGGGGAAACGCCAGCGGCCGATGCCCTCTTCGTCGGTGTCGCCGGTGAAGACGGCGTCGGCGCGCTCCCATTCCTTTGCCGGCAAGGCCTTTTGCCAGATCGCCTGGCCCTCGGGCCGCACGATACGGTAGGGGCCATATTGTTCGAGCTTCTGGCCGGTGCCGCTGTCGAGCAGCGCATAATCGGCATTGGGCGCCACTTCCAGGATCACGGGGAGATGTTCGGTGGGCAGAGCGCCTTCGCGGCGGGCCAGGATGCGCGGCGCCGGGTTCGGTTCGGAACGACTTTCCGTCTTCGCCTCATGGCGCTCGCGCGGTGGCGCTTCCGGTCTGGCAGGAGCCTGGCCGGGACGCGGACGTGACACGTCCGCCGCACCCTTCGCGGATGGATGTGGACGGTTGTCGCGGCGTTTGTCGCGAAAAGACTTCAAGCGGGGGCAACTCCGAACGGCGTGGCCGCTTTTGACATAGGGCAACCGGCTTCGCAACCAAGTCCGACAGGTCGGCCTCTCTGGTTTATGTCAGCCGGCGATAGACCAATGTCAAAGAAACAGGCAAATCTGCCGGATGTCCCGCTCCGAACGCCTGCTCGCCCTGATCCAATGCCTGCGCCGGCACCGCCGGCCGGTGAGCGGGCAGGCGCTGGCCGATGAGCTTGGGATTTCGATCCGCACGCTCTACCGCGATATCGCGACGCTGCAGGGCCAGGGTGCGCCGATCGAGGGTGAGGCGGGGGTGGGGT
>NZ_RZQL01000275.1 GCF_003997935.1 Mesorhizobium sp. M7A.F.Ca.US.006.01.1.1
GCATGATAGAGGACAAAAAGTCCGGTTGGCGACTGACCTATCGGCGCATAACATCCAGATGGGCAAGCTACTCGGGTGTCAAGAATGGCGAGATCCGCTATGTCCGCGCAATCACGGTCTGCGGCGACCGCGCCGCGCTTTTCATAATTAATTACAGGAAATCGGAAAAGAAACCATATGACCCTGTTGTCGTGCGGATGGTCCGGTCCCTGAAGGCACAGGGCTGCTAAGTGGGGGGTGGGCAACGCGGACTGCTGCGCCCTGAGCTGCGGCCGCGTGATCCGCACGCTCAGGCAGTCGGCCTTGCGGCTGTTTCCAAATGGTGCATCCCAGACGTGGGAAGACGACGCGGAGAGCATCTCCCGACCGCTTCTTGCAACGGAGGGGCGATCATTTCCATTACTATCGCCGTGTGCTCAGAGGGGTCAGAGACGAGAGCTGCGTGTTCGTGCGCCGCGCCCTCGACACCACTGACCGTATAAAATCCGCACGCCAGAGATTTTCGCGAGGCTGCTGACGATGCCTTGTAGGCATCGTTGATGCTGGGCGAAATCCACAAGCAGCGCGTGTCCGATACCGCCCATGCCGTGTCTCTGGATTTGTCTATCAGCCTCTCGCAGAGATATTGGTCGCCGGGCTCCTCGGCACGATCCTGCGGACTAGCCGAGAGCACGATAGGCGAGCCTGCCAAATCATCATCTGTTGACGCGGTCGGCGGCCGTCGAGAACAATACACACTGTCTATTCACCGCGCCACTCGTTCGAAGACCGCATGAAGAACGGTAGGCTCGGCGAGGAGCTTCGGCGCATGTTGATGGGCTACCCGATCTACCGGCCGAAATATGGCGAGGACGGCGACATGAAGATGTGGCAACAGGAACTATGAAGATCGTGTGGCCGCTCGATCCTGGGATCGTATGACCCGCTGACGCACTGCGGCAAGACGTTCTTCCTTCGCCCAGTGGTCCTGCAAGGCGCGTTCCAAGTGGTCGTATAACGGGAGCCATGCCTCACCATGGTCACCTCGTGCCACAATGATTTCGGCGACGCGGTCGAGTACTCGCTCAATCCGCTGTGCCGTGACTGGTCGAGGCGTGGGCGAGTCTCGCCTCACGGCTTCGCCCGTCCGCAAGGCCATGAATGCACCATGCCTTATGTGTAGCGGACTTTTTTGGTGCAGTGAAGGCCTGCATTCGGCTTGAGCTGCAATCGGCGGCTGCGGCTTGCAGATGTGAAAGGCTCTTTGCTCATCGGGGTTGGCAGCGGGAGGGCGATCGTCCGCAGCCCCCGAATACGATAGCGCGAGTTGCTGGCGCAGCCCGTCCGTCATCTGGTCAACCGAGCCTCTCCTCCTCGTGAGCGCGTGGCAGATTGTTTGCTGCGGCGGCGTGATTGCCGCCGCAGAGAGTTTTAACGGTTAGTTCGTGTGCACTGCCAATCTTCGGCCCTGTCATCCAAGACGGCGCCAAGGGAACGTCTTCGATCACACCCACCCTGCGTGCCCAGGTCGCAAACGCCTTGTGCGCGGCCTCGACCGACTTGCGACCATCATACGCCGAGTAGCATGTATCACAGGCCGCTCCGTGGAGAAGGCCGCGCCTTTCGACCGGCCATTCTTCCAGAAATTCTATGGCATCCATGACGCAACCGATCTTTTTGAGGACGAAACTGTCATCTCGCACGAAAATCGGCTGTTTGAACGTAGCGCTCTCCATCGTGACCTCACTTCAAGCCCTAAAGCGGCGCTTGTGTCTCTTCGGGTGACGCAGGATGATTCCTCGGCAAAACATGCCGGTCTGCGTGACGCCTTCGGCACAGAGAGGATATTGGAAATGGCTCTTTTCAGTTCAAGAGAGAATTGGCCGGCCGAGCCCAGCAGCCTCTTGGCAATTGGCACCTCATCCCGCTGCCAGCGCGTCTGTCCGCGAGGCCCTCGGCCCACCAACCTGCACGTCGGCGATCTTGCCGTCGCGTAGCAAGGCCTCTAACCGGCGTAGCAGTGTAGATAGACTGGAAGAGCATCAACGCAGCGAAGGCAGCGTTGTGTTTTCCTTTACTCATGTCCATTGCGGCCACTCCACACAGCGCGGGATATAGGTCGTCAAACCGGAGCGCATCAATTCTGGCACGTCAACGCCTTCATCGCCGCCGGCATCGTCTCGCGAAAAAAAGAGCGGGCCCGGAAGAGTCGGACCCGCCAGCGGCTATGATCAGGCTGCAGAGAGCGGTCGGTCATTCGCGAGCCAAAGGCTGGCTGCTGCCAGGGCAGCAACCACAGCGCCAGCGATGGCGTGCGACCACATTGCTGCCGCCAGGCCGGCAAAGCCAAGCACCCAAGGTGCGGCCACAATCCACAGGCCGACGACAAGGTTCGCCCATTCCTCATATTTGTGGAACGCCACCAACGCGCGCGCTGCGATCAGAACGGTGATTACGCCCCCGATGAAGGCGTGCCAGACGGCAACAGCATCGGCAGCATAGCCAAGGAGCCAAGGCGAGAGCGCCAGCGCGATGCCGGCAAGGATGTTTACGACATCAAGCGCCCGCCTGCTGCTGTCGGAAGCGAGATTCTTCAACATCGTCATTCTCCTTTCCTGCGTTTCAGTACGTCAATGTACCGCCCTTGAGTCGAGGACGGGTGCGGCAGCGGGCCTGTTCGGCCCGATGCCGCAAAGCTTCTTGGGTCCGGATTTGAAACGGACGCAGTCCTTCGGCGAGATCGGCTCAGTCAGGAGGAAGGGTTCGATCTCCCGAGGTTCGAACGAATTGCCGGCGATCTCACTCAATGCGAGATGCGGCCGGCTCTTCGGCCTGGCCGCCAGCCGGGGCGCTGCGCCGCGCGCCAGTGCGCGCGCCCGCCCTGCTGCCGCGACCGCAAGCGCGAAGGGGTTCGGGATGGTCCGTTGGGCGTCGAAGACGATCAGTGGGTCCATTCTTGCCTCCATCATGCGGCTATCCGGGATCGTACCGGGCTGAGCCGAGTCTGGAATCTCTGGGTACTGCCTTCCAAGGCCAGCAGAGCGAGCTCAACCTCGTCCAATCGCGTCGGACGTGCATTTTCCGGCATGCCTTCAGCGGTGGCCAGGTCGATCAGGTACTCGTTCCAGGCCCAGTTCTTGAGCACGGCACATTTCTCTTCGGGTGCGAGTACCGGGTCATCCACCACCTGCATCGGAGAGGCGTAGAATGTCTCGGGCTCGGAAAGCGCCGTCTGTATGTGCGCTGCCTCTGCACCAGCGCCATAGTTGTGGCTTGCCTGAAGCCATGCCAATAGTAGCCGTTGCCAAACCACGTCGGAAAAGGCGTGCCTCTCCTCCGATGCTTGCCTGTTGCTGACCTTGGCCTGAGAGCCAGAAGATGGAGCCTGCACCACGTAGCTGAGGCCTTGGCGCTCCGCATAACGGATCGCCGCCTCCAGCGTCGGAAAATCCGGTCGAACCTGGGTCAGGGTGTCCCGGCCGCCCGTATAGCCCATCAGCGGCTCGATGAACGGGGCTGTGCGAGGTTCGAAGATCAATCGCCAGTCCTTACGGGGCTTTGCCGAGGTCGTGGCCGAGCGGCATGGCTGGTAGATCCGTGCCGTCACGCCGTCCGGAAACACTGACCGCCCCATTGACAAAGCCGGCTCGTCGACACGAGGCCGATTGTCATTGTCCGGCCGGCCGGAGGTCCTGGTTGGGCTTCTGATGTCGCTGCTTTGAACTGTCTCCATTGTCTGTCCCTCCTATCATGAAGGGTGGTACGAGCAGCGGCCGTTACGGCCGCTGCTCATACTGCCGTGCGTCAGTTCTTGCCGTTGATTGCGATCCGCTTGGCCTTCGCCTGCGCCCGCTCGGTCTTGGGCAAGGTCACGGTCAGCACCCCGTTCTTGAAGGCGGCGTTGACCTTGTCTTCCTCGACCTCGTAGCCGAGCGGAATGAGGCGCTCGAAGCGACCGTAGAAGCGCTCGGAGAACTGCCGGTCTTTGTCCTCGGTCTCGGAACGCTTCTCGCCTTTAAGCTTGAGCGCCCCGTTGTCCAGCAGGACTTCTATGTCGCTCTCGTCCAGGCCGGGTATTTCCGCCGTGACGCGGACTTCCTTGTCCGTGTCGGAAATTTCGACGCTGGGCCAAGTGGCGGCAAAAGAGGGACTGAAGGCCGGCAGTCTGGCGCCGAAGCTGCGGAAGGCGTCATCGAACAGCCGGTTTACCTCCCGGTGGAGGGAGACGAAGGGGTCTCGATCTCCATCAGGGAAGAGACTGGGCGCCGAGTTTCCGTTGCCCCGGCCCCATGGGATCAAATCACGTACGCTCATTGTCTTTCTCCTTTCGTAGGTCTGTGAGCCGGGCCGGACGCCCGGCTCAAGCGATGCCTTCATCGTGGATTGCTCAGGCCGCCAGCTTCTCGGTCTCGACCTTGCGGGCTTCGATCTTCGGAATGGGAGCCCCGCTGGAGATCTCGACCTTGCGCGGTTTCATCTCCTCGGGAACCTCGCGCTTGAGATCGATGCTCAGCAGCCCGTTCTCAAGGCTGGCGCCAGCAACTTTGACATGATCGGCCAGTTCGAACCGACGCTCGAAAGCGCGCCCGTTGATGCCGCGGTAGAGATACTGGCCGTTCTCATCGCCGGATTGCGACCCGCTCACGACCAGCATGTTGGGCTGGTGAGTGATGGTCAGCTGGTCCTGCGAGAAACCGGCGACCGCCATCGTGATGCGATAGTCATCATCATCAACCTTGGCGATATCGTAGGGCGGCCAGTTGTCGAACGAGGCCACACGGCTCGCATTTTCAAGCATGTCGACCATGCGGTCGAAGCCGATGCTGGACCGGTACAGGGGGGTAAAATCGAGGTTCATAACCACATCCTCCTTTGAGCAACATGGATCATAGGAGGCGCCAAGAGCCTTGCCGCCTCCTGGTCTTGCCGGCCCCATCAGGCGACCGGCGACCATCAATTTAGAATCGCGACTTGCACCTTCAAGAGGTATTAGGAAAATTTTCAGCGGCAATCCGGGCGAAACGCACCCATGCCACCCCCCGCCGGCGGGGTCACTCGCCGACGGGTCAATGGTTCACGAACAATCAGGTCGCGCTTAAATCCGATCGATGAATGGCACGAACCCGGCCACCATCGCGCTGTCACTGCCATCAGGACCGGCAAGCTCGTCCGATTGATCCAATTGTTGCAATGCATCCATGATCGCATCGAAGCTGACTGGTTCACCCGCCCCCGGCAGCATGCGAAGCGCTGGCACGGATTCTACCGCGCAGGCATCCGACGCCCATGACGAAAGGATGGCGCGCTTCTCCTGACCGTCCAGGGCAACGTCGGCCAAGACGTCGTGGGGATGTTTGAAATGCCGTGCCGGATGCAGCAATCGGTCCAGAAAAACATCGGGGGCCACGGGTTCAATCGAGGCAAAATGGGTCGAAATGGCTGCTTCCATTGATGGTCCTCCGCTTCAGACAATCTCCTGCGTGTTTGAGTTTGGCGGCTCTCGCGATTCCCGCCAGACGAAATTTTGGGACGTCTCAAGCAAGTTTCAATGGCTTGGCACGGGTCACATTTCCCGTGGTCAACGCCTTAGAACCATTTTATCCAGCCGGTGAAACAATCGGCGAGAATCTCAGTTCTGACGTCGGGCGAAAATCAAGGACCCGAATCCGGCAGGAGAACCAGTCATGTCTTACCTCTCTAGGAACTTGTGCATTGGCTTGATCACAGGAGCCCTGATGCTCTCGACTGGCGGCCTTGCTCCGGCCACCGCACAGGAAATTCCGAACGACTTCAGCGCAATCGTGCGTCAGAAGCTGCCCGCGGTTGTCGCCATCACGACCAGGCAGATCATCCAGGATCAAACGACGCTCAACGACTTTCTCAATCCCTTCGACGGAGGAGGGCGTATCCAGCCCCAGGTGCGGGAAGCACTCGGCTCCGGCTTTGTGATCAGTCCCGAAGGCTACATCGTCACCAATAACCATGTCGTCGCAGACGCAACCGAGATTCACGTCGTGTTCTCCGACAAGGAGACGGCGCCCGCCCGGGTGGTGGGCCGCGATCCGGCAACCGACATCGCGGTATTGAAAGTCGAGCCTCGGCCCAACATGACGGCGACGGCCTGGGGGGATTCGGACGCGATGCAACCAGGGGCCTGGACCATCGCCATCGGCAGTCCCTTCGGCCTCGGGGGCACGGTCACTGTCGGCGTCCTTTCTGCCCGCTCTCGCGATATCCAGGCCGGTCCTTACGACGATTTCCTGCAGACTGACGCCTCGATCAACAGAGGTAACTCGGGAGGTCCTTTGTTCAACGCGCGCGGCGAAGTCATCGGAGTCAACACGGCAATCGTGTCGCCGTCAGGCGGTAGCATAGGCATTGGGTTCGCGGTGCCCTCGCGCACAGCTCGGACTGTCGTCGACCAACTGATCAGCACTGGCCGCATCGAGCGCGGCTTCATCGGCGTGCGTCTTCAGGAGATCACGCCCTCCATCGCCGAGGCGCTCGGAATGCCGGGCGCCAAGGGAGCGCTGGTTGCCTCGGTCGAGGCTGGCAGCCCGGCGCAGAAAGCGGGAATCCAGGCCGGCGACGTGATAACCCGGTTCAACGACAAGGACATCCAAGGCGTCCATGACCTGACGCTGGCGGCAGCAAGCCAGAAGCCGGGATCGAAAGTGACCGTAACAACGAACCGGAGCGGCACAAACCAGGAATTGTCGCTGACTGTCGATCGACGCAGGGACCAGGAGGAACAGACCGGTGCCATTCCAAGCCTGGGGACTGAGGACCAGCGCCTTGGTATGTCGCTGAGCGCCATTCCGGACGAAGCGCGCCAGCAACTCGGCCTGCAGGCCGACACCACGGGCGTGTTCGTCCAGGATGTCGCTCCCAACAGTCTTGCGGCCGAAAGCGGCATCCGGCCCGGCGACGTCATCGTGTCGGCCAACAACCGAAACATGACCCAGCCGTCTGACGTCCGCGAGGAATGGGCGAAATCCCGTCAGCAGAAAAAGCCAGTGCTGTTCCGTATCGACCGGCAGGGACAATCGCTTTTCGTTGCTGTGGCAAACTCCTGACTGACAGGCCAGACGGCGTCGCGATCTGTGCTGCTGGGCTGGCCCCCTACCGGAGCGCACCAGAGTTGTGAAGCCGATGAGCGGTATGTTTGAAGTGGCGGTCCGGCTCAACATGCGGCTGCGGGAACTGCTCTGCGGCTTTGCGCGCACGGTCGGCGACTCCGGTCGGCGAGGCGAAAGTCCTTACGTTTCGGCGCATCCGGCGACCACACAGGTGGACAACAAAAGCCTGCGATCCGCTCCTGAGCGCGTGTGCTTTTATCGATGCAAGGAACTTCGCGCACAGGTTTAGACTAGCGATCTCTGGCGTGTGAACGCAAGAGAAGTCGGCGATCTCCGAAATCGGCTGTGTGATCAATGCTGTAGCGTTGTCCAGTGGCCAGCTGAGCCGCACGAGGCCTGTGATGCCTGCTATTCGGCGTACGATGGTCGGAAGTCTGGAGCCCACGCGCAAGACCCATGACTGAACTGAAACGGGCACAAAGGTCGGCTTCACCGAGAAAGTGTCTGCAACGCTGCCGTGGATGACAAGACCGAATGCACATGGCCAGCATGTCAACTTACCCTGAAGATTTGATTTATAGCTGCGATTTGCGAACACTCGGCCCCAAGCCATCTGATCCTCGATGGCGTAGCCGAATTAACCTTTGTAATTGCGGTGGCGCTGCACCGCGGCTATCCACGCGCCGCCGCCGGGCTCGGCGAAATGTCCCGAGAGCTTCTGAAGTTGAGCACGTGAAGGAATGGGGGTGATGCCGATTCTCATCATTATCGACCTTTCGAGTATTGCCTGCAGACCAACAGGATGGATTTGGCCATGAAAGGAAGCCGACCGGGTATTTCGTTGTTGGATTTCGACATACTCTCCCGGGCTCTTACGTCAGCCATCAGGGAGAGCCCGGAATCCGATTCGACGGTCCAGGCCCGCGAGCTTGTGTGCCTATACACCGGCAAAAAGTCAGCCGACCAAAATTTGATCGCGGCCTTGCTTCATGCCAGTCGCGCCCAGCTGGACGTGGAATCATCCAAGGCCAATCGGCCCGGCAAGAATTGACTGAGTGCCTGCATCTGCTCGATGTGACCTCTCGCCGGGTTGTCTCCTCGACGGAGCTACGTCCGAGACGAAGCCCAAGGGCCCGACCGACTGAGACGCAGAGCATAATTCGCGCCGGCGACAGGACGAATATCCTGACCGCGACACGATAGCCAGCAGGTCACCGAATGGACTTTTGGACGTCAAGGCAGGGGGGGTTTTTTCTGCAGGCTTGGAACCTCTTTCTGAAATCGAAGTTGAGTTCGCAGCCTGGCTCCCCGGGCCAGGTCTCAAAGCAAGGCCCGCCGCTGTTTGTGTCCTCAGTGGCGGGCCCACTTCGTTCCGCTCAACGCTACATTGCGATTGACTAAAGCAACGAACATCCAATGAACGCAATCTCACAGGGCATCGGTCCATGGCCAGGTCGGCACGATCATTTTTTGGGTGACGGTGACCACGCCGACCATTTGGTCACAAGGAGTGACCAAATGACGAGCCTATAGCTACGGCACAACGGCAATCCAGCAACAAGGGCCGATGTGTCTAGGCTGCCCGTAGCCTCCGCGATTTGTCGCGTCAGGCGTCATGGTCTTTCCTCC
>NZ_RZQL01000276.1 GCF_003997935.1 Mesorhizobium sp. M7A.F.Ca.US.006.01.1.1
GCGTCGACACCGATCCTTTCCGATCAGACAAGAAGTAGGACTTCGGCTTCCCGGGCCCGGTCTTCCTCTGTGTCGGCCGCGTCGCCATCGAAAAGAACCTGAGCGCTTTCCTCGACCTCGACCTGCCGGGCAGCAAGGTGATCGTCGGCGAAGGCCCCGAGCTTGCCAGGCTGAAGGCGAAATACACGCAAGCGCATTTCCTCGGCCATCGCCCTAACGACGAACTGGCCGAGATCTATGCCTCGGCCGACGTCTTCGTCTTCCCGAGCCGCACCGACACGTTCGGCAACGTCATCATCGAGGCACTGGCCAGCGGCACGCCGGTTGCCGCCTATCCGGTGACCGGGCCGATCGACATTGTCGGCGATGGTTTTGGCGGCGCGGTCTCCAACGATCTGCGCGAGGCCTCACTCGCCGCGCTCAACGTCGACCGTGCCGAAGCCCGCGAACGCGCCATGCGCTACAGCTGGAAGGCCTGCGCGGAAATGTTCCTCGACACGGTCGAGGAAGCACTGGGCACACCGCGAAAGCTCGCGGCCTGATCGTGCTTCTCGTTATCCAAGGGCGAAGCCGACGCACCGCCACGGATGACAAAGCGTGGCGACGCATGATCAACCGTAGTCTGCCACGGCACCTTGTTTCAAAGAGATGGCTTGGGGTCATAGCTTGTATTGTGCGGCTTCGGAGCCATGACCAAGTCAAATCGACAATGCAGTCCAGGGCCGCATAGTCATCCATACTTGAGACGCGCCGCCATCTCGCCCTTCCAAAGACATGGAAAATCCCTGGCAACTGTCGGCGACTCAAAATTTACCATTTCTACCTACATTGCGGCATGTTCGAAGCAGCAGCCTCCAACAAAATCAACAGTTACACGAGCCATTTCATCAGGCCCGAAGGTACCTTGCTGATAGTTCTGCTGGCGGTGGCTTTCTTGCCCGTACTGCTCGTCGACATACCGGCCATGGCGGACTATCCAAATCATCTCGCAAGAATGTCGATCTTGATGCGCGCCGGTACGCCCGAGGCCCATCCCTACTATGAAGCCGCGTGGGCGCCCTACCCTAATCTAGCCATGGATCTCGTCGTCCCGTTCGCTGGACGCTTGATCGGGATCGAGCTGGCATCAAAGCTTTTCTATCTAGTCTCGCAAATGCTGGTCGTCAGCGGGGCAATGGCCGTCGGAGCGGCCGCACAGGGGCGCGTGATCCTCAGCGGCTTCGTCGCTTCGCTCTTCCTCTACGCCATGCCTTTCGCTTTCGGATTCGTGAATTTCGAATTTGGGTTCGGGATCGTTCTTTGGTCCATCGCGGTTTGGATTTGGCTTGCGGAAAGGCCTTTACCGCTGCGCCTTGCGATCCACGCCGTCGTCGTCGTGGTTCTGTATATCTCTCACTTATTTGCCCTCGGCCTGTATGGCATTGTGGTGGGGCTGTACGAACTCTCCCGCTGGCCAGACCATATCGAGAATTGGAAACGCACGATCTTGCTGGTTGCCGGAATGGCTGCTCCGGTCGTCGCAGTCGGCGCCCTGGCGCTCGCCTACGGCGGCAAAGTGGGTGGCGAAGGAACCGAATGGGTCCTGTCGGCGAAATTGTTGGCGCTGGTTCAAGTCAACGGCTTCAGCCGATACACTTCCTCAGCCGTGACCGTGGTGCTGATCATTCTCAGTTACCTTGCGGTGAAGCACAGGATAGTGGCGGTCTCTCGCGTCGGCTGCTGGATAGGCTTTGGGCTCTTGTGTCTGTTCATTGTCATGCCGTTTCGCGTTGCAGACACGGCCTTTGTCGACGGGCGCGTTCTTCTGGCGCTTATTCTGATCCTGCCAGCCTTCATCACGATCAAGCGTCCGCAAGGCTCGCGTGGAACACTTCTCGTCGCGCTGGCGTTTGGCGCCGGGCTTGCGAACAGTGGCATCACGATCTGGGCGCAGTTGTCGTGCCGCAGCGAATATCGTGCCCTTTTGACCGCGTTCGACGCCATTCCAATGGGCTCGCGAATCCTTACCGGCCAGAATGGCCTTCCAGACGACCCGCCAACGAATCTGCTCCTTTATCCAATGTACAATGCTGCCGCGTTGGCCGTAGTCACACGCAATGCACTGATGCCAACGCTGTTCACCTATCCGGGAAAACAGCCGGTGAGGCCCCGGCCGGAAGTAGCAAACCTGACCATACCGCAAGGCGGGCCCATCCCGATGTCTGAACTGGAGGCCTACGCCGCCGGTGCTTCCCCACCGGTCGAGGCGGCGTATGCAGCGCATTGGACCCGTGACTTTGACTATCTGCTGGTAATCGCGCCGGAGAGCAGCCCGCCACGACACGGCAATCTTGAATTAATCGCCGAAGGCAAGCAGTTCAAGTTTTACAGAATAAGGAAATTGGTCGACGCGAACAGGAAAACCGGATGATGTCCACGCGCGACACTCCTGTCACGTCATCGGCATGCAATCCATGCTGAAGCATCTGCCGAAAGGATTATCAATCCATCCCAGTTCGCCTGGGATTCTGATCCCCAGTTCGAACCCTAAAACAACCGCCCGCCATCCGGCACCTTACGCTCGATCGCGCCGAGCACCACGGCGCCTTCTTCGTCGGGAAAGCCGAGCGTGAGCACTTCCGACATGAACGGACCGATCTGGCGCGGTGGGAAGTTGACCACCGCGAACACCTGCCGGCCGATCAGCGTCTCCGGTGTATAGTATTTGGTGATCTGCGCCGACGATTTCTTGATGCCGATGCCGGCGCCGAAATCGATCTTCAGCTTGAATGCGGGCTTGCGCGCCTCCGGAAACGGTTCGGCCTCGACGATCGTGCCGGCGCGGATGTCGACACGATCGAAATCGGCAAAACTGATCTCGGGCTTGCGCTCGCTGTTCGAACTCATCTTGGTCTTGTCTGCCTTACGGGGACTCAGGCGTTGCCGTAGGTCTCGAACAGCACGCCGGCCAGGGCGTCCTTGGCCGAAGTTCCCGACCAGACGACGAACTGGAACGCCTGGAAGTAGCATTCGCAAGCTTCCAGCGCCGACGACAGCAACACTTCGACCTGCTGGCTCGACGGCTCGACCCCGCCGGCCAGCAGCAGCGACTGGCGGAACATGATCGCGCCCTCCTGCTCCCAGAGGTCGAAATGACCGAACAGCATCTGCTCGTTGATCAGCGACAAAAGCCGCATCACTTCCAGCGCGCGGGTCTCCGGCACCTTGATGTCGAAGGCGCAGGCCAGGTGCAGCGCCTCGAAATCCTCCATCCACGAAAAGGAGACGTGATAGTCGGTCCAGCTTCCGGCAACCGAGATCGAAATCTCGTCGTCGCCGGCCCGCTCAAAGGACCAGTCGTTGTTGTGGGCCACCTGCTCGATAACATCCACCGGATGGATTTCGCGGGAGAATTCGAGTTCGAGAAGTTCCATGGAATGCTTCCTGTCGTTCTGTACGAGCGCCGCCACACGCTCCGCGGGAGGGCACACACAACGAACAATCTTGTCTAGAACTCGGACGGCCAGGACTTTCTTTGCGCAAAAGACTACTTCTCGACGCAAAGACCCCAGACCGGACCCCACCGCCCGGTCGCATGACCCTGCTCCGAATCATGCAACAAATTCAGTCTATTGATCGAGAGTCGCGTGAACAGCCCAATTCTTCGCACTGCGTCATTCGCATGTGGAAAGCCGCTGTCACAAAGATTCATGCAATGCCGTTAAGCGATTCACGGCAAAGCGCTTTTCAGGATCGGGCTATGTGGAAAAGTTTAACGATTATTTTTTTGTGCGCGGCTTGGCAGCCGTCGCTGGTGTGGCGTCACCGGCCAGTTCGGCAAGCCTCGCCTCGAGCGCCTCGATGCGGGCGGCAAGGCGGGTGTTTTCTTCCCGCGCCTTGGCGGCCATCTCGCGCGCCGCTTCGAACTCTTCGCGCTGCACCACGTCCATGGTGTTGAGAATGCGCTCGGCCTGCCCCTTGAAGGCGGTCTCCACCTCACGGCGCACGCCTTGGGCGGCGCCGGCGGCATCGGTCATCAGCTTGGCGAATTCATCGAGAATGCGGTTCGGTCCGGTCGACATGGCAAATCCTCGCTTGCTCGAAATGAGGTAATGGCGCCGCGCGTCGAATGCAAGCTTGTTGCACCTTGCTGCGGCATCAAGTCGAGAGCGCCCACCTTGCCTTGACCCTGCCAAAACCCTGCCGCATGGTCCGCGCCCAAATGCGATCGCAACCGAGAGTTCCCCGTTGAACGAATATTTCCTGCTGCCGCTGGCCTCCCTGCCCTTCCCCAACATCAACCCGATCCTCATCCAGATCGGGCCGCTGGCGGTGCACTGGTATGGCGTCGGCTACATCGTCGGCATCCTGTTTGCCTGGTGGTACGCCAAGCGGCTCGCCGCCAATGCCAGGCTGTGGCCGAACGGCATCCTGCCGATGAAGCCGGAGGATCTCGACGACTTCATCGTCTGGGCGGCCATCGGCGTCGTGCTCGGCGGCCGCACCGGCTATGTGCTGTTCTACGACCTGCCGCGCTACATCGCGCACCCGCTCGACATCTTCGCCGTCTGGCAGGGCGGCATGTCGTTCCATGGCGGCCTGCTCGGCGTCATCCTCGCCATGACGCTGTTTTCCATAAAACGCGGCATTCGCACCTGGTCGCTGTTCGATGTCGTCGCCGCCGGCGTGCCGGTTGGGCTGGGCCTGGTGCGCGTCTGCAATTTCATCAATGCCGAACTTTGGGGCGGGCCGACCGACATGCCCTGGGGGGTAGTCTTCTGCAACGATCGCCTCCAGCAGGCGCTAGGGCAGTGTCCGGCCGGCCTCGACCCCCGCCATCCGAGCCAGCTCTACGAGGCCCTGCTCGAAGGCCTGGTGCTGTTCCTCGTGCTGCGCATCCTCACCCATTCGCGCCTCAAGCTGAAGACGCCGCGCTTCGTCGGCGGCGCCTTCATCTGCGGCTACGGCCTGTCGCGCATCTTCGTCGAGTTCTTCCGCGAACCCGACCAGCAGCTTGGCTATCTCCTCGGCACCAACTGGTTGACCATGGGCATGATCCTGTCGTCGCCGATGGTGCTGGCCGGCATCTGGGCGATGGCGACCGCCAAGCCGGTGACGCAGCCGCAGCCGGCATGACACGGCTGAAGACCCGCATCGTCGACCTGATCGAGGCCCTGGGGCCGCTTCCCGTCAACGAGTACATGGCGCTCTGCCTGTTCGACCCGGCGGACGGCTACTACACGACGCGCGAGCCTTTTGGCGCGGGCGGCGACTTCATCACCGCGCCGGAGATCAGCCAGATGTTCGGCGAACTTGTCGCCGTGTGGCTTTATCAAGCCTGGCTGGCGAGCGGCCGGCCGCGGTCGGCCACCATCGCCGAGATCGGACCCGGCCGCGGCACGCTGATGAAGGACATGCTGCGCACGCTGTCACGGCTCGATCCTGACCTGGCCAACGGCGCCACCTTCGCCATGATCGAGACCAGCCCGCGCCTGACCGGGGTGCAAAAAAAGACGCTTGGCGTCACACCCTTCGCGGTTGGCTGGCATGAAACCATCCAGACCCTGCCGCAACAATCGCTGTTCATCGTCGGCAACGAACTGTTCGACGCCGTGCCCATCCGCCAGTTCATCCGCGCCGGCGCCGGCTGGCGCGAGCGTATGGTCGGCCTCGACGAGACCAACGACCTTTGCTTCTTCGCCGGCGCCGGCTCGGTCGACCCGACGCTGCTGCCCGCCGATGCCGCTGACGCGCCGCAAGGTGCGATCGCCGAAGTGGCGCCTGCCCGCACCGCGCTCATGGCAACAATCGCCGAGCGTATATCCAGGCATGGCGGCGCCGGCCTGTTTCTCGACTACGGCCATCTCCAGTCGGGTGTCGGGGACACGCTGCAGGCCTTGCGCAGCCACGATCACGAAGATGTGCTGGCCAATCCCGGTGAGGCCGACCTCACCTCCCATGTCGATTTCGCCGCCCTTGCCGCGATCGTGCGTGCACATGGCCTCGAAGCCCATCTGACGACACAGGGCAACTTCCTGCTCGGCATGGGCATCCTCGAGCGCGCCGGCCGGCTTGGCGCCGATGCCGGCCAGGCGGCGCGCGAAAGGATCGCCGGCGACGTCGAGCGCCTCGCAGGGCCGCAAGCCATGGGCGAGCTGTTCAAGGTGCTTGCGGTACTGCCTCGCGGCGTGGCGGTTCGGCCCTTCACCGAGGCGGATTGACTTTTTACCGCCGCCCCTCCCAATCTCCCGTCCGCGCTTTGCAGCGCCTGTTCTCGACCAAGCACCTTCTTCTTGACGAAACCGCCCACACGGACAACAACGCCCGCATGCTGAATCAGACCAAACCGGATCCCGTTCGGTCGCCGCTGCTGGACAAGGCGCAGGCACAAGGCATCCGCCACGGTTATTTCACCCGCATCGGCGGTGTTTCCAGCGGCATCTACCAGGGCCTTAACATCGGCACCGGATCGAATGACGACCAGGCGCTGGTCGCAGAGAACCGCGGCCGCGTCGCCGCCTGGATGGGCGTGCCGACGAGCCATCTGTTGACCGCCTGGCAGGTCCATTCGCCCGACGTCATCATCGTCAGCGAACCCTTTGCCGGCGAGCGGCCCAAGGCAGACGCCATCGTCACCGACCGGCCGGGCATCGCCATCGGCGCCTCGACCGCCGATTGCGGTCCGGTGCTGTTCGCTGATGCGCAGGCACGTATCATCGGCGCCACGCATGCCGGCTGGAAAGGCGCGTTCACCGGCGTGCTCGAAAACACCATCCTGGCGATGGAAAGCCTCGGCGCCCGGCGCCAAAACATCGTCGCCGTGCTAGGCCCCTCCATCGGCCCGCAAAACTACGAGGTCGGCCCGGAATTCGTCGCCCGCTTTGTCGAAGCCGACGCCGAAAACATCCTCTATTTCGCGCCGTCCGCCAATGCCGGCCATGCGATGTTCGACCTCAACCGCTACACGGTTGACCGGCTGGCCAAGACCGGCGTGACGGCTGAGGGCCTCGACCGCTGCACTTACGCCGAGGAAGGCCTGTTCTACTCCTACCGGCGCACCACGCATCGCAAGGAGCCCGATTACGGCCGGCAGGTTTCGGCAATTGTCTTGGAGAGGGAATAATGGCGCTGCATTTTGAACGATCTGAATTTGACGCGCGGCGCGACCGGCTGATCATCGAGATGGCCGAAAAGAAGCTCGACGCCATCCTGCTGTTCGCGCAGGAAAGCATGTATTGGCTGACCGGCTACGACACGTTCGGCTTCTGCTTCTTCCAGTGCCTGGTGGTGAAGGCCGACGGTTCGATGGTGCTTCTGACCCGCTCGGCCGACCTGCGCCAGGCGCGCCAGACCTCGATTATCGACAACATCGTCTTGTGGACCGACCGCAACGGCGCCAATCCGGCAGTCGACCTGCGCAATCTGCTCAACGAACTCGACCTGCTCGGTGCCCGCATCGGCGTCGAATACGACACCCACGGCCTGACCGCTTTCAACGGCCGCCGCCTGGACGAGCAGTTGCAGACCTTCGGCCAGATCGCCGATGCGTCCGGTATTGTCGGCCGGCTGCGCCTGTTCAAGAGTCCGGCCGAGATCGCCAAGGCCGAGAAGGCCGCCAATCTCTCCGACGATGCGCTCGACGCGGCGCTGCCACTGATCAAGCAGGGCGGCGACGAAGCCCTGATCCTGGCCGCCATGCAGGGCGCGATCTTCGCCGGCGGCGGCGACTATCCGGCCAACGAGTTCATCATCGGCTCCGGCGTCGATGCGCTGCTGTGCCGCTACAAGGCCGGCCGCCGCAAGCTCACCAAGAACGACCAGTTGACGCTCGAATGGGCCGGCGTCTTCAACCATTACCATGCGCCGATGATGCGCACGGTGCTGACCGGCAAGGTGTCGAAGCGCCATCAGGAACTGTTCGACGCCGCCCGCGCGGCACTCCTGGCTGTCGAGAAGGCGATGATGCCGGGCAACAGCTTTGGCGACGTCTTCGATGCGCATGCCCGCACCATGGAGGCGCACGGCCTCACCAAGCACCGGCTGAACGCCTGCGGCTATTCGGTCGGCGCCCGCTTCACCCCGTCCTGGATGGACATGCCGATGTTCTACCAGGGCAATCCCGAACCGATCGCGCCCAACATGACGCTGTTCGCCCATATGATCATCATGGACTCCGACACCGAGACGGCGATGACGCTTGGCCGCACCTACCTGACCACCGAATCCCAGCCCAAGCCGCTGTCCCGCCATGATCTCGACTTGATCGTAAAGTGAATCCACAATGGGAGGCGTTCTTCGCCAAGGAGTTAGAAGGCAAATGAGACGATCGCATGTGACGACCGTGTCATTGCTTGTGGCATTGGCTCTTGCCGCCTGCACCAACGCAAAGGACGTGCTCGAACCGTCGGCGATCACCCCGCCGGCGTCGTCGACCCAGACGCTGCCCGCAACGTCAGGCAACACGGCAGCAACGGTTCCGGCCGGGCCCGCCACCAGCACGGCGGGCGCTCCCGCAATCACCGCCGCACC
>NZ_RZQL01000277.1 GCF_003997935.1 Mesorhizobium sp. M7A.F.Ca.US.006.01.1.1
ACATCAGGCATTTCCATGAGGAGCAGAAGCCGGAAACGATGTGGCTCAAGGAAGTCCGGCCGGGCGCCTATGCCGGCGACCGGTACACGCCGATCGCGTCCGTTGCGCTCTACGTTCCGCGCGGCAAGGGCGCCTTTCCGTCGGTGACGATGATGACGTCGGTGCCGGCGGTGATTGCCGGCGTGCCGCAGATCGCCATCGTGACGCCGCCGACATCGGATGGCTCGGTGGATGCGGCAACGCTCGTCGCCGCGCGCCTCGCCGGCGTCGGAACCGTCTACAAATGCGGCGGCGCGCAAGCGGTTGCCGCGGTCGCATACGGCACGGAGACGGTGAAGCCCGCGCTCAAGATCGTCGGTCCCGGCAGCCCGTGGGTGGTCGCGGCCAAGAGCGTGCTGTCGTCGGTCATCAACACAGGCCTTCCGGCCGGCCCGTCGGAGGCGATCATCTTTGCCGACGACAGCGTCGACGGCGGCCTTGCCGCGCTCGACCTGTTGATCGAAGCCGAGCACGGGCCGGATTCCTCGGCCTATCTGGTGACGCACAGCCGCAA
This sequence comes from Mesorhizobium sp. M7A.F.Ca.US.006.01.1.1, assembly GCF_003997935.1. Taxonomy (GTDB): domain Bacteria; phylum Pseudomonadota; class Alphaproteobacteria; order Rhizobiales; family Rhizobiaceae; genus Mesorhizobium. The sequence goes on from NZ_RZQL01000277.1 coordinate 554, forward strand.
GGTCGCCGAAGCTGCACTCGCTGCACTTCCTGAGCACTGGTCGCGGATGACCGAGCAGCGTGTCGAGTTTTCACGTGCAGTGCTGACCGGCAAGCGCGGCGGCATCGTGCTGACCGCTTCGCTGGAAGACAGCTACCGCTTCATCAACGACTATGCGCCCGAACATCTCGAGATCCTGTCGAAGGAGCCGTTCGCGCATCTCGGGCGCATTACCGAGGCCGCCGAAATCCTGATGGGTCCGCACACGCCGGTGACGCTGGCCAATTTCGTTCTCGGCCCCAATGCGGTGCTGCCGACCAGCCGCTGGGCGCGGACCTACGGGCCGCTTTCGGTGACGGATTTCGTCAAGCGCTCGTCGGTCGGCTACGTCACCTCGACGGCCTACCCGGAACTCGCCCTGCACGCCCGCAGGCTTGCCCGCTATGAGGGCTTCAGCTCGCATGAGAATGCGGTCTCGGAGATCCGCGACCGCTACCTCGCCGGCTGAGCGGACACGATCGCGATGAAGGCCGCTCGACTCTATGGACCTGGTGACCTGCGCGTCGAGGATATCGCCGCGCCGGGCGCGCCGGACGCCGGCTGGGTGAAGCTCAGGGTCGACGCCGCCGGCATTTGCGGTTCGGACCTGCATAATTTCCGCACCGGCCAATGGATAAGCCGGTCGCCCTCGACGGCCGGCCATGAACTGACCGGCACGGTGACCGCCATCGGCGAGGGCGTCGACGCCATCGCCATCGGCGACAGGGTGATTGCCGATTCCCGGTTCTGGTGCGGAGACTGCGCGCAATGTCGTGCCGGCCGCCGGCATCTCTGCGCGTCGCTGGGCTTCGTGGGAGAAGTCTGCGACGGCGGATTTGCCGAACAGGCAGCATTGCCCGCACGGCTTTTGCATATCATCGATGCCGGGCTCGACGAGCGGGTCGCGGCGATGGCCGAGCCGCTGGCGGTGGCGCTGCACGCGGTGCGGCGCCTGCCGAAAACGGCCGGCTCCGTGCTGGTGGTCGGCTGTGGGCCGATCGGCGGTCTTGCCGCGCTGCTGCTGTCGCGGACCTTCGCCGGCACCGTGCTGGTCGCCGACCGCAACCAGAGCCGCTGCGCCCGGGTGGCGCGGGTGACGGGTGCCACGATCGCCGATCTGAACCGGGATGCCATTGCCGCCGCAACCGCCAATGCCCCCTTGCTGGCGGCCGTCGAGGCGACCGGCAGCATCGCGGCACTCAATCAATTGCTCGGCGTTGTCGATCCCGGCGGTGCGGTCGCCATGGTCGGCATCTTCCACGGCCGCCTCGACATCGATCCCAACACGCTGGTCGAACGCGAGATCGGGTTGCTGGGATGCCATGCCTTTGCCGACGAATTGCCCGAGGCGGTGCGGATGCTGGGTGAACTCAGCGAACCGCTGTTGGCGCTGATCGACCAGGAGATCGGCCTGGATGACATTCCGGCTGCCTATGAGCGGCTGTTGGCGGGGCGCAGCGACGGCTTGAAAACAATCATCCGCATGCGGCAACCTGTCGAGCAGTCGTGATTTCCGATGAATCGCCGGAAAGGACTTTTGAAATGATCACTTTGCCCGACACGGCCAGCCCTCTTTACGAGAAGGTGAAGGACTACATCCTGGCAAACATAGGAACGGGCCGGTGGGGCAAAGATCGCAAGCTGCCGTCCGAGAATGAGTTGGTGGCTTCACTCGGCGTGTCGCGGATGACGGTTCACCGGGCGCTCAGGGAGTTGACCTCGGCGGGGTTCCTGATCCGCCTGCAAGGTGTGGGAACCTTCATCGCGCCGCCGCGGCCGCAATCGACGCTGATCGAGATCAACAACATCGCAGCCGAGATCGTCGAGCGCGGCAACAGGCATCGCTCCGAAGTCCTCGTCCTCGAAACCATCATGCCGACAAAGGAGCTGGCGCTGTCGTTCGAGTTTCCAAAGCGCGTCTCGATCTATCATTCCGTCGTCGTCAATTTCGAGAACGATCTGCCGGTGCAGCTGGAAGAGCGTTTCGTCAATCCGAGCCTCATCCCCGACTATGACAAGCAGGATTTTTCGAAGACGGCGACCTATGACTACCTCATGCAGAAAACCCCCGTGACCGAGGTCGAGCATATCATTTCCGCGATCCCGGCGGATGCCGAGACGGCGCGTCATCTGGGCATCGATGTCGGCGCCTGCTGCCTTTTCCTGCACCGCCGGACATGGACGGGCGCGGTGGTGGCCACGATCAGCAAGCTAACTTATGCCGGCAGCCGCTACTCGCTCGGCAGCCGCTATTCTCCTTCAAAAGCAGCTAACTGAAGCAGGTCCAATGCAAGTCGGAGCGGTCTCGCTGCTAATGTATATACATGTATTGATGGAAACGGTTTCGCCCTCGGCGGACGAACTGGCTGGAAGGAGCGACAGATGACGCCTGCACCGAGCCGCACGGCGCGCATCCGGGCACTCGCGCAGCATGATGTTGCCGAAGCACAAAGCGCGCTGGCGGCATTGCTGGGCGACCTGTTCGCGATGCGCCCCCGCAATGTCCGCATCAACTTCGACAAATACAGCCTCAATTCGTTGAACGGCTTCTTCGAAGACGACGGCAAGGCCTACTTCTTCAAGTTCCATCAGGAGGAGCGGGAAGAGGCGATGACGGGCGAGTATTACCGCGCCGAGATTCTGTCGCGCGCCGGCCTGCCGGTTGACCAACCCGTGCATATGTCGGCCCAGCCGGGCGAGCAGATCCTTGTCTATCGCCGCCGCACGGATCCGAGATTCTCGGATGTGCTGTTCGCGCTGGATGCGCAGGACGATGCCGGCAAGCGGCGAGAAGCCGTTCTTGCCGAGCGCGACCTGTCAGCCAGGCTGCTCAAGGTCTATCTCGAGACACTGCATCCGGTGACTGTCGCGGAGGTCTCGGCGGAGCCGATCCACAGGCTGTTTCATGAGCGGCTGATCGATGCCGAGACACGGTTGTCGCCAGGCGGTCGGCTGGCCGATTTCTATGTCGGCAAACCGTTCGTATTTCCCGGTGCCGAGCTGGATTGGGATCGGTTTTCCCGGCTGAAATTCGTCATCAACGGCCACCAGTACACCGACAGTGTCGGCGAGCTTTTCGATGCTGCCGCAGTGCGCTTGCGGCCGGAGCAGCTTGCCGACGCCGGCGGCGTGGTGGCGCATGGCGACGCCCACAACGCCAATGTCTGGTACACGGCGAAGGCGGGGAGGGCGGAGCTGTCCTTCTTCGATCCCGCCTTTGCCGGCTCGCATATCCCGACGCTGCTGGCGGAGGTGAAGGCGACGTTCCACAACATCTTCGCCCATCCGTTCTGGCTCTATGATCCGGCGACCGCGACAGAGGCTTTTCGCGCCAAGGCGCGGTTGGACGGAACCCTGCTCCATGTCGACACCGACTGGGACCTGAGCCCCGTCCGCCGCGACCTGCTGGAGGTCAAGGCGACAGCGTTGTGGCGGCCATTGCTGCTGGAGCTCAAACGGCGCGGCATGCTGCCGGCCGATTGGCGCGCCGTGTTGCGCTCAGGACTTTTCCTGTCGCCTACGCTGGTCATGAACCTGCGCGCCGGTGCGCGCAGCCACACGCCGGTTTCTTCCCTTATCGCCTTTTCGGTGGCGGTCATGGTCGGCAGCGAACCCGTTGCCGGAGCCGATCGGGTGACTGATTTCCTAGACCGGATCGATCCGGAAAAGCCTGAGTGATCGCTGCGGAGGGGGCAGGCCGATGCACCGGACCAAGGTGGAAAATTGAGTCTTTCCAACTTGTATATGCATGTATGTATTTTAGCCTTGACATCCGCTCCCGCTGACGCTGAAATATCCTCGCACTTCACCATGAAGTGGCAGGTAAGACGCCGAGGCACAGTGCCGCAAGAGCAGAAACCCGCAGTCTCACCAGACCGGCTGCCTGGGTTAGAAAAAGCGGTCTGATCATCAAGGGGAACAAAGATGATGCGTAACCTAACAGGACAATTTCGCGCGCTCGTGATGGCCGCCGCCATCGGGCTCGCCGCCGTCCCGGCAGCCTACGCAGCCGATGCGGCCATTCCCACCACGCCCGAGGCTGGAGCGTTCAAGATCGGCATCGAGCCCTGGCTTGGCTATGGCCAATGGCATGTCGCCGAGGCCAAGGGCCTGTTCAAGACCAACGGGCTGAGCGACGTCCAGATCGTCAACTTCGCCGAGGACAAGGACATCAACGCAGCACTTGCAAGCGGCCAGCTCGACGCCGCCAACATCGCCACCCACACGGCGATGGGCATGGTTGCGGCCGGCCTGCCGGTGAAGATCGTGCTGCTGCTCGACGTTTCCATGACCGCCGACGCCATCATCGCCGGCAAGGACGTCACCTCCATCGCGGACCTCAAGGGCAAGCAGGTCGCCTTCGAGGAAGGCACGACGAGCGACATCCTGCTCAAATACGCGCTCGCCAGGAACGGCATGTCGATCGACGACGTGAAGCCGGTTCCGATGCCGGCGTCCGATGCCGGCAGCGCGTTGATCGCCGGCCAGGTGCCGGTCGCGGTGACCTATGAACCGTACCTCACCGTCGCCATGGCGCAGAACAAGGACCTCAAGCTGCTGTTCACCGCCGGCGAGGATCCCGGCCTGATCAGCGACGTGCTGGTGGTGCGTGACGAGGTGATCAAGTCGCGGCCCGGCCAGGTGCTGGCCATGATCAAGAGCTGGGACGCAGCGCTCAAGGACTACAATGCCGACACGCCCGGTGGCCGCGCCATCATCGCCAAGGCTGTCGGTTCGGACGTCAAGGACCTCAACACCGCCTTTGACGGCGTGCGCTACTATTCGCTCGCCGAAAACAAGACGGCGCTGACCGGCGACTTCACCACCAAGACCTTCGCCGATGTCGAAGCCGCCGCCAAGAACGCCAAGCTGCTGCAGGCCGACGTGACGCCGGAGCAGATGATCGACCCGTCCTTCGTCAAGGCGGCGGAATGACCAAGGCCGGATCGCGGTGGTGACGCAGATGCCCGGGGAGCGTCCCGCTCAAACGGATCCGGCTCGTCCCATACCGGGGCCGGTCACGAAACCGGCGAGGCGACGCCGATCCTCAGGGATCGGCGTGCCCATCGCCAGGTCGCGCTTCCTGATGATCGCGGTGGCCGTGTTCGTCGGGCTCGGCCTTGCCTGGTGGGCGGCGACCGGACTGGGGTTGGTAAAGCCGATCTTCCTGCCGTCGCCGGGCAGCGTCGCGACGCAGATCGCCAAGCTCGCGACCGACGGCACGTTGTGGCTGGACCTCAAAGCCTCGATGTACCGTATCTCCATCGGCTTCCTCATCGCCTCGGCACTGTCGATACCGATCGGCGTGCTGATCGGCAGTTTCCGTTCCTGGGAAGCGGCCATCGAGCCGCTGGTGGATTTCATCCGCTACATGCCGGTCGTCGCCTTCGTGCCGCTCTCTATCCTGTGGGCGGGCACCGGCGATTCGCAGAAATTCCTGATCATCTTCATCGGCACCTTCTTCCAGCAGGTGCTGATGATCATGGACAATGTGAAACGGGTTCCCGCCGATTTCATCGGCCTTGGGCGCACGCTAGGCCTGCCGGATCGCAAGATCCTGACGCGCATCGTCGTGCCCAGCGCCTTGCCGGGCATCTGGGATACGCTGCGCATCAGCCTGGGCTGGGCATGGACCTGGCTGGTGCTGGCCGAACTTGTCGCCGCGACTTCGGGGCTCGGCTATCGCATCACCGTGTCGCAGCGCTATTTCCAGACCAACACCATCATAGGCTACATCCTGCTGCTTGGCCTGCTCGGCCTCATCACCGACCAGGTGATGAAGGCGCTGGAAAAGGTGCTGTTCAAGCAAGAGGGCCGCTCGCAATGAGGTCCAGCCGATGAGCCCCCCTAAATTGCGGATCGCCGGTCTCCACAAGAGCTTCGGCACCGGCGAGCGGCGCACGGAAGTGCTGCGCGACATCAACCTCGATCTTGCCGACAACGAGTTTGTCTCTTTGGTCGGCACGTCGGGCTGCGGCAAGAGCACGCTGCTGTCGATCGTGGCCGGACTGCAGGACTTCGATGCCGGCGATCTCAGCATCGATGGCGCGCCGATCCTGCAGCCGGGTCTCGACCGTGGCGTCGTCTTCCAGTCCTACACGCTGCTTCCCTGGCTGACGGCGCGGCAGAACATCGAATTTGCCCTCAAGGCCGCCGGCTACGATCGCCCGACCTGCCGCAGGATCGCGCTGGAGCACCTCGAACTCGTCAAGCTGTCCGACAGCGCCGACCGCTATCCGGCCGAACTCTCGGGTGGCATGAAACAGCGCGTCGCCATTGCGCGTGCGCTTTCCTACCGGCCCAAGATGCTGTTGATGGACGAGCCCTTCGGCGCTCTCGATGCGTTGACCCGGCATCAGATGCAGGAACTGCTGACCCAGATCTGGGAGGAACACAGGTTGACCGTCCTGTTTGTCACTCATGATGTGGAGGAGGCCGTCTATCTGTCGGACCGCATCGTCGTCATGGGCATCGGCCCGGGACGTATCACGCAGACCTTCAACGTCGACATCGAGCGCCCGCGCCGCGAAGAGGTGATGGAAAGCCCTGCGTTCATGGATCTGCAACGCGGCGTGCACAAGGCCATTCGCGAGGGTTCAAAACGCCACGAAATGGCGTAGACGCCTGTGGTAGGCCCAATCACGTCGCCTTGCCGACCGCTGCGTCCAGTTCCAGCTCGCCTTCGGAAATGTCGTCGAAGGAGGCGTAGTTCATGTTGTAGAGGCGGGCGTAGAGGCCTTTTCTTGCCATCAGCTGTTCGTGATTGCCGCTTTCGACGATCTCGCCGTTCTGCAGCACGATGATGCGGTCGGCGCCGCGGATGGTGGCCAGACGGTGGGCGATGACCAGCCCGGTGCGGCCTTCCAGCAGCGTGATCAGCGCCTTCTGGATCAGCATCTCGGTGTAGGAATCGATGCTGGCCGTGGCTTCGTCGAGCACCAGGATCTTGGCGTCGGCCACCAATGCTCGCGCAAAACTGATCAGCTGGCGCTGGCCGAGCGAGAGGTTGCCCCCGCGCTGCTCAAGCTCGGTGTCGTAGCCGTCGGGCAGGTTCTCGATGAAGTCGTGCGCGCCAACGGCCTGCGCGGCGCGCACCACCTCCTCGCGGCTGGCTGATGTCTTGTGGTAGCGGATGTTTTCCAGCACCGAGCCGGAGAACAGGAACGGCTCCTGCAGCACCATGGCGACCTGATCGCCGAGCGAATCCTGGGTCAGGTCACGCACATCGTGGCCGCCGACCAGGACTTCACCCGACCACACATCGTAGAAGCGGTGCACCAGCGCCATCGAGCTCGACTTGCCCGATCCGGTTGGGCCGACAAGGGCTACGGTCTCGCCCGGGTTGACGCGGAAGGAGATGTTCTTCAGCACCGGCTGGTTCGGCCGATAGCCGAAGGTGACGTTCCTGAACTCGACCGAGCCGTCCATGTCACGCGACAGCGCCACGGCACCGTGCCTGTCGCTGACATCGACCGGCACGTCGAGCACTTCGGAAATGCGCTGGCCCGAAGCCATGGCGCGCTGCATGACGCTGTACTGCATGGTCAGCGAGCGGATCGGGTCGAAGAAGCGCTGGATGTAGAACAGGAACGCCACCATGACGCCGATGTCGAGGCTGTGCGACAGCACCATCGAACCACCCACGACGATGACGGTCGCCATGGCGATGCCGGTCAGCGTGTCGACGATGGGCACCATCACCTGCGCGTATTTCGCCGACGTCAGATGGGCATTGAGATTGGCCAGCACCTTCTCGTCATAGAGGTCGAAATTGACGTGCTGACGCTCCAGGCTCTGCACCGTGCGCACGCCATGGATGCCTTCGGCCAGCGCGCCGTTGGCGATCGAGTTGGTTTCGTGCGCGGCCATGAAGGCGACCTTGGCGCGCGGCAGCCAGAACAG
>NZ_RZQL01000278.1 GCF_003997935.1 Mesorhizobium sp. M7A.F.Ca.US.006.01.1.1
GGCCCCGGTTCCGCTCCTCCCAGGCAGCGAGCGCTGCGTGGGATTGCCTTTTTGTTTGTGGAACAAACGAGAGGTGCATGGGTCGGAGGTTCCAAGGCTGCCGATCCATCGATCACCACAAGCGGCACATGAGCTCTCTTGGACGTTTGTGCGCGCCCAATGACCAACATCCTGCCCCATCGTTTTGACGTGCTGAATATCTCGATGGCTGATCGGCTGGCTGTCAAATCCATTCTGGTTATCCAGGCGAAGTACATCGGGGACGTCATTCTGACCTCGGCGCTTATGCGAAATCTGCGCGTCGCCTACCCACACGCCATCATGGCCATGCTTTGCGCTCCTGGCCTGCGAGACTTGGTGGTCAGCCAGGGTATCGCAGACATAGCCATCGGATTCGACCCTCGAGGTGGTGGTAGAAGCCTAACCAGGCGCTTGAAGGAATATTCAAGCTTGGTCGCTGAGCTCCGCCGCCGAAAATTCGATCTCACCATCGATCTGACCGACTCGAAGACATCGAGGATAATACACAAGCTGATCGGCGCCCCAATGCGCGTCGGATACGATCCCCCCGCCGCTGAGAGCGCTCGGGATAACGTCGAGTGAAGTGACACCGAGGCTTGAGCCCACATCCATCGGACGAGGCGCTTCGACCCAGATTCTGGCTCAGAGCAATCTGAATGCAAAAGCTTTCGTCGCGGTGCACGCCGGAGCAAGGTTCGAAGGGCGGTGCTGGCAACCTGAACGGTTCGCCGCAGTGATCGATGAGGTTTATGAAACGACGGGCCTGCGGTCACTGCTGATTGGCGGACCTGACGAGAGCGCAATCGCGCAACGTATCCTGAATGTGGCGGTCTCCCCGTTGGCAAGCGTTGTTGGCAAAGCCTCGCTTGAGACACTAACAGCATTGCTTGCGGACGCGTTTATCTTCCTGGGAAACGAGAGCGGCCCAATGCACTTGGCCGCATCGGTCGGAACTCCAGTTGTGGGCCTCTACGGGCTCACTCCCCCAGATGTCTGGGGGCCAGTTGGCGTGCCTTACCGCACGGTTGAGCCGCCATTGCCTTGCCAGTGTGTTGCTCCCCATTTGTGCAAACCCAACAACCCGGGCGGCGTCTACTGCGTGCACCGATTGCCCGTTGCCAAGGTCGCTCAAGCAACACATGAGTTGATAGAGGCGGTGAGACAACAGGGGAATGCATCCGTCAATTCACCTTCTCCCGGCGGCGACGCGCTGATCCTCCCATCGGCTCAGGATCGGAGCCGGTTGCAGTAATGACCTCGGCATCGGCTGTCCGGGTCCTTGGCAAGATCGTCCTGCAACGCTCTCATCGGCTCGCGCTTTTGCATGCGCCGCGGCTCGCCGGGAGGCGCGACGAGACGGGGCCGCCAAGGCGGCTTAATCAGAGTCAACGGGCCGCCCGTCGACTACTCCAAGGTTGACATGGAAGGCCCGTCGATTTAAGTTCGCGTTAGTGGCCACTAACGCGAACTACTGGACTGCGCTCGGAGATTCGACGAGACGAACGATCTTCGAACTGTTGCTCGAACAGCCTTGTTCGGTCAGCGGACTTGCTCGTGCGCTGCCTGTAACCAGACCAGCGGTCTCTCAGCACCTGAAGGTACTCAAGGAGGCCGGGCTTGTTGCCGACACGCGCTCGGGCAAGGAAAGCATATATCGTATCGATCCCGGCGGCCTGGCAAGTCTGCGCGCGGAAGTCGATCAGTTCTGGAGCAAGACCCTGGCGGGCTACAAACTAGCCGTCGAGCCTCCAAAGAAGGACCAGGTATGAGCAAGCATCCTGCTACCGAGCCTGTAAGGCACTCCGTCGTCGTCGAGGCATCTATGGCGCGTGCCTTCAAGGTCTTCACCGAGGATTTCGGCAGGTTCAAACCTCGCGAACTGACGCCGTGCCGCGATAGCCAAGGACCAGATGCCGAACGGCACGTTCCGCCAAGTCGCATTGCAGGTTCATGACGGTACAAGCGCGCCGCTGTTTGTGGTAAAAGCGACGTTCGAGCTAATCCGCAACGAGCCTTATCCCGATCAGCAAGTGGGAGCCTAACCATCTTGCTGTTGAAAGCGCCCGACGCTTCCAGATGCGAGCGACGGCACGGGTGGAAGACTTGCGCTCCACCATAGCGGAGACCGTCCGCGTTATCGCTGAATAACTGACCCACTACCCTTACCGCCATTGGCTACGGCAAAATGTGCGTATCAGTGCTTCAGTATCTGGCTGAGAAACAGCTTGGTCCGATCGTGCTGAGGATTTCCGAAGAAGCTGTCCGGCTTGCCTTCCTCGACTATCTGGCCGACATCCATGAAGATGACGCGATCGGCCACCGCCCGTGCAAAGCCCATTTCATGAGTGACGCAAACCATAGTCATGCCGTCGCGCGCTAGCGCGGTCATCGTATCGAGCACTTCCGACACCATTTCCGGGTCGAGTGCCGATGTCGGCTCATCGAACAGCATCACCGCCGGCTTCATGCACAGGCTTCGCGCAATGGCGACGCGCTGCTGCTGGCCGCCCGACAGCTGGACCGGGAATTTGTTCGCCTGTTCGGGAATGCGCACGCGCTCCAGGAACTGCAGCGCGGTATTGCGTGCCTCGGCGGCGGAAACGCCCTTAACCCACATCGGCCCGGCCATGCAGTTCATCAGCACGGTCAGATGCGGAAACAGGTTGAAGTGCTGGAACACCATGCCGACATTGCTGCGAACGTCGGCGACGTTCTTCATCTTTGGGTGAAGATGGATGCCGTTGACGGCGATGTCGCCCTCCTGATGCGATTCGAGGCGATTGAAGCAGCGGATCAGTGTCGACTTTCCGGAGCCGGACGGACCACAGATGACGATGCGTTCGCCTTTGTGGACCGTCAGATTGATGTCCTTCAGGGCATGGAACTGGCCGTACCATTTGGAGACGGCCCTGGCTTCAATGATGGGTTCAGCGCTCATCGCACCTTGCTCCTGGCATAGTGCCGTTCGATGCGGGACTGGATCAGTTCGAGGCAGATCGACAGCATCCAGTAGATGAGAGAGGCCGAAATCAGCATCTCCATGTGCTGGAAGGTCTTCTGGCCCAGCGTGCGGGCAAGGAACATCAGCTCCCAGACGCCGATGACCGACACCAGCGAGCTGTCCTTGAGCATGGAGATGAACTGGTTGCCGGTCGGCGGAATGATGACCGGAAGCGCCTGCGGCAGGATGATCCGGCGCATGGTCAGCGAAAAGCCAAAACCCATCGAGCGCGATGCCTCCCATTGACCACGGTCGATGCTCTGGATTCCCGATCGGAAAATTTCGGTCATGTAGGCGCCGTAGCACAGCGAGAGCGCCAGGATGCCGGCGGGAACCGCACCGACCACGAAGCCCAGTTGCGGCAGGCCGAGATAGATCAGATAGACCTGCATCAGGAGCGGCAGGCCGCGAAAGAACGAGGTGTAGAAGCTGGCAATGGCATAGGCAAAGCCGTTGGTGGACAGCTTGGCGACAGCCCCCAGGATTGCGATGAGAGACGCAATGACAATGGAGATGGCCGAGACGTAGAGCGTGGTCACCACGCCTTGGGAAATCAGGAATGGCAGCTTTTCCCGGATGAAGGGCAGGCTGAGATGAAAGGTCGCGAAGAAGGCGAGGAAGAGCAGCAGCAGTTCGAACCAGACGATGGCGATCTGGACACGCAGCGAGGCGAAGCCGATCAGGACGACATTGAGGACGAACAGAAACGCGATCACGAAGGCGATGGCAAACCGACCATAAAGGCCGCTCTGCGAGGGTTCGCCGATGACCGGGCGCATCAATTCGCCGAAGCTCGTCGACGTCAGGTTGAAGGCGAGGAAGATCGCAAAGACGACGCCGAACATCGTCGCCACAAACCACGGCTTGTGCACGAGGACTTCAGCTTCGACGGTATCGGGGTAGAGCATAGCCTGTCCCTTCGAATGGTCGGCGGCCCGCACAGGCGAGCCGCCAGCGAATGTCGGAACTACTTTACGACCGAGTAGTCGACCCCGTACCATTTCCTGGAGAGCGTGCTCAGCGTTCCGTCGCCTTTCATGGCCTTCACGGCATCGGCGATTCTGGCCGAGAATTCCGGGTCACCGTGTTCGATTGCGACAGCCAGGGGCTCATAAAACACCGGATCGCCGATCTGCTTGATCGGATAACCGGCTTTCACGGCATCGACGATGCTGGGCTGCGACGAGACGACGGCATCGAGCCGAACGCCGTCACCGACCCGCAGATCGTCGAAAGCGGTGGTGGAGTTCTCGTAGGAGTGCACTTCCTTCGGGTTGAGCTTGTATTCGAATGGCGGCGCACCGGCCGCGTCGAGCGTCAGATCCTTCTTGGCATAGGCTTCGAAGGTCGATGTCGTCGTCGCGCCGACAACCTTGCCATCCAGATCGCTCAACGATTTGGCCTTGCTGTCCTTGTGAACCGCAACCGCTGCTGGCGTGTAGTAGTAGACAGCGGGAAAATCGAAGATCTCGGCGCGCTTCTTCGTCGGCGTCATCGAGCCGACATGCATGTCCCAGCGGCCGACCCAGTTGCCGGCGGTGATGATGTCCCAGCCCGGTGTCACGAACTCGACCTTGACGCCGATGCGCTTGCCGATCTCCTTGGCGACATCGATGTCGAAGCCGTCCAGTTCGTTGCTGGCATTGAGGAAGGACTGCGGCGCCCAGTTGGCGTCAGTTGCGACCTTGAGAGTTCCGGCCGCCACGACACGGTCCAGCACCGCGCCGGCCTGAGCCGGAAGCGTCGTCAATGTCAGGGCAAGCGAAGCCGCCAATGTCGCCAATTTCAGAGATGTTTTCATGTGTACCGTTCCCCTTGTTGTTGTTGCCAATTTAGAAATGAGACTGCCGTCGCCGTCTTCCGGCGAGGTAGAGGAGGTTTGCCGCGCCGATTGCTCGGAACGTAGGTAAGCCGACGGTCGCGAAACGCTTGTCATGGCGTGTCGGCCTTTGCTTCGTCGCGCACCGCACGCGCGACACGGAAGGCCTCGACACCTGCCGGAACGCCGCAATAGACCGCGATCTGGATCAGGGCCGCCCGCAGCTCGTCGTCGCCAAGCCCGTTGCGCATCGCACCTCGAAAATGCACGCCGAATTCATGCATGCGCCCCAGTGCCGCAAGCATGCCGAGATTGAGCAGGCTGCGCTGCTTGAGATCGAGCGCGGCGTCAGTCCAGCATGTGCCCCAGCAATACTCGTTGAGTATGTCCTGGAGGGGACTGGAGAAGTCGTCGGCATTGCCGATTGCGCGGTCGACATAGTCGTCGCCCAGTACTTTGCGGCGGACTGCCTCGCCGGCTTTCTGCAATTTGCTATCCATGGCTGGACGCCCCTGCCCGTCGTGAGTGGTCATTCAGGAAATCCGCAATCAGGCCAGCGACCGGCCCGGGCGCTTCGATCAGGATCGAATGCCGCAACCCCGGCAGGATCTCGAGCCGCGAGCCGCGGATCTGGTCGTGCATATGACGCGCCATGCGCGGGTTGGATCCCTGGTCGTCCTCCCCCGTCACGATCAGTGTCGGCGACCTGATCTGGTCGAGGATGCCGCCGAAATCCGTCTCGGCCAGAACCCGGTAAGCGGCGGCGTAGCACGCAGGATCGTTCTCGACGTCGCGCCGATGCAGCTCAGCGATCACATCCGGGTTGCGCTCCTGAAACTCCTCGGTCAGCCACCGCGAGAGCGACGCGGCATGGTGCGCACTCGGCTGGCTGCCGGTCAAAGCGGCGAGACGACGCAGAACCGCCTGGCGTTCTTCCGGCGAGCGCCCAGCGACGGTCGCCAGCAGCACGAGCTTTTGAAGCCGATTGGGATGGGTCAGTGCCAGGCGTTGGGCTATAAGGCCGCCCAGCGAGAAGCCGGCAAGATGAAAGCGCGCAAAGCCAGCATGATCGGCCAGCGCCAGCGTATCGCCGACGAAGTCATCAATCTCGTAGCGTCCCTTGATGCGCGCCGACCCGCCATGGCCGCGCAGATCAAATGTGAGCACGGTGAACTGATCCGGCAGGCGAGCGACGACGCCGCTCCACGCTTCCAGATAGGAGCCGACGCCATGGATGCAGACCAGCTTCTGTGGCCCGTTCCCGTCGACACGATAGTTGAGCGCCACATCGCCGTGGACGAAGGAACCGGTCGCCATCGCCATCAGTGCCCCACCGCGACAGCCCTGGTGCGATCCCGCGTGGCGAAGTGCGGCATGACCTCATCGACGAACAGCCTGATCGTCTTTTTCTGCAGCTCGAACGGCAGGTTGAAGGTGAGTCCCAGGCAGTACTGGTCGACGCCCGCGGCCTCATAATCCTCGAGCTTCTCGATGATCTCGCCTGGGGTGCCAAACATCAGGTTCTTGCGGATGCTCTCGGGATTGTAGTTGTCCTTGCCCTTGACGCTTTCATACGGCACAGCCTCGGGGAAACCGTTCTTTACCGTGCCGATGTTCTGGAAGAGGTTCTCGAAGGAGCGCCCGTAGTCGATGGCGTGGCGGACCGCGACTTCCCAGTCCTCCGGGCGATCGTAGATGCAGGTGCGGCGTTGCATCATCAGGCGTGGGCGGGGCACTTCCGGATGGTCCGCGACCGCCTTTCGAAATTTTTCGCCGAGCACGGCAATCTCGGCTGCGGGCGCTGAAAGCGGCGTCGACAGGATGTTGGCACCGATGCCTACGGCCCAGTCGAATGTGCCGGGGTCACGTGCCGCCACCCAGATCGGCGGATGCGGCGTCTGCAATGGCTTGGGCACGCCCGCGGCCAGCGGAAACTTCCAGTAGTGGCCGTCATGCGCATAGTCATGGGCCCACAGTTTCTTCACCGCCGGCACCAGTTCCTTGAGGTAGGCGACGCCCTCCTGCTGTGGCATGCCGCCGGCCATGCGGTCGAACTCGTATTGATAGGACCCACGGGCTATGCCGAACTCCAACCTGCCGCCGGTCAGGTGATCGCAAAGGGCGGCTTCGCCAGCCAGGCGGATCGGGCTCCAGTACGGCGCCACCAGCGTCGAGGTGCCAAGCCGGATCTGCTGCGTGTGCTGCGCCAGCCAGGTCAGGGTCATCAACGGATTGGGCGAGATGGTGCACTCGATCGTATGATGCTCTGCCGTCCACAGCGTCTCGAAGCCGCCCGCGTCGGCCATCTGCGCCAGCTCGAGCAGATTGCTCTTCACCTTCGACATCGGCATGTCGGGCGAGAAGCGCTCCATGGTCAGCGACACTGCAAATTTCATTTCTGTTGTCCCGTCCTTTGTGGTCGGTGTGGGTGATGCTCAGCGCAGGCGGATGACAAATGGGTCCTGCATGATCCCGGAATAATCGATCATGATGTTCTTCAGCCGCGAGAACTCCTCCATCACGTCGAAGCCTCCCCTGCGGCCATAGCCGCTTTCCTTGAAACCGCCATTGGCCGACATGAAGGACGAGGCGCGATAGGTGTTGATCCAGACGGTTCCGGCATCGACATTGCGGGCAAAGCGCAGCGCGCGGTCGATGTCCTTGGTCCAGATGCCGGAGGACAGTCCGTAGCGCGTGTCATTGGCGAGCGCGGTCATCTCCTCTTCCGACGAGAAGGGGATGACGCCGACGACCGGCCCAAAAATCTCCTCCTGCATGAAGTCCATGTCGTTGCGGGCGTCGACCATGACGGTCGGCTCGAAATACCAGCCTTCCGCGAGCTCGGCCGATTGCGGTCTGCGGCCACCGGCCGCGATCCTCGCCCCCTGATGGACGCCCGAGGCGACGTAGCTTTCAACTTTGGCAAGTTGTGCCGACAGCGCCAGCGGACCCATGTCGGTATCGTCATTCAGGGGGTGGCCCACCCTGACCCGCCTGGCGCGCTCGACCAGCGCGTCGACGAAACGGTCATAGATACTGGCCTCGACGAAGCAGCGCGATCCGGCAACGCAGCTCTGGCCGGCGGCGGCGAAGATGCCGGAGACGACGCCGTTGACGGCATGGTCCATGTCGACATCGGCAAAGACGACCTGAGGCGATTTCCCGCCAAGCTCCATCTGGCACGAAACCAGGTTCGCCGCAGCATTTGCGGCAATGCGCCGGCCGGTGGCCGTGCTGCCAGTGAACACGATCTTGGCGATGTCGGGATGACGCGTCAGCGCGTCGCCGGCGCTGGTGCCGGTGCCGGTCACGACATTGACGACGCCGGCGGGGAAGCCGGCTTCCATGATCAGTTCGGCCAGCGCCAACGTCGAGGCGGTGGCGTGTTCGGACGGCTTGATGACAACGGTGTTACCGATGGCAAGGCACGGCGCCAAGGTGCCGGTGAGCAGCATCAGCGGCGAGTTCCACGGCGTGATCATGCCGACGACGCCAAGCGGCTCGCGCATGTTGAAGTTCAGCATGTCAAGCTTGTTGACGGGGATGGTGTCGCCCATCAGCTTGTCGGCCATCCCGGCGAAATAGCTGTAGGAATCTGGCATGGCGCGCATCTGCGCCCGCATCTCCT
>NZ_RZQL01000279.1 GCF_003997935.1 Mesorhizobium sp. M7A.F.Ca.US.006.01.1.1
ATCATGATCTGGATCAGCGAGCCGGCGTGCAGGCTTCTGGCGGTGGCGTCGAAGCCGATATAGGCGGTCACCGTCTCCTTGGCGAAGATAGCGTCGAGGCCGGCATCATCCGAAGTCTGATGGATGAAACCGCGCTCGCTCATCGTGCGCAGGAAATCCGATTTGAAGGCAGGCATTTTTTCTTTCCCGAAAGCATCCGGCCAGCGTGGCTCGGGTGTGCATGAACGCGGGCGTTTAGCATCCAAGCGCGATCAGCAAAAGTGGTTTCCGGTTTTGCGCCTGATCGCGCGCCGTGGCGTTTGCGAATCCTTGCTTCGTCGTTTGGGCTGGCGTATTGAGGCGCCGCGCAGGGGCAGGGCCTGAGGCGCCGCGACGGGGCCATCCCGCAGATCAGATCCGGAAAGCTCCGCGATGAACAGGAACTATCTCTTTCTCTTTCTGTTCAGCGTGCTGATGACATTCAGCGGACTGGCGAGCCTTCCACCCATCGACCGCGACGAATCCCGTTTTGTCCAGGCCACCAAGCAGATGGTCGAAACCTCCGACTATGTCGACATCCGTTTTCAGGATGCCTCGCGCTACAAAAAGCCGATCGGCATCTACTGGCTGCAATCGGCGGCCGTGGCGCTGAGCGGCGAGGGGGCGGCTGCGCCGATCTGGGTCTACCGCCTGGTCTCCATGCTTGGCATTGCCTTGGCCGTCGTAGGCATCGCCTGGACGGGCACGAAGCTGTTCGGGGCCAATGCCGGTCTCGCCGCCGGCCTGATGATGGCGGCGATCTTCGCCACCGCCTTCGAGGGGCGTGACGCCAAGACCGACGCCATGCTGCTGGCCTGCTGCGTGGCAGCGCAAGGCGCGCTCGCCCAGATCTATCTGGCATCGCGCCGCAACGAACCGGTGGCCGCCCACCTGCCGTGGATATTCTGGGCCGCTCAGGGCCTTGGAATCCTTATCAAGGGGCCGGTGGCACCGCTCCTGTCGGTGCTGACGGTCGCCGCCCTGTTTGCCTTCGAGCGCGACTGGCGCTGGGTCCTGAAGCTGAAGCTCGTGCGCGGTGTCGCCCTGGTGGTGCTCATCGTGTTGCCCTGGGTCGCCCTCATCACCTGGAAGAGCGGCGGCGCCTTTCTCAGTGATGCCGTCGGCAAGGACATGATGGCCAAGGTCGCCTCGGGCGAGGAATCGCACGGTCTGCCGCCCGGTTTCTACATGCTGACCTATTCCTTGTTCATGTGGCCCTTTGGCCTGATCGCGGTCGGCGCCGGGCTGCAGGCCCTTAACCGGTTGCGTGACGATCCCCGGCTGCGTTTCTGCCTCGCCTGGTACATTCCGTTCTGGCTGGTGTTCGAGCTGATCCCGACCAAGCTGCCGCACTATGTCCTGCCGGCGTATCCCGGCATGGCGCTGCTGATTGGCTGGCTGCTGACATTGTCGCCGCAGGAGGCCAATGCGCCGCTCAGGCGCTGGCAGGATTGGTTGTGGTGGTCGACCGCATTCGGTCTGGTCGTGGTCAGCCTCGGCCTGGCGGCGGTCTGCATCGGCGCGCCGATCTACCTCACCGGCACCTTCTTCTGGTGGAGCATCCCGGCCGCCGCGGCGGCGCTGGCGGCGGGCTATTTTGCCTTTTCGCGACAGCTGCAAGTGCCGCTTTCCCGCATCGGCGCCATCGCGGTTTGCGCCGGCATCACCTATGGGCTGTTGTTCGGCGTCATCGCGCCTTCGCTGAAACCGATCTGGCTGAGCCCGGCGATCGAGGCGGCAGTCCAGGCCAACAGGCCTTGCGACACCACGGTGATCGCTTCAGCGGAATATCACGAGCCGAGCCTGGGGTTCCTGGTCGGCACCAAGACCATCCTGACCGATGTCGATGGCGTCGCCAAGCATCTGCTCGGCGACCCCGCCTGCGCGCTGGCGCTGGCACAAATCGGCGACGAGCAGAAACTGAATGGCCTGTTGGCGGCGCAAGGCAAGTCGGCGAGCCGCGTTGCCGAGGTCGACGGCCTCAATTATTCGTCGGGAGACAAACTGTCGCTCGGCCTCTATCGTGTAACCCAGTGACGGCTCGCCGATGCCCATGATGGCGACAATGGGGTCGAATTTCCTATGCTGGTGAAATCACGCCCGCCCGTTTCGAGCCTGCTCCTTGGGTTAGGGCGCCGGTCGCTCGACAACTTTCGCGATACGATGCGGATCGCCAAAAGTCGCCTTGCCGCCCGTCCGGCCAGATACCCGAACATTTTGTGGTCGGTCTGGGTGCTGGTCTGGGTTTTGCTGACAGCAGCGGCGTTTGTTCGTCTCGACACCCCGGCCGGAATGCTTCACGATCACTGGTCGCCAGGGGGCGTCCGTCTGGCCGATTTTTTCACGCAGTTCGGCCTGGGTGGCTGGTATCTCATTCCGTCGGCGCTTCTGCTCGTTCTCGCGAACCTGACGGATTGGCGAAGCCTCTCCCGGCGCTCGCTGATGCTCGTCTACAACTGGACCTGCCTGGCTTCGCTCGTGCTGGGCGCCGTCGGCCTGTCCGGCCTTGCCGTCAATTTGCTGAAATACGCGATTGGTCGGGCTCGGCCGATGTATTTCAATGAGTTCGGGGTGTTGTCGCTGCATCCATTCGCTTTTAATGCACGCTTCGCCGGCTTCCCGTCCGGCCATGCAACGACAGTGGGTGCCGTGTTCGGGGTCGCCCTGCTGTTGTTTCCCCGGCGCTGGTACATCGCCTTGGCGGTCACCGCGTGCATCGCCTCGACGCGCGTCTTCGTCGGCGCGCACTATCCCAGCGACACCGTCGCCGGCTTTGGCCTCGGCTGCGCTTTCGCGCTTGCCTGCGGGCTGGTCTTTGCCCGACTCGGCTTCATCTTCCGGCCGATGCCGTCGGGACTGCCGATCCGCAAGAAGACGTTTCGGCTGATAGAACCGACAAGGAAGGCTGCCTGATTACTCGGCTTCGCCGCAGCTTAATTGCCGTCCAGCCCGCCATAGGATCTGACCAGGCCGGCCATGTCGGGCGACGAGTGCTCGCTTTCGAGCCCTTGCGCTACGCCGACGCGATCGGCAACCGGCCGGTTCTGGCTGACCTTCCACTTGCCGTGGATTTCGCTGATCTCGATTTCCAGCCCGATAATGCCCTTGATCTGCGACTGGATGAAGGGCGCCGGCGCATCGGTCACCGCCCAGGGCGCTTCCCGAGTGCCTTCCTGGGACACGGTCAGATCGGCGATCTGCTGCGCCAGCCAGTCCGGGTCATCCATCACCTTGACGGTGCCGCGAACCTGCACGATGGCATAATTCCAGGTCGGCACCACCTTGCCGGTTTCGCGCTTGGTCTCGTACCAGGACGGCGTCACATAGGCATCGCTGCCCTGGAAGACGATCAGCACGGGTGAAGCCGGATTGTCGGCCAACAGGCGCCATTGCGGGTTGGCCCGCGCCAGATGGGCACGCAGCCTGCCGTTCGGCCCGATTTCGGCGTCGAGCAGGAACGGGATGGCGTTGGCGACCGGCCCCTCGGGCCCGTTGGAAATCAACAGGCCCAGCGGATGCGTCCGGATCAACCCGTGCAGGATTTCCGGCCGTGTTTCCCTGAATTGAGGAGGTTCGTACATCGTCGTTCCTGCTTTCTTTGCTTATCTCAGCCGCTTCGGCCGCGGATCCGACAATTCACCGGCCAGCCGGCGGTCGAGATAATCGGCGCATTCCTCGAGCAGCAGGTCGGCATCGTTGGAGAAGAAATGGTTGGCGCCGGGCAACGTCTTTTGCGTGATGGTGATGCCCTTCTGCGTGTGCAGCTTGTCGACGAGGCCCTGCACATCCTTCGGCGGCGCCACCTTGTCGGCATCGCCATGGATGATCAGGCCCGATGACGGGCAGGGCGCCAGGAACGAGAAATCATAGGTGTTGGGCTGCGGCGCGATCGAGATGAAGCCTTCGATCTCCGGACGGCGCATCAGAAGCTGCATGCCGATCCAGGAGCCGAAGGAGTAGCCGGCGACCCAGCAGCTCTTGGAATCGGGATGCAGCGACTGCACCCAATCCAGCGCCGCGGCGGCATCCGACAACTCGCCGGTGCCGTGGTCGAATTCGCCCTGACTGCGGCCGATGCCGCGGAAATTGAAGCGCAGCGTGGTAAAATCCCGCTTCTGGAACATGTAGAAGAGGTCGTAGACGATCTTGTTGTTCATCGTGCCGCCGAATTGCGGGTGCGGGTGCAGGACGATGGCAATCGGCGCGCTCTTTTCCTTGGAAGGCTGATAGCGACCCTCCAGGCGGCCGGCAGGACCGGTGAAAATGACCTCAGGCATAAAATACTCCACTGGGTAATACGAATGCGCGGTGCCTGGAACGTTTCCTCTGGCCTTGACGCAGGGCGAGCGTCTTCTTAGAAGCTAGTTTAGAATTGTTCAAAACTGGGTGGCAAGACATCGAGCCCGGCCACCCGCGCCGCAAGCCGCGTAAATAGGACGGCTGGCCTTGGAATTTCAAGGAAATAACGCCATACGACAGCGGAATGGCTTCTGACGGGACCTGACGGACGAAAATGGCCGCAAAACGCGCCTATCTCGATTACAATGCCAGTGCGCCGCTGCTTGCCGCGGCCCGCGAGGCTATGGTCGCGGCTCTTGATGTCGCCGCCAATCCGTCATCGGTTCACGCCGAGGGGCGTGCGGCCCGCCGTCTGATCGAGACCGCCAGGCGTGACGTGGCGGCGCTCGTCAACGCCAAGCCCGAGCATGTCGTGTTCACCTCCGGTGCCACGGAAGCAGCCTCGACGCTGCTGTCACCCGACTGGCGGATGGGACGCGGCAGCGTGCGCATGAGCCGGCTTTACGTGTCCGAGGCCGATCATCCCTGCCTGTTGAACGGCGGACACTTCCCGGCAACGCAGGTTACCCGGATCGGTGTCGACGCCAACGGCATCGCCGATCTCGGCGCCTTGGCGTCGGCGCTCGGTGGTCACGACAAGGCCGATGGCCTGCCACTGGTCGCCATCCACGCCGCCAACAATGAAACCGGCGTCATCCAGCCAATCGATCGCATCGCCGGGATCGTCAAGGCGGCGGGCGGTATCCTCATGGTCGACGCCGTGCAGGCCGCAGGGCGTGTTTCGATCGATCTATCAGCGGGTTACGCCGATTATCTGATTCTGTCCTCGCACAAGATCGGTGGTCCCAAGGGCGTCGGCGCCATCGTTGCCGCTTCGGACCTGATGATGCCGAAGCCGCTGATCAATGGCGGTGGCCAGGAAAAGGGCCATCGCGGCGGCACCGAAAACCTCGCCGCCATTGCCGGTTTTGGCGCGGCCGCCCGCGAGGCGCTTGCCGGACTACAAAGCATGGATGCGGTGCGCCGGCGCCGCGACGAGATCGAGGCCATCGTGAAAACGCTGGTGCCGGACGCGGAAATCTTTGGAACCGGTGCGCCAAGGCTTGCCAATACGGCATTCTTCGCTATTGCGGGCGTCAAAGCCGAAACCGCGCAGATCGCCTTCGACCTGGCCGGTGTAGCGCTGTCGGCCGGCTCTGCCTGTTCGTCGGGCAAGGTCGGACCGAGCCATGTGCTGAAAGCCATGGGATACGGTGACAGCCTTGGCGCCTTGCGCGTGTCGATCGGACCGGCGACTGGCGCGGAAGACATCGAGTTGTTTCGCGTTGCGCTGACGGGAATCGCCGCGCGTCGGGCGGACAGAGAAAAGGCCGCGTAAGCGGTTGGACAATTTCGGGCCATTCGGCCTGGTAGAGCCGTGCGTTTCATGCTGGCCGGGTGAATTTCCGGTCGAGACGCACTATATGAAACTTACGCTGCCGCGAGCGCTTCTTCGGCGTTCATTTTTGGTGGTGCCATAGTTTGAAAACTGTCGGGCCTTGACCCCGGCGTGGATGGAGAACGCATATGCCTGCTGTGCAGGACACGATCGATCGGGTCCGAAAGATCGACGTCGACCAATACAAATACGGATTCCAGACTGAAATCGCTGTCGATAAGGCCCCCAAGGGCCTCAGCGAAGACATCATCCGTTTCATTTCGGCCAAGAAGGACGAACCGTCCTGGATGCTGGAATGGCGTCTGGAAGCATATCGCCGCTGGCTGACGCTTGACGAGCCGACCTGGGCGCGCGTCCACTATCCCAAGATCGATTTCCAGGACATCTACTTCTACGCGGCGCCAAAGAGCACGCCCGGCCCGACGTCGCTCAGCGATGTCGATCCTGAACTGCTGAAGGTCTACGAAAAGCTCGGCATTCCGCTGCGCGAGCAGGAAATCCTCGCCGGCGTGCAGAAGACTGACGCCTCGGAGCTCGAGGAAGTCAGCGACAATGTCTACAAATCGGGCCGCGTCGCCGTCGACGCCGTGTTCGATTCCGTCTCCGTCGTCACCACCTTCAAGAAGGAGCTGGCGCAGGCCGGCGTCATCTTCTGCTCGATCTCGGAAGCGATCCGCGAGCATCCGGAGCTGGTGAAGAAATATCTCGGCTCGGTCGTGCCGACCTCCGACAATTACTACGCCACATTGAATTCGGCTGTGTTCACCGACGGCTCGTTCGTCTTCGTGCCTAAGGGCGTGCGCTGCCCGATGGAGCTGTCGACCTATTTCCGCATGAACGAGAAGAACACCGGCCAGTTCGAGCGCACGCTGATCATCGCCGAGGAGGGGGCTTACGTCTCCTATCTCGAAGGCTGCACGGCGCCGCAGCGCGACGAGAACCAGTTGCATGCCGCCGTCGTCGAACTGGTGGCGCTCAACGATGCCGAGATCAAATATTCGACCGTGCAGAACTGGTACCCCGGCGACGCCGAGGGCAAGGGCGGCATCTACAATTTCGTCACCAAGCGCGGCGACTGCCGTGGCGACCGCTCCAAGATTTCGTGGACGCAGGTCGAGACAGGTTCGGCGATCACCTGGAAATATCCGAGCTGCATCCTGCGCGGTGACGATTCCCAAGGTGAGTTCTATTCGATCGCCGTGTCGAACGGCTATCAGCAGGTCGACAGCGGCACCAAGATGATCCATCTGGGCAAGAACACGTCGAGCCGCATCATCTCCAAGGGCATCGCCGCCGGCTTCTCGCAGAACACCTATCGCGGCCAGGTCTCGGCGCACCGCAAGGCGACCAACGCCCGCAACTTCACCAACTGCGACAGTCTGCTGATCGGCGACCAGTGCGGCGCGCACACCGTGCCCTACATGGAAGCCAAGAATTCGACGGCGCAGTTCGAGCACGAAGCGACGACGTCGAAGATTTCCGAGGACCAGAAATTCTACGTCATGCAGCGCGGCATCCCCGAAGAGGAAGCGATCGCGCTGATCGTCAACGGCTTCGTCAAGGACGTCATCCAGCAACTGCCGATGGAATTCGCGGTCGAAGCGCAGAAGCTGATCGGTATCTCGCTTGAGGGTTCGGTCGGCTGACCGGATATATATTCAGGAAACAAAAGAATGCTTGAAATCAGAAACCTGCACGCCCGCATCGTCGATGACGGCACCGAAATCATCCGCGGCTTGAACCTGACGGTGAAAGCCGGCGAGGTCGCCGCGATCATGGGGCCGAACGGCTCGGGCAAGTCGACGCTGTCCTACATCCTGGCTGGCCGCGAGGACTATGAGGTGACCGAGGGCGACATCCTCTACAATGGCCAGTCGATCCTCGAAATGGATCCGGCCGAGCGCGCCACGTCAGGCATCTTCCTCGCTTTCCAGTACCCGATGGAAATACCGGGCGTGGCGACCATGGAATTCCTGAAAGTGGCGATGAACGAGCAGCGCAAGGCACGTGGCGAGGAGCCGCTGAAAATCCCGGAATTTTTGAAGCGCGTGAAGGAAGCCGCCGCCTCGCTCAGCATGGACATGGCGATGCTCAAGCGGCCGCTCAATGTCGGTTTCTCCGGCGGCGAGAAGAAGCGGGCGGAGATCCTGCAGATGAAGCTGCTGGAGCCGAAATTGTGCGTGCTCGACGAGACCGATTCCGGCCTCGACATCGACGCGCTGAAGATCGTGTCCGACGGCGTCAACGCGCTGCGCGCGCCGGACCGGGCGTTCCTGGTCATCACCCACTATCAGCGTCTGCTTGAGCACATCGTGCCCGACACCGTGCACGTGCTCTACAAGGGCCAGGTTATCAAGTCGGGCGACAAGTCGCTGGCGCTCGACCTGGAAGCCAATGGCTACGCCGGCGTGATCGGCGAAGCCGCGTGAGATGCCAGAGGGCAAGGTCAAACTGATGAATATGCACACACAGCCGCAGCGGACACCGGCCGAGACAGCGTTGATCGACGCGTTCGGCGACCGGCTGTCGCTGCTGCCCGGCGACGGCGCGGTGATGCTGAAGCGCGACGACGCCATCGAGACGATCAAGCACGGCCTGCCGACGCGTCGTGTCGAATCCTGGCATTACACCGACCTGCGCCGGTTGCTGAATACCGTGCCGGACTTCGACC
>NZ_RZQL01000280.1 GCF_003997935.1 Mesorhizobium sp. M7A.F.Ca.US.006.01.1.1
GCCACGAAGGGCTTCGTCTATGTCCGCTCGGAATATCCGCATGCGGTGGCGGTGATGAACAAGGCCGTCGAGACCGCCCGCAAGGCCGGCGTTCTCGGCGCCAGCGTGCTGGGTTCACCCTACGCGTTCGACATGGAGATCCGGGTCGGCGCCGGCGCCTATGTCTGCGGCGAGGAGACGGCGCTGCTCGATTCGCTCGAAGGCAAGCGCGGCATGGTGCGGGCAAAGCCGCCGCTGCCGGCGCATAAGGGGCTGTTCGGCAAGCCGACGGTGATCAACAACGTCATCTCGCTGGCCTCGGTGCCTGTCATCATGGACAAGGGTGCGGCCTACTACAAGGATTTCGGCATGGGCC
Source organism: Mesorhizobium sp. M7A.F.Ca.US.006.01.1.1 (assembly GCF_003997935.1). Classification (GTDB taxonomy): domain Bacteria; phylum Pseudomonadota; class Alphaproteobacteria; order Rhizobiales; family Rhizobiaceae; genus Mesorhizobium. The sequence continues at coordinate 356 of NZ_RZQL01000280.1, forward strand.
GCTCGCGCGGCACGATCCCGATCCAGATCGCCGGCAACGTCAAATATGCCGGTCTGTTCGAAGCCGCTTTCGGCATGACGCTGGGCGAGATCGTCGACGAGATCGGCGGCGGTACGGCCACGGGACGTCCGGTCAAGGCGGTGCAGGTCGGCGGGCCGCTCGGCGCCTATTTCCCACGCGCGCTGTTCGACACGCCATTCGATTATGAAGCCTTCGCCGCCAAGGACGGGCTGATCGGCCATGCCGGCATCGTGGTGTTCGACGACACCGCCGATATGCTGAAACAGGCGCGCTTCGCCATGGAGTTCTGCGCCATCGAAAGCTGCGGCAAGTGCACACCCTGCCGCATCGGCTCGACGCGCGGTGTCGAGACCATCGACAAAATAGTCGCGGGCATCGAGCCGGAGAAGAACCTCGCTCTGGTCACCGATCTCTGCAACACGATGAAATTCGGCTCGCTCTGCGCGCTGGGCGGCTTCACGCCCTACCCTGTGATGAGCTCGATCACCCATTTCCCCGACGACTTCAAGCCCGCGCCCGTGCGCGTGGCTGCCGAATAGGAGCTGGCAGATGAACATCAAAGCCGACTTCCCATCCCTCGTCGAAGAGATCGACTACGGAACCCCGCAATCGACGGCGCAGAAGCAGGTCACGCTGAACGTCGACGGGCGCAGCATCACCGTGCCGGAAGGCACCTCGATCATGCGTGCGGCGATGGAAGGCGGGGTCGAGATCCCCAAGCTTTGCGCTACCGACATGCTGGACTCCTTCGGTTCGTGCCGAGTCTGCCTTGTCGAGATCGAAGGACGCGGCGGTACGCCGGCATCGTGCACGACGCCTGTCGGCGAAGGCATGATCGTGCGTACGCAGACCGAGCGGCTTGACGCCATTCGCCGCGGCGTCATGGAACTCTATGTCTCGGACCATCCGACCGGCTGGAACGAACAGGCCGGAACCGGCGCCAGCGAGTTCGATGCGGTGGCGAAATCAATCGGCCTGACCGAGAACCGCTACGGCATCGAGGGCCGCAACCACGTCAAGCCGGAAGGCGGCGTGGCGCCCGGCCATGGCTCGCTGGCGGTCGATTATATCGCCCGCGACGAATCCAATCCCTATTTCACCTATGATGCCTCGCAATGCATCGTCTGCTCGCGCTGCGTGCGGGCCTGCGAAGAGGTGCAAGGCACTTTCGCGCTGACCATCGAGGGACGCGGCTTCGAATCCCGGGTTTCGGCGGGAATGCACGAGGCGTTCATCGATTCGGAATGCGTGTCCTGCGGCGCCTGCGTGCAGGCCTGTCCGACCGATGCGCTGCGCGAGAAGACGGTGCTTGCCAAGGGCCTGCCGGAGCGCTCGGCCGTCACCACCTGCGCCTATTGCGGCGTCGGCTGCTCGTTCAAGGCCGAGGTGAAGGACGACGAGGTCATTCGCATGATGCCCTACAAGGAGGGCAAGGCGAACCACGGCCATTCCTGCGTGAAAGGCCGTTTCGCCTATGGCTACGCCACCCACAAGGACCGCATCCTGTCGCCGATGATCCGCGAAAAGGTCACCGACCCGTGGCGCGAAGTGAGTTGGGAAGAGGCGATCGCCCACACAGCGAAAGAATTCCGCCGCATCCAGTACCAGTACGGACGCACCGCGATCGGCGGCATCACCTCGTCGCGCTGCACCAACGAAGAAACCTACCTCGTCCAGAAGATGGTGCGGCAGGGTTTCCGCAACAACAATGTCGACACCTGCGCACGCGTCTGCCATTCGCCGACGGGCTACGGGCTCGGCCAGACCTATGGCACGTCTGCCGGCACGCAGGATTTCGATTCCGTCGACTTCACCGACGTCGCCGTCATCATCGGCGCCAATCCGGCTTCCGCTCACCCGGTGTTCGCCTCGCGGCTCAAGAAGCGGCTGCGCCAGGGCGCCAAGCTGATCGTGCTCGATCCGCGCCGCACCGAGATGGTCAAGTCGGCCCATATCGAAGCGGATTACCACCTGCCGCTGAAGCCCGGCACCAATGTGGCCGTGCTGACGGCGCTGGCGCATGTGATCGTCACCGAGGGCTTGTTCGACGAAGCCTTCATCCGCGAACGCTGCGACTGGACGGAGTTCCAGGATTGGGCATCGTTCGTCGCCTTGCCGGAAAACAGCCCCGAAACCGTCGGCAAATTGTCCGGCGTCGATCCCGAGTTGATCCGCGGTGCTGCGCGTCTCTACGCCACCGGCGGCAACGGCGCGATCTATTACGGCCTCGGCGTGACGGAACACAGCCAGGGTTCGACCACTGTGATGGCAATCGCCAATCTCGCCATGGCCACCGGCAATATCGGCCGACCCGGCGTCGGCGTGAACCCGCTGCGTGGCCAGAACAACGTGCAGGGCTCCTGCGACATGGGCTCCTTCCCGCACGAACTGCCGGGCTATCGCCACATCTCCGGCGAAGCCGTGCGCGATATCTATGAGACCTTGTGGGGCGTGAAGCTGGACGACGAACCCGGCCTGCGCATCCCCAACATGCTGGACGCCGCCGTCGACGGCAGCTTCAAGGGCATCTACATCCAGGGCGAAGACATTCTGCAGTCCGATCCCGACACCAAGCATGTCGCCGCCGGCCTTGCCGCGATGGAATGCGTCGTCGTGCATGACCTTTTCCTCAACGAAACGGCAAACTACGCGCATGTCTTCCTGCCGGGCTCGACCTTCCTCGAGAAGGACGGCACCTTCACCAACGCCGAGCGCCGCATCAACATGGTGCGCAAGGTTCTTGAGCCGAAGGCGCGCTACGCCGATTGGGAGGCGACGCAGGAGCTTGCCCGCGCAATCGGGCTGGACTGGAACTACCAGCACCCCTCCGAGATCATGGACGAGATCGCGATGACCACGCCGAGCTTCGCCGGCGTCTCCTTCGAGTTGCTCGACCGCGTCGGATCCGTGCAATGGCCCTGCAACGAGAAGGCGCCGCTCGGCACCCCGATCATGCACATCGATGCGTTCGTGCGCGGCAAGGGCAAGTTCATCCGCACCGAATATGTGGCGACGGACGAAAGGACGGGGCCGCGCTTCCCGCTGCTGCTCACCACCGGTCGCATCCTGTCGCAGTACAATGTCGGCGCGCAGACCAGGCGCACCGACAACAGCATGTGGCACTCGGAGGACCGGCTGGAGATCCATCCGCACGATGCCGAGAACCGCGGCTTGCGCGACGGCGACTGGGTCCGGCTGACCAGCCGCTCGGGCGAGACGACGCTGCGCGCGCTGATCACCGACCGGGTGTCGCCCGGCGTCGTCTACACGACGTTCCATCATCCGGACACTCAGGCCAACGTTATCACCACCGACTTCTCCGACTGGGCGACCAATTGTCCGGAATACAAGGTGACGGCGGTGCAGGTCGGCGCCTCCAACGGACCGTCGGAATGGCAGCGCGACTATGACGAGCAAGCCAAGCAGAGCCGGCGCATCGCGCCTCTGCAGGCGGCGGAGTAGTCTTGAGCGCGCGCCGCAAAGCCACGACGCAGGTATCGCGGCTGGCGCACCGCGCGGTTGGGACGACGGCTGCCAACCGGATGGTGCCGGAAGAGACGCCGGTGGCGTTCTCCTTCGCCGGCACCACGCATGCGGTGATGATGGCTAGCCCGGCCGATTTCGAGGATTTCGCGCTTGGCTTCTCGCTGACCGAGGGCATTATTGCTGCGCCGGAGGAGATCGAAGCCATCGAGGTCGAGGATCATGGCGCCGGCATCGACATTCAGATCCGGCTGAAAGACCGAGCCAACACACGTTTCGAAGCGCGGCGGCGAAGGCTCGCGGGTCCGGTCGGCTGCGGGCTCTGCGGCATCGAATCGATCGAGGAAGCGATGCGCTCGGTCGATGCGGTTGGTGCGTCAAAACTTACGCTTGATGCCGACGACATCGTCCGTTCGGTCAAGCTCCTCTCCAAGGTGCAGCCGCTGCACACCGAGACCGGGGCGGTACACGCCGCCGGTTTCTATGTGCCTAGCAAGGGCATCGTCATGGCGCGCGAAGATGTCGGCCGTCACAATGCGCTCGACAAGTTGGCCGGCGCGCTGGCCAAAGCTGGTATCGATGGCGCATCCGGTGCTGTCGTGGTGACATCCAGGGTTTCGGTTGAAATGGTGCAGAAGACGGCTTCCATCGGCTCGGCCTTCATCATCGCCGTCTCGGCGCCGACCGCTCTGGCCATCCGCACGGCGCAAGAGGCCGGCATGACGCTGGTGGCGCTGGTTCGCGGAGACGATTTTGATATTTTCACCCACCCCGACCGGGTGGTTTGCGGAGTTGCCAAGCATGTCGCATGACGAAGAACACATTATGAGCACCGCCGAGAAGCTGGTGCGCATGGCAAATCAGATCGCCGACTTCTTCCATTCCAAGCCGCGCGAGGAAGGCATTGCCGGCGTCGCCGAGCACATCAACAAGTTCTGGGAGCCGAGGATGCGGCGGCAGTTCTTCGAAATGCTGGACGACGGCACCGGGAACTTCAACGAGTTGGTGGTGGCCGCCTCCGCCAGGATCAAGCGACCGATCACGCCGGCTGCGGCCGACCTCAAACTCGGGCTCAAGCCCTCCCCTGCCGACGTCGCCGCCTCGCAGGAATAGCCGCCAAGCCGCGCCAGCTTACATTCACAATCGCTAAAGTTTAAGCTGCCGCAATCCGCGCTGTTCTGCTATGGTTTGACGACCAGAAATCGTCAGGCCGGGGTGGAAATCTCGTGAGGCCGATCGAGACGCGATACGCCCGTAGCGGCGATGTGCGGATCGCCTATCAGGTGGTCGGGCAGGGATCGTTCGATCTCGTTTTCGTGCCGGGTTTCATTTCCAACCTCGACCTGCACTGGGAAGACGAGGGCTATACCAGGCTCTTGAAGCGGCTTTCGGCATTCTCGCGGCTGATCCTGTTCGACAAGCGCGGCACGGGTCTGTCCGACCGCGTCGACGCGCATAACCTGCCCAGTCTCGAAACGCGGATGGACGATGTGCGCGCGGTTATGGACGCCGCCGGCAGCGGCCGTGCGGCGCTGCTAGGTTCCTCCGAAGGCGCGCCGATGGCGATGCTGTTCGCCGCCACCTATCCGGAGCGGACACGGGCTCTGGCGCTCTATGGCGGCTATGCGCATTTCCACAAATGGGTGATGTCGCCCGAACGTCTCAACGCTTTCATCGAGATGGCGGAGACAGCCTGGGGCACCGGCGCCACTCTGCCCCATTTCGCGCCGAGCCGGGTCGACGACGCGCATTTCGCTCAGTGGTGGGCTCGCTTCGAACGATTGTCGGCGAGCCCGACGGCGGCGGCGACGCTGGCGCGCATGAACGCCGACGTCGACATCCGCCACATCCTGAGCGTGATCAGCGCACCGACGCTTCTGATACATCGCCGCAACGATGCGCGGGTCGACCCCGATGCCAGCCGCTTCCTTGCACAGAAGATCCCCGGTGCCCGGCTGGTCGAGATTCCCGGACGCGACCATCCGATCTGGACCGGTGATGTCGATGGGGTGGCCGACCTGATCGAGGAATTCCTGACCGGCGAACGCGCCGTCGGCGAAGTGGACCGCGTGCTGGCGGCGCTTCTGGTGACACGCATCTACGATACGGCGCGGCTCGGCGACCGGATGTGGAGCGAACGCAGCCAACGCTTCCAGGAAACCTGGCGGCTGCTGGTCGGGCGCCATGGCGGGCGTTCGGCGGGCCTGCATGGCGAGTTGATGATTTCGCGCTTCGACGGCCCGGCACGCGCCATACGCTGCGCGGCAGCCCTGCGCGAGGCGGCACAGGAAATCGGCGTGGCAAGCGCGCAAGGGGCGCATGTCGGCGAGATCGAGGTGCGCGGTCCGCCCGTCGGGATGACGGCGCGGGTGGCGATGCAACTGGCCTCCCATGCCGGCCGCGGCGACATTATCGCGTCGCGTCTGATCGCCGACCTGGCGGCTGGGTCGGGCCTGCATTTCACCGATGCCGGACGCATCAGCGTCGACGAATTGGAGGAGCCGCTGGTGCTGGTCCATGCGACTTCCGAACAGCATCTGGAACCCGCCTGCCGGCCCAAACCCAAGGCTGCCGAGCCGGCCGCATTGACGGCGCGGGAAAGCGAAGTGGTGAGCCTCGTCGCCGACGGCAAGAGCAATGCCGCGATCGCCGCCGAATTGAGGCTGAGCGAACACACGGTCAAGCGCCATGTCGCCAACATACTGCTCAAGCTGGACCTGCCGTCGCGGGCGGCGGCGGCGGCGTTTTCGGCCAGGCACCCTGGCCCGCACGGGCCATGAGAGCCATGGCGCTTTCGGGCGAAGCGGCCGTGAGCGGGTAAGCGCTATCAATTCTCTCCATGCAGGCCAGGCGGATGTCGCCGGGAAAGGTGCTGCGAACGGAGGAGGAAATGCTGAAGTCGAACCGGACACTCAAATCGCTGGTGATAGCGGCAGGCGTTGGAGCGCTGTTCGCCATCGCTCCGGCAAAGGCCGAGGACGCGTCCGCGGCGGCGACCTACAAGGACATCGAGGCGACGCTCGGCTCGGTGCCGGACATGTTCAGGACGCTGCCGGATGTGGCCGTTGCCGGCGCTTGGGCCGAGATCAAGGGCGTGCAGCTCAACCCGAAGACGGCGCTTGACGGCAAGACCAAGGAACTTTTGGGCCTCGCCGTCGCGGCGCAGATCCCATGCCAGTATTGCATCTATTTCCACACCGAGGCGGCCAAGCTCAACGGCGCCAGCGACGAGGAGATCAAGGAGGCGGTCGCGATGTCCGCGATCGTGCGCCACTGGTCGACAATGCTCAACGGCAGCCAGGTCGATCTGACGACCTTCAAGAAGCAGGCCGACGACGTGTTCGCGGCCGTCAAGGCGAAGTCGCAGTGAGGAAATCCCTGCCCGGCGACGAGCGCCGGGCAGCCCTTCGACCATCAACCGCCCGGTCGCAAGACGGGCCAATGGAGGATGACATGCTGACCAAGACCCAAACAGTGGATGGCGCATCGATCAAGAAGGCCATCGAAACCCGTGACGGCAAGATGCTGTCGAGCTTTTACGCCGAAGACGCGCTGGTGCGGGTGATCGACCGCAACAACCCGCCGAGCAAGCCGCGCGAGATCCGCGGACGCGCCGCGATCACCACATTCTGGGACGACATCTGCAGCCGCGCGATGACCCACAAGGTCGATACCACCATCGCCGATGGCGACAGCCTCGCCTTCACCCAGGCCTGCGCCTATCCGGACGGCACCAAGGTGTTCTGTGCGGCGATGCTGGAGCTGAAGGACGGGCGGATCGCAAGGCAGACCGTCGTGCAGGCCTGGGACGAGTAGATCGACGGCCGGTGGATCAACCGCGGCTTGGGCCGCAAACCTGGAGGAGAAGACGATGTTCAGCGCCAGATGGCAGATCGACGCCAAGTTCGGACACAAGCAGACCGTGCTCGACCTGTTGAAGAAATGGGAACGCGAGATCGGCTCGCAGGTCGGCATCGACGAGCTGGAATTCCAGATCATGACCGGTTCGATCGGGGCGCGGGAGGCGACGGTCGAGTCCCATCACCAGGTCGAAAGCCTGGCCCAGTTGGAGGCGTTCTTCGCCAAGATCGGCAAGATCGACGCGCATGCCAAATGGGGCAAGGAGATCGAGCCCTATGTCGTGTCGGGCACCAGCCTGTGGAATATTTATCGCATTGTGGAGTAGTGACTCTTCTCCCCGTTTCACGGGAGAAGACGCCGGCAGGCAGTGAGGGGCGGAGCCGGCTTTGCCAAGGACGCGCTGCCCCTCATCCGGCCCTTCGGGCCACCTTCTCCCCGTAAAACGGGGAGAAGGGAAGGCGCTAGCTGTGAGCCACCATCACATGCCGCACGGCGGTGTAGTCTTCCAGCGCATAGAGCGACATGTCCTTGCCGTAGCCGGACTGCTTCAACCCGCCATGCGGCATCTCGTTGGTCAGCATGAAGTGGGTGTTGATCCAGGTGCAGCCATATTGCAGGCGGGCGGCCGTCGCCATGGCGCGCGAAACGTCCTTGGTCCAGACCGATGACGCCAGGCC
>NZ_RZQL01000027.1 GCF_003997935.1 Mesorhizobium sp. M7A.F.Ca.US.006.01.1.1
GTACCGGCAACGCATCGAAGGAACTTTACAATCATAAAGGTACGTCACTGGTCTCGCGGCTCACCTATGACGATCTAGACGCGCATTCGAGTCCACAATCCGACTGGCATTTTCGTAAAGGCCTCCTCGGTGCGGGCGGCATCAGGGAGGATTTTCTCATGACGAGGACTTCTTACGGAAATGGGGGGCTACTCAAACACATTCAGTGATCAGCGCGGGGGCGGCGTCAGCTATTTCACCGCCGATCTTGGATATAATTTCTTGAACTCACCGCGCTACCGCATCGGTGCTTTTGTTGGCAACAATTTCTGGCACGAGAGCTACGATGCTTTCGGTTGCACGCAGCAGGCGACCAACTGGGGAACCTGTGTGCCAACCGTCCCACCTACGTCAACCTCTCAGCCAGGACAACGATTGGCATTCGCTGCGACTCGGCTTGGCCGGGCAGACGCAACTCACCGAGCGACTCAGCCTTTCTGGTGACGTGGCGTTCCTCTTCACGCGGCTCGACGGCAAAGAGCAGCACCACATGCGCCCAAGATCAAGCTAATTCCCGAAGACGGCGATGGGCATGGCGTCCAGCTCGAGGCGGTGTTGCGGCCGTGGCGAATAACGGCACCGCTCATTTCGAAGAGGCAATGGGCGGTCGTGGTTCCCCGCAGGCCGACGATTGGAAGGCAAAGCGCTACGGCGTTTTCGTGCAGGCTAGCATCAAGTTCAACTGAGAGAGCAAGAACCGAGGAGAGCGGCGATGCCACTCCAGCTCATTACGATCATTGGATCAACAGAAGGAAGTTTTCCGAAGAGTTTTGCAAGCGTGCGCAAAGTCGCCAGACAAAGTTCTCTCGGTCCATAGTGTACGTGCCGTCACGCCCGTTCTCGACATGGTTGAATGATACGTCCCGCGCGATCGATCAAAGTCGTTTTTCATTGGTTTTCCGGAAATCGCGGGGAGCACAGCGTGCTGTGACCCTCGCCTGCTGGTTTTCTGTCAACGCGCAGATGAGGGAGAATGAGCGTACAGCAAAAATCATCAGTGCTGTCGCTTTCGCCAAAGCCCGCCGCAGCTAAACGGGGTCCCACGCCCGGTAGCGCCCCCTGCCGGTCACCTCACGGATGCCGAGTTCGGCACCAGCCCGAGCGCAGCGCGCTGGCTAATTTTCAGCTCGGCCGCGACCAGACCTGCCGACACCAGCGGCCGCGCCAGCACCAGCTCGATCAGCGCCGGCAGGCTCGAGTTTTTGCGCCGGTTCCTGAGCCGGCGCTCCATCTGGCTTTTGGCCAGCGCCTGGATGATTGCAAGGCTGAAACAGTCGATGGAACGCCCCTCCAGCGAAGCCGAACCGGACGAGGCGCGCGCGCCAGGTCCTTCGGCTGCCATCGGCACGCTGGGTTTAAGTGCTTGGGGTGACACGGCGTGATCTCCGCCGTTGGCGGGAACAGGGCAGTGCAATAGTACTGCCCTGTTCCTTTTGATCAGAGGCCAGTGCGGATTTCTTCGGCAAGCGCCCTCAACGTCGTCTCGACGTCATCGCCGTTTACCATCTTCTGCATCGCCACGGCCCATGCGTTCATGGCTTCGCCGAAGCCGACACGCGGTGTGAAAGCCAGCGCGGCTTGGTCCTGTATCTTTTTGAAGCTGTCAACGAAGTTGTTGAACTCGGGCTGCGAAGCGTACTTAGTCCAGGTGTCGTCTGCCAGGTCGACGTGCGCGGCGGATTGACGAGCTGGCCAGCAAGGGCACCCTTGAGCGCCACCTGCTTGGAGGTGGCCCACGGGATGAACAGCCAGGCCGTGCCCTTCTTTTCGGAAGCCGCGTTCATGGCGAGAGCCCAGATCCAGATGTCAGACTCCAAGCTCGTGGCGCTCGGTGCGTGCAGCGGCGGAGCGAAGGCGATCTTGCCGGATGCCGGCTTCCCCGCAACATCGTTCCAGAAGCCGAACATATTTGAGTCGATCGTCATCGCGCTGCGGCCGGACGCGAAGGAAGGAGCCGCGCACTTCTTGATCATGTCCACGTAATGTAGTCGTATCCAGCATCGGTAAGCTTCCAATCGCTCAGGTATTTGTCCAGCGGCTCCAGGGCGCCACTCGGAGCGAGGTCCTACGCGGGCTGAATGCCAGTGCCGAACACATCCCATGCTGGCGACTTCGTCGTCAGTTGGATCGTCATCTTGTTCCAGTAAGAATCGTCTGGGTAGAGTTCCGGCGTGACCTTGATGCCGGGTCAGCTTCTCGAACTCCGGAAATTGCGCAGCGAGAGCATCCGCATAGGGGTGGATGTCGTAGGCCCAAGTTATGCTGGTCCCTTCGAATTGACGCCAGTTCACGGTGTCGGCAGCGGCCGAATTAGTGAGCGATGCCGAGACGGCAAAAAACGCCAAGTCAAAAGCAAGCTGTTTGCGAAGCGACGCGCACCTGTAACGAGTACGGGGAATGAGCGACCCATGTAATCCTCCCTGGGGCATTTTGCCAATTTTTGGGTCCACTCCTCCATCCCGAGTTCGCTCATAGCCACAATAAGCGGTTTCCAACGAGCTCGCTCTGAATGCACCAGGCCAACTGGGTAAAAACGGGTAACCGGCACTAAAAGGCGTTGTAGTATCGCCACCAGAAATACTGCTCCGTGGTGCTGGCCTTTGCCTGGGGGCGCAACACGGCAACTACCCGCTCAAAACGGTTGGTCCTCTACCTCTTATTCACCGTCGCTTTCCTCGCGGCCTAACCCGGCCGGAATATCCGTTGCCAGAAAAAGGCCTCGCGGCCGGTTCGAGGCTCATCCCTCCTCCGAAGCAGCACGCTCAAGTATCGTCACAAGCCCCGAGCGCTTCGCGTTCGGCGATGTCCAAATTCCGACAATGTCGGATACAGTCAGATCTACTGGATTGCGTTTGAATGGTTTTCTCATTTGGCACAGTACATGCGGGTCATCCGCAAAACACGTGACCGACCAACAAGAGTTCGCATGATCACCTTACCACAACATACAGCCGCCGCGGAACAATCACTTGGCCCCTGATCGCCCACCCCGGCACCACAACCGGAGTCATCGATGTTCTGACAGGCTGCCCAAGGATACCTGCTGCAACAGGGCTTGCCCTGGTGACGACCACTCCGGCTCCGCCGGTTACCGACGAGGGCAAAGTGACGGATTTCCTGCTTTTCAACGGCATGGAGGTGGCTGTCATTCCCGACCACCGCGCCGGTCGTCACCCATATGGTCTGGTGCAGGATCGGCAGCGCGGAATGAGCCGCCGGGGATATCTGCATGTCTTCGAGCATCTGATGCTCAAGGCGCCTCATGACGAGCACGGCTCCGTCGCCTGGAGAGATTGAACCCAAAGGGAGATTCAGATGTCTGAAGCGAATCAGGAAAAGTTGGACGCATTCTTGGGGAAAATGGTCGGCGATCTCGGTGCGATCGCAACGGGCGCGGGAGTCCTGCTGGGGGACAGACTCGGCCTGTTCAAGGCATTGCGCGAAGGCGGCAAGATGACGGCCGCCGAACTTTCGACACGCACCGGCACCCAGGAACGCCTCGTAAGGGAATGGCTTTCCGGGCAGGCGGCGGCGGGTTACGTCGACTACGATGAAGCGAGCGACAAATTCTATCTCAACGCCGAGCAAGAGCTGGTGTTCGCTGATGAAGACAGCCCGGCCTTCATGGCAGGCGCATTCGAGTTCCTGTCCGCGCTGTGGCTCGATGAAGAAAAGGTGAGGCAGGCATTCCAGTCCGGCAAGGGCGTCGGGTGGCACGATCATAGCGCGTGTCTGTTTCGCGGTACGGAACGGTTCTTCCGTCCAGGCTACAATGCCAATCTGATCGACTCCTGGCTGCCGGCCTTGGAGGGCGTCGTCGAGAAGCTCGAACGCGGCGTGGACGTCGCGGATGTTGGATGCGGTCATGGTGCATCGACCGTGCTCATGGCACAGGCCTTCCCCAATTCGCGCTTCGTCGGCTTCGACTATCATGCCCCTTCGATTGAGCGCGCCCGCAAGGCGGCCGAGGTAGCCGGCGTCGGCGTTAACACGCGGTTCGACGTGGCGGCCGCCAAGAGCTATCCCGGAACCTATGACCTCGTCACATTCTTCGATTGCCTTCACGACATGGGCGACCCGACGGGCGCCGCCACCCATGTCCACGGATCGCTCAAGCCGGACGGCACGTGGATGATCGTCGAGCCGTTCGCGCATGATCATCTGGCGGCGAACCTCAATCCCGTCGGCCGCGTTTACTATGCCGCTTCCACTTTCGTGTGCACGCCCGCATCCGTGTCGCAGGAAGTCGGGCTCGCGCTTGGAGCCCAGGCCGGTGAGGCGAGGCTGCGCAAGGTTGTGACCGGCGGCGGCTTCAAGCGATTGCGTCGCGCCGCGGAGACACCGTTCAACATGGTGCTGGAGGCCCGCCCTTAGCGTGGCCGTCGCCAGAAATTGCAGCTCATCGCATTTGATGAAGATCACCGCCAAAAATCCGGACGCATCGGGCACATTTTCAAGGCGTCTGGGTTCACGCAGAGGTCGCTGCCGAGTTGTGTGCCAAGAGTCCCATACGTTGCGGCTCAGAAAGGACCCCACGCACGGCGACGAACATGCCCATAGCGATGGCCGCTATAATCACATATGTCCACCATGGCGCGTTCACAAAGCTGGTAAGCCACGTCGCACCGAACGCGCTTACGACAAAAACGAGAGCCTCGATAAAAAGACTGAGCCTGTACACATTCAGTCGTCTCATCCTCATACCACCCATCCAAAGACTGAGCTTGTTGCGCTACTGCGACAGAGCCTAACATATTGGAGAGTGCTCACTAGTCGACCGTGAACAATCCGAGCCCTAAGCGGCGACCGGCTTCGGCCGGATTTGAAGCAGGGCAATCAAGAGCGACAAAAACCCCTTCAGCCACCTGAGCAGGAGGGAGAAGTTGTAGCCGGCGGCGGCCAGGATGGCGTTGAGGGTGTCGCCCTGCTGGCCGGCGAGGTAGTTGCGGCCCATTCTGTGTTCGCTCTTGATGTGGCCGATGACGGGCTCGACCGCCGACCGCCGTCGCATCTGGCGCTTGATGGCTGGGGTGACGCGGCGTTTCTGGCCCGCGGTGAAGACCCTGAGCTTGTGGCTCTGCGGTGCGTTGTGGCCGCGATAGCCGGCGTCGGCGAGGATGCGGCCGATCTCGTTGCCGATGGTCTTTTCCATGTCGGGGATGACGCTTGCCAGCGTGTGGCCGTCATAGGGATTGCCGGGCAGTGCTTTTGCATGCAGGGCGAACTGGCCGCCCCTGGAGCGCTTCAGCGTGGTGGCCACCGACACCTTCACCCCGAACTCGTAGGGCGCATGCGCCTTGCCCTTGCCGATGCATTCCACCTCGTGTGCGTGCAGGCTGTAGATCTTGCGGCCGCGCTGGCGCTGGCGTTGCTCGAGAACGGTGGCGGCCTGGTAGAGCGGCCATTTGAACAGCGTCCAGCCCCTGATCGCCGGCGATCTGGCGACCAATGTCGCGAATGGTCCGGCCGAGATAGGTCTTGAGCTTGCGTAGCGCCTTGTTGGCCCGCTTGAACTGCTTGGCGTGGGCATAGCGCTGGTGGCTGATCAGCGCCAGCTTGCCGACCCGCACATAACTCTGGCGCAAATGGAGACCCGTCCTCTTGGCCAGCCGCACCAGCCGTTCGCGTGCCCGATGGATGAGCTTGGCGTCGGTCGGGAACATGACGTTCTTCGGCTGCACGGTGGTGTCGACGATCACCTGGCGCGTGTCGGCCGGTTTCATCGCCCCGGTCTTGACCGCGAGGCTGAGGCTCTCCTGCAACAGCACCATAATCCGCTCCTCGCCCATACGGCTGCGCCAACGCGTCATCGAGGAGCGGTCGAACGGCAGCGTATGGCAAAAGAACGTCTCGCCGGTGAGATACTGGAAATAAGGGTTCTCCACCCAGCGCTCGCACAGCACCTCATCCGACAGGTTGAAGGTGTGCTTGAGGATCGCCAGCCCCGCCATCAGCCGGGTCGGCAGCGGCGGCATGCCGGGGCCGTCCGAATAGACGGCGCCGAAACGCTCCTCCAGCACCGGCCAGTCGATCGCCTGCGCCAGCCGCACCAGCTCGTGCTTCATGTTGATGATTTGGTCGAGCCGGGAGCGGAACAGGTCCTGCTCTCCCGTCTCGCGCTTCTCGCGTGGCCTGGACATTCGCTGTCCCCTCGATTCGCCGCCGCCGAACCGAGTGAATCACGCTCCGCGCCACAAGGGAATCGCAAAACCGAATTGCAGGAAAACAGCGTCCAAATACCGCTAATCCTGCAATTCCAAAGCCGCTATCCGCCTCAATCAACAGGCCAGATCAATGGCTTGCGGATAGTTCACGGCCGACCAAATCGAAAATGCAAACTTAGGCTGTTGCGCGGTATCTCCTTCCACATCATCTCTTGCGCATACCTGCATTCCAAGGTGTTTGATCCTATGCTTCGCGAGGAGCAGGTAGGTCGCGACAGCTAGGCAATGTTCCAGCTGCCCTAGCGGAGGAGTCACGATTTTCCGGCAAGCTCCGTCGGCAGACGTTCCTTTCTGGCCTTGGCAAAGGCTCGGTCGCCTTCCAGAAACGCCGCCAGCATGAAAGGGATGAGTTCTGCCACGGTTTCAGACTGACCATAGGTCTGACGGTAAAGTGCAGCATACTCCTTGAGTGTTTGGCTCAGCTCCGCGCTGACGGTAATGGTGATCTTCGAAGCTGTTCGGTCCGGAAGTTTTCCAAGTTTCAGGTCAGCCATGATAACTCCTGCTCAACTGGCGTATGGCCGCAGCACGATGTCCTTGTGCACGATGACGCGCAGTGGCCAACCTGGGCGGACGACGATGGTGGGCTGGATATTGAGGTTTTTTTCGGTGATGCGCTGGCCGGCTCGACTGGCGTTCTGCTGGGCTGATTCCCGGATCGCCTTGACCAGATCGCTCTCGTTTTCGCCGAGGCTGAATTCTGTGCCGACACCGAGCAATGTGGCAAGCGCCACTCCCTTGATCATCTGCCAAGTGTGGAAATCGACTTCGTCTTCCAGCCCTGCGTAGCCGGCGGTGTCGCTCGCGGGCAGATTGTCGATTTCGGCCGACGAGCCGTCGGGCAGCAGAATGCGCTGCCAGACCAGCAGCGCTCGCTTTTGCCCGAACGCGACGACGCTGTCGTAGACGCCGATAAGACGTGAGCCCTGCGGAATCAGCAATATGTTGCCCGTGACCGTGTCGTGCACATTTTCGGTGACTTGCGCGACGACAAGGCCCGGCAAATCGGAATTGATGCCGGTGATCAGGCTGGCGGCAATCACGCTGCCAGCCATCAGTTGATATGGCGAGATCGGCGTCTGCAGCGCATGCGGATTGTAGATCCCGCCAGTGCTCCGCTGGCTGAGAAAATCAAGCTTTCGCTGCTGATTGTTCTGGTCGCCTTCCGCCGCCGCCACCGAGGCTGACGCGCGTCCTGCTTCGGATTGGGGAAGCGCCTCAAATGGATGCTGAGCAGTTTGCACGCTCTCTCCGACATCTGTCTTTTGAGCTCGATTTTCGACGCGGAAAAGCACCCGCGATTCACGCGCTTCGATCGCCTGCTGCGCTAGACGCTGCTCCTCGGCCGAGATGTCTTGGCCCGGCACGATGCCGAGCTGGCGCTGCCGCTCGAGGATGGGGCGGCCGAGGTCGCCCGGCAAAGGTAGCCCAAGGACGGGAGGCTTCGGCTTCATGCCGGAATAGTCATGGGGAAGCGTATCGAGCCCCTCGGCGGTTGGTTTGCGCTCAGTGTTGTAGAGATCTTCCGCCTGATCCCTGATGCGAAGGGCCGGCCCCTGGAGGGCGATCATGGTAACGCCGAAGACAGCGCCGGATCCGAGCGCTGCGATCGCGATGATCACACCGCGCCTGAACCGCACCACGCGGCGGGGAGAGGCCCGAAGCTGCAGTTCCTCGGGATCCAGTTTCGGCGGGATGCCAGAGCGGGAATTTTCGATCATGAGTCCTCACCTCGCCGGCTGCCGCGAAAGAGCGAGATCCGCCGTTGCGGTTGCCTGCCGTCAATCCTGCTGATGCGGATCACCTGCTGCCGCTTGGTGCCGAGGCGAAGTTCGGCCGCGGCGAAGAGCCGATCGACGATGTAATAGTTGCCGCGCACGCGATAGTTGACGAGCTCGCTGCTCCCATCTGCGCCGACGATGAAGAGTGGTGGCGCCTCGCCCTGATCTATGCGACGAGGGAACTCAATATAGACCTTGCTGCCGTCGTCGAAGGCTCGCGTCGGTCTCCAGGGCGGTGTGTCGCCACTGATTGAGTAGCGAAAGCGAAGGTTTTCGAGCGCGATATTCGACGCGACCGGTGTAACTGCCTCGGCTTGAGCATTGCGCTGGCGAAGCGCGATGATCTGGTCTTGGCTGTAGGTCCAGGAGATTGCCGCCATTGCGGTCTTCTCGGTGCTTTGAAGCTGCAAATGATAGGTCCGCCGGTCCGTCGTAATGACGACATTGGTGGCAAGACCCGGCGCGAAGGGTTTTACCAGAACATGGGTGCGCTGATTGTCACCGGTGCCGCTTGCGGTATCGCCAATGACCCAGCGCACGGTGTCGCCAGCCGACACGGCGGTTAGTTTCTCGCCCGGCTGCAGAGCGATGTCGGTCACGCGCTCCGGCGCGGCATAGAGTTGATAAAGCGCGCCATCGGTGAAGGGGTAGACTTGCACGGCATTAACATACCCGTACTTGGTGGGTTGCTGGGTCGCGGCTTTGTTGGCATCAGCGACGCGTTCTTCAGGGGGGCGCTTGTCCTCGGCCTTGCCGGGCTCGGGCTGCATTTGGCCAGGCAGCGGCAGTGGTTTTGGCACCTCGACAATTCTAATCGGCCTCTCCGGCGCCTTTTCGATCGCGGCCGGTTTGAAGTCGGCAGCGTCATAGGAAATCTCAGGCGGCGGCACCTTCTTCGATGCACAAGCGGAAACGACCGCTGCCGACACCGATAGGATCAGCACGGCACGAATCGGTGACATTTTACCTTTCATTGGTGGACTCCGTCGGAGAAAGGGGGGTTGGGACGGCGCTGTCGAGCTCGCGTGACCAGTCAATGGCATTGATGAAGACGCCGAGCGGATTCTTGCGCAGCTGATCCGTATTGCTTGGCGAGCGAATCACGATCGTGAGGATCGCAGTCCAGCGCATCGTGCTGGCAAGGCTTCCGCGCTCAAACACCTGCTCGGTCCATTTGACCTGGAATGAACTTTCGGAGGCTCTGACCACGCTGGTGACCTGTACCGAAACACTGCGCGTTCCGATCTGACCGAAGGGGTCGTTCGCCTTGGCGTATTCGTTGAGGAAGAGCGCTGCGCGATCGCTAGCAAAGTCGTACGCTGCCAACCAGTTCTGCCGTACCAAAACCGGATCGGTGGAAACGGAACGGACATTCTGGATGAAGCGGCCGAGATGCCAGGCGATCTGAGCATCCGAGGGCTCATAATTCCGGATCGCCGGCGCGACGGCGCGCGTCTCGCCGAAGCCATCGACCTCGACGACATAAGGCACGACACGGCTTTGCATCGACTGCCATACGAGTCCGCCGGAAAGCCCGGTCGCCAAGGCCAGGCAGCCAAGGGCCATGATCCGCCAGTTCCTGGCCTGCAGTCGAGATGAGCCGATGCGCTCGTCCCACAGCTGGGCGGCTTTTTGATACGGCGTGACCGGTTCGGGTGTTTTGCCGTAACGGTGCACGGGTCGCTTGAAGAGCATCTAGTCATCCTTGTCGTTGAGAGAGGGGGTGGCGCTGCCTCCCGGCCGGTCTCCGTCTCGGACAGCTTGCATGGCAGCGTGGCGATTTGCACGGGCGGTCTGTTCAGAACGTAGGCGCCTTGCCCACGTCGGCGCCGAAACAGTGGCCGAACCGGCAGAGCGTTCGGTCATTGGCGCTGTCGGCGTGCCGCCGGTCGCGGTCCACGCGGCATCGCGCCCGGCATCGGCGTTGCGCCCAACACTTGCAGTGGCGGATCGCGCTATGCGTATAGCGGCGCCGCCAGCTGCACTGGTTACACCATGCATTCCAGCAGCCACACCGGAGAGGCCAGCGTCGGGCGAGGTTGCGCGCCCGATCTGCCATGACGTGGAAGCAGCCGATCCCATTGTTGTGCCGGCTCGGATGGCGGCGACACCGCCGCTGGTTGCCATACGCGCGCCAGCAAATGCTGTGCCTCCAGCAACGAGTGATACACCCGCTGCCGCCGCGGTCGTGCCGAGGGCGGCGCCCGCCCCAAGCTGCGGTGCGCCTGAGACAAGACCCGACGCGATCCCCGGCCCAAAAATGCCAAGGCCAAGCAATGCCAGTGCGCCCAGTACCTGGGACATGGCACCGGCAAGATCCGGCTCCTTGCCTTGCAATGCGGAAGCGAACTCCCCGAAGAGCGTGGAGCCGATACCGACAATGACGGCGAGCACCATCACCTTGATGCCTGACGAGATAACATGGCCGAGCACGCGTTCGGCCAGGAACGCTGAACGGTTCCAAAGTGCGAATGGAACCAAAACAAAACCTGCCAGCGTGGTGAGCTTGAACTCAAGGATGGTGATGAAAAGCTGGATGGAAAGGATGAAGAAGGCGATGATGACCAGGAACCAGGCCATCAGCAGCACGAAGATGGTCAGTGCGTTGCCGAAGATTTCCGGGAAGCCCAGGAGCTGACTGGCTTGGTCAAGCATTGGCCAAGCACCTTCGAAACCGGTCGCGGCAATGCGGCCCGGGCGCAAGAGATTGTCTGCCGACAGATTGCCGGCCGACGCCTTAATCCCGAGACCGGCAAAAGAACGATAAACGATATCGGCGAGGTTCTTGAAATTGTTCAGAATGAAGGCGAAGACGCCAACATAGAGCACCTTGCGGACAAGCCGGCCGAGAACGCTGGTTTCGTCGCCGAGCGCCCACGCCAGGCCGGCAAGTGTGATGTCAATGCCGATCAGAATGGTAGTGAGGAAGGCGAGGTCGCCCGATAGCAGACCGAACCCGCTGTCGATGTAGCGGATGAAGGTCTCCATGAAGCGATCGATGACGCCAAGGTCGTTCATGCCGCTGCCTTTCTCGTCGTGATGAACTCGTGATTAATTGCCGGGATAAGCCGAGCCGGTACCCAAGAATCGCTTCGTCATCTCGCGGGCGGCTTCGTCTGACTGGGCCTTGCGGGCGGCATCCTCGGCCTCAGCTCGAAACTGCGTTGCGAGCAGCGTCTGGATCTGCATCTGCTGTTTTGTCGAAAGCGCCATCAGCTGGTTGGTGGCCTGGCTTGCCTGAAGCGCACCGGCCGCCCCTTGGCTGCGGTTGACGAGATCGGCGAGCAGATCGCCGTCGGCGCGGACGTTCTCGACGATTTGCGACTGGACACCCATGGTCTGGCGGAACGCCTGCATGGCGGTTTGCCAACGCTCCCGCGCAGCACTCGCCACATCGCTGACTTTGATCGTGGCGTCGTAGCTTTCCGGATATTGGCTGCGCCACTGGTCTTGAAGCTTGCCCAGATCAAAGCTGAGGCCACTCGCCTGGTCCATCAAGCCGTCGATGCGATGGAGCGAACCGGTGAGTTGGCCAACGGAAGAGAAATCCAGACGCTGAAGATTGCGCGCCATGTTCTGCAGCATGGTCGCCTGATTCTGCAGCGACTGGATCTGGTTGTTGATCTGCTCCAATGCGCGCGCGGCCGTCAGCACGTTCTGCGCATAATTGGACGGATCGAACACGATAAGGGCGTAGGCGGGCTGCACATAGTCGGCCATAGGCTTGGCGATCAGGGAAACGGTGATCAGGCCGGAGAGAAGGCGTCGCCGCATCATGAGAATTGCTCCTTGTCTGGTTGAGGGAATTGCTTGAGAAGTTCGCCGGCCCAATCGAGGCCGCGCGCGATCAGGAACTGCGAGGCAAAGCTGCCTTGCCCGTCTTCGGACATGATCCTGTCGATCAGAGTCTGCGTGGCCGGATCGGAAGCACCGCAAAGCGCAAGAGCGATGGGGCCAAGCTCGAGCTCGAACAGACGGTTGCCGCGGCGCGATTGCAGATAATACTGACGCTTCGGCGTGGCGCGGGCGATCAATTCGATCTGCCGCTCGCTTAAACCGAAGCGCTCGTAGGCTGTGCGCGCCTGGGGTTCCACGGCACGATCATTGGGAAGGAAAATGCGCTGCGGGCAGCTTTCGATGATTGCCGGCGCTATGCCAGAGCCCGCGATATCAGCCAGCGACTGCGTAGCGAAGACAACCGACACGTTCTTCTTTCGCAGCACCTTCAGCCATTCGCGGATGCGGGCGGCGAACAGCGGATTGTCGAGATAGACCCACGCCTCGTCGAGCATGATCAGCGTGGGCCGTCCGTCGAACCGTTCCTCAAGTCGCTGGAACAGATAGGTAAGCACCGGCAGCAAAGCGCTTTGGCTGTGCATTAACTCCTCGGTCTCGAAACACTGCACATCCGACAAGGCCAGCCCATCATGATCGGCATCGAGCAGGCGGCCGAAGGGACCGTCGAGCGTGTAGGGCATCAATGCGGTCTTCAGCGCATTGGATTGAAGCAGGACCGAAAGACCGGTCAGTGTGCGTTCCTGCGCCGGCGCGGTGGCAAGGCTGGCCAGCGCTGACCAAATAGCCTCCTTCACCTCCGGCGTGACGGTGACGTTCTCGTGGGCAACAAGGCTGGCGATCCATTCGGCCGCCCAGCTTCGGCTAGCCTGGTCGTTGATGCTGCGCAGTGGCTGAAAGGCAAGGGAACCGTCCGCTCCTAGCGCGTGGTGTTCTCCACCCATGGCAAGTGTTGCAGCACGGGCCGAATTGCCTTTGTCGAAGACATAAACCTGGGCGCCGGCGTAGCGCCTGAACTGCAGAGCAATCAGAGCAAGCAGAACCGACTTGCCGGCGCCGGTCGGACCAACAACCAGCATGTGGCCGACATCTTCGACGTGGGTGGAAAGCCGAAACGGTGTCGACCCACTGGTCTCGGCAACGAAAAGCGGTGGCGCTTCGGTTTGGGTGACTTTCGCGAGATGCTCGTTTGTCGCAGGACCGGCCCAAACCGACGACAGCGGCATGAGATGGGCAAGGTTCAATGTATGAACGAGCGGTTGGCGAACGTTAGCGTAGACATGGCCAGGCAATGAGCCGAGCCAAGCCTCGACCGCATTGACGCCTTCTCGGATCGTGGTGAAGCCGAGCCCATTGATGATGCGCTCGACCGCGCGAAGCTTCTCTGCAGCGGCTTGGCGATCCTCGCCCCACACCGTCACGGTGGTGGTGAGATAGCCGAAACTCACATGATCACCGCCCAATGCCTGAAGGGCTTCGTCGGCATCGAGCGCCTTGTTGTCGGCATCGCTATCGACAAGCGGGACCGGCTCGTTGGTAATGACCTCGCGTAGGATTGCCACGATCGATTTGCGCTTGGCAAACCACTGCCGGCGCAATCGCGTCAGCGTCTTCGTGGCTTCCGTTTTCTCGAGCGGAATGAAGCGCGTCATCCAGCGATAGGCGAAATCCTGATGATTGAGGGTATCGAGGATTCCGGGCCGGGTGAGGTTCGGAAAGCCGAGGATGGTCAGTGTGCGAAGATGCTGCTCACCCAGCATCGGCTCCAGGCCACCGGTAAGCGGCGCATCGACCAGGATTGCATCCAGATATATCGGCGTTTCCGGGGCCATGATAGGATGGCGACGAGGCGAAATCGTGCCGTGGAGGTAGGTCAACGTCTGAGCATCATCGAGGACGCGTACTTCGGACATGAAACCCGAGAAGAGATCGAGCACGCGGTTGGTCTCGTCACGGAACCTCGCCAGATCCTGGCGCCAGTCTCTTTCTCCTCGGGAATAATGAGAGTCGACGAGCGTGCTTTCTGCGCGCGCCTGGGCGTCCGGCGGTGGCATAAACACCAAGGTCAGATGATAGCGGCTCTCGTAGTGCGCTACCTTCCCCTCGAAAGCAGCGCGGCGTTCTTCGTCGACCAGCCACGACGCGGCGTCAGGAAAATGCGAGTTCGGATAGCCCAGCGCTTCTGTGCGCTCGGCCTCAAAGAACAATGCCCAGCCAGAGCCAAGGCGTCTGAGAGCATTGTTCGCCCGGGCGCAAATGCCGACGAGTTCAGCCTCCGTCGCACTTTCGAGATCCGGGCCGCGGAACCGCAACGTCCGCTGAAAGCTGCCGTCCTTGTTGAGCACGATGCCGGGCGCCACCAAGGCAGCCCAGGGTAGATGGTCGGCAAGCCGGTCGGCTTTGCTTCGATATTCCGAAAGGTTCAGCATGCAAGCCACCCCTTCAGACGTAGGTGGCGCACAAGCACGCTGGCGAAGTCCGGATCGCGTCTTGCGGCAAACACCGCTAACGAGTGGCCTGCGATCCAAAGCACCAGACCAGCAATCCATTGCTGCAAGCCGAAGCCAATGGCCGCGGCCACTGTACCGTTGAGGATCGCCACCGCGCGCGGAGCCCCGCCGAGCAGGATCGGCTCGGTCAGCGCCCGGTGGACCGGTACTGCGAAGCCCTCGATATGCTGCTCCCCGGCGGCCATCAGACGAGCGCCCCACCACCGAAGGAGAAGAAGGAGAGGAAGAAGCTCGATGCCGCGAAGGCGATCGACAGACCGAAGACGATCTGAATCAGGCGCCGAAAACCACCGGCGGTGTCGCCGAAGGCAAGCGTCAGGCCGGTGGTGATAATGATGATCACCGCAACGATCTTGGCGACCGGTCCCTGCACGGACTCCAGGATCTGCTGCAGCGGCTGCTCCCACGGCATGCCGGAGCCGGCGGCATAAACCGGGGCCGTGATAAGAAACGCGAGCGCTGTGGACGAAAGAAAGCGAAGCTTCTTGCGCATGAGGAAGGCCTTTCAAAGCTGCTGGAGTTGCGAAAGCGTGAGCGGGGCAACGGCGTAATCGCCGCTGCCGTCGAGACCGGTGACCTCGGCGATTGCGTCGATGTGGCGCGACGAGCCGCGTCCCGCTATGAAGACGATCAGATCTATCGCCTCAGCGATGAGCCGGCGGGGAACGGTGACCACCGCTTCCTGGGCGAGTTGCTCAATGCGATAGAGAGCCGAGCGCGCGGAATTGGCGTGTACGGTAGCGATGCCGCCTGGGTGCCCGGTGTTCCATGCCTTCAGCATGTCGAGCGCTTCCGCGCCCCTCACCTCGCCCACGATGATGCGGTCCGGCCTGAGCCTCAGCGTCGAGCGCACGAGATCGGCAAGGGTGACCGAGCCCCGCCTTGTTCTCAGGGCAACGCAGTCCCTGGCCGCGCACTGCAGTTCGCGTGTGTCCTCGATCAGGATCACCCGATCGTCGCATTCGGCGACTTCAGCCAGCAGAGCGTTGGCGAGTGTTGTCTTCCCCGAGGAAGTGCCGCCGGCGATCAGCATGTTGCGCCGCTCGCGGACGGCCTTTTTCAGCGCATCGGCCTGCAGCGGCAGCATGATGCGTTCGGCAACATAGTCGGCCAGGGTGTAGACTTTCGCGGCGGGCTTGCGGATGGCAAAACATGGCGCCAACACCACAGGTGGCAGCAGGCCTTCGAAGCGTTCGCCAGACGGCAATTCGGCACTGACGATCGGGTTGTCGGCGTGCGCCTCGGCGCGCACGTGCGAAGCAACCAGGCGGATGATACGTTCTGCCTCGGACGGGTGCATGTGAACGTCGGTATCGACCCGACCTTCGCCTAACCGGTCGAGTCGCAGCGCGCCGTCGGGATTGACCATCACCTCGATGACGGACGGATCGGCCAGGGCTTCGGTGATTGCCGGACCCATGGCGGTGCGCAGCATGACACGCCGCCGGTGGTCGGCCTCGGGATGAGAGCTCATCCTTCCCCTCCCCCACCATTGTCTTTGCTAAGCGACTTTTTGCCGGAAGCGATCTGGCGGCCGACCTTCTCAACGAATTTCTCGAAACGCTCTTGGGCAATAGCCTGCGTTGCCCGATCCGGGACCGGCGTGTGGGCGTGAAGGGTGATCGAAAAGCGGATGAAGAGCGCCAGGCTCTCCAGGATCACCTCGGAATCGCGCCTGACGTGGGCAAGATCGCGGGAGAGCCGGTCAAGCCTTACGCCGTAGCGCCGATCGAACTCGCTCTCGCCACGCCGCTCGATGAACGCCTCGATCGCCTTCCCCACGATCGCTGATTTGGTCGTTGACGGATCGCGACTGAGGTTGTCCAGTTTCTCGCTGAGCTCCGGCTCAAGCAGAAACTGATGGCGAATGCGGTGCGGCTTCATGCGGATCGTTCCGACGGCCCGGCGTTGCGCCGGCGACGGGAGAAGCATCGGCCAGACGCTCAAAATTGCTTATGGCCGTTATCTACGCTGAGGTGCGCTCTGCAACTCAGCGGACTTCAGAAGCCGGGAATGACATCGTCGCCCCTGCCCTCGTTGATACCGTAGACGCGGGCCGCAGTGGAAATCCGATCCATGACACGCTTGTCCGCGAGCGCTTCGCTGTCATCGTCTGCGGGCTTGTAC
The DNA here is from genome assembly GCF_003997935.1 of Mesorhizobium sp. M7A.F.Ca.US.006.01.1.1. Taxonomy (GTDB): domain Bacteria; phylum Pseudomonadota; class Alphaproteobacteria; order Rhizobiales; family Rhizobiaceae; genus Mesorhizobium. The sequence goes on from NZ_RZQL01000027.1 coordinate 16,477, forward strand.
AGATCGGCCTGATCGGGCTCTTGAGAGACAACAACGTCTTCTTCGGGCAGGCTTGGATGGCGTTGCTGCTGAACGCCTCCCTCGTCTTCAACTGGCGCGTCGGCGCTTTCCTCGTCCGCAGCAAGTCGGCTATCGACGCTGCACACTTGTCCAGTCCAGCCGTCCGGGCGTGATGCAGGGCAGTCCGCATAGGGTCCGTCGTGCAGCACCGGCGCAGGCAGCACCCGATCTGTGAAATTCTGATCCTGATAATAGCGCAGCTTCTTGGCGCGGATCGGCGGCAACCCAGAAACCAGGACCAATTCGTCTGACGGCGGCAATTGCATCACCTCGCCTGGCGTCAGGAGCGGGCGCGCGGTTTCCTGGCGGCTCACCATGACATGTGAAAGCCAGGGCGCAAGCCGATGGCCCGCATAGTTGCGCATCGACCTAAGTTCGGTTGCGGTGCCGAGGGCATCCGAGATGCGCTTGGCCGTGCGTTCGTCATTGGAGGAAAAGGCAATTCGCACGTGGCAATTGTCGAGAATAGCATTGTTCTCGCCATAGGCCTTTGAAACCTGGTTCAAAGATTGTGCGATCAGATAGGAGCGAATGCCATAACCTGCCATGAAGGCGAGCGCCGTTTCGAAGAAGTCGAGGCGACCGAGCGCCGGAAACTCGTCCAGCATCATGAGCAGCTGATGCTTACGGCTCTTCTTCGGGTCCCCCTCCAGACGCTCCGTCAACCGCCTGCCGATCTGGTTCAAGATCAGTCGCACAAAAGGCTTGGTGCGCGAGATATCCGAAGGCGGCACGACCAGATAGAGCGACAGCGGTCGCTCTCCATCCACTAGGTCAGCGATGCGCCAGTCGCAGGACGAAGTGGCCGCCGCGACCGTTGGATCACGATAAAGCCCGAGAAAGGACATGGCGGTCGAGAGGACGCCTGAGCGCTCGTTTTCCGACTTGTTCAGGAGTTCGCGAGCCGCCGAGGCCACTACGGGATGGACCTGAGGGTTATGCCCCGTCCCGAGATGGTTTGTCGTCATCATCCGCCGTAGCGTTGCGGCAAACGAGCGTTGCGGGTCCGACAGGAAGGTGGCGACGCGGGCCAGCGTCTTGTCCTCTTCAGCGTAGAGCACGTGCAAAATGGCGCCAACTAGGAGTGAATGGCTGGTCTTCTCCCAGTGGTTCCGTCGCTCCAGCGCGCCCTCGGGATCGACGAGGATGTCGGCGATGTTTTGAACGTCCCGGATCTCATCTGGGCCTTTGCGCACCTCCAGCAGCGGGTTGTAGCGTGCCGATCTCGGGTCGGTCGGATTGAACAGAAGGCAGTACGAGAATTTCGACCGCCAGCCGGAGGTCAACTGCCAATTTTCGCCTTTTATATCATGAATGATGGCAGACCCGGTCCAGGAAAGTAGCGTTGGAACAACCAGCCCCACGCCCTTGCCCGAACGCGTCGGCGCAAATGCCATGACGTGCTCCGGGCCGTCATGGCGCAGATAGCGATCGTTCAGCCTACCGAGGAAAACGCCCGCCGGCCGTAACAACCCTGCCGTCTCGACCTCATGAGTCGTGGCCCACCGTGAAGACCCATAGGTCGTAACCGACCCGCGCTGTCGCGCGCGCAAAAGCGAGCCAGCGATTGCGGCGGCACAACCCAGGAATCCGCTGGCGCCTGCAAGCGTACCGGCTTTGTCGAAGACCTCCGGCGCATAAGCATCGAAGTGGAACCACCATTCAAACAGCTTCCACGGCTTGTAGATTGGCCAGCCGGCGAAGAGAAACCATGGTGCGCCGAGAGGCGTCTGGTAGGTCAGCATTTGAGCGCACCATTGGGTTGCCGTCCATACGCCGATAATGACAATTGCGCACACAACGGCGATCTGCCCGATCAGTAGCTTCGTAGGTGTCATCGGCTTGGCCCGCTGAACAACGCGACCTAGCATCGCGCGGCGCAGCCGGGACAGGAATGTTCCTCACATACGATTTGGGAGCAATGAACGACTTCCTACGTATGCAGGTCGGTCAGCACGCGTGTTGCGCCTTCACGCGACACCATCCGCCACTCCATCCTTTCCATTCACCCTGAGGCCCGGCGCCGCCGACAGTTGCGTGACCGCTCCTCCGCAAAGTTATCTTCTGCGTTCAGGGAGCCACGGCGCCTGGGCTGGCTGATGAACACCGTCCGCTCGCGCATGTGGGGTCGAATTGATTTGTGCCCAAGTGGAGGCAGGCTCGTCTTCCAACAGTTGCCGCAGTTCCCCTGGCTCGAACGCCATCATCGGTGGGGAAGCGGGTTCATCCTCCAACAGTTGCCGCAGTTCCCCTGGCTCGAACGCCATCATCGGTGGGGAAGCGGGTTCATCCTCCAACAGCTGCCGCAGTTCCCCTGGCTCGAACGCCATCATTGGTGGGGAGGCAGGCTCGTCCTCCAACAGTTGCCGCAGTTCCCCTGGCTCGAACGCCATCATTGGTGGGGAGGCAGGTTCGTCCTCCAACAGTTGCCGCAGTTCCCCTGGCTCGAACGCCATCATTGGTGGGGAGGCAGGCTCGTCTTCCAACAGTTGCCGCAGTTCCCCTGGCTCGAATGCCATCATCGGTGGGGAGGCGGGTTCATCCTCCAGCAGCTGCCGCGGCTCTTCCTCGTGCGGCAAGCGCCTCCTTAGCCGGTCTTGCAGCGCCTGCCGATCGGCAACGAGGTTGTCGAGGGGCAGCGGCTCGTGGTCTGGCCGCTGCCCTTTCACCAATCGTTCAACCAGCGCCCACGTGCCCTCCAGGACAAATACGCCGCAATCATAATGGTTCGTCTGTCTGGCCATGGGGGCTGGCGCCAAGGTGGCATTCAGCAGTCCTGCGAGCTGTTTTGCAGGCACGTCGTTATATCCCTCTCGCTGGAGGGAGTCGTAGTGATAGGCGAACCGCCTTTCCGGGTCGCGGCGATCAACGAGCAGCAGCGACCAATGGGTGCCGGGGCTAGTAGCCGTGCCATTATTCACTGGCAAGAACAGGAAGTCGGCTGTGGCGTTGTTTTGATTATAGATGGACTGCAATATGCCTCGAGCGTCTTGCGGCGACGTGTGTCGCAGTAGATGGGATACGGAAGGATCCACCAGCCGAGTCCGGGCAGCGAGCGCCGGATTGATCCCCTGCAGTTGCCCCTCCAGCAAATTGTAATCTCTCTGGATATGGGCGTCGCTCAGCCATTCGGCGGCGCCGAGCACCCGCCCCGTTGCAACGTTGGACGGGGCTGTCGGATCGAGCGCCCCGATCTGAGCCCCAGAGGAACTGGTAGTCAGTGTGGTCACATCAACCAGTGGAAGGCCGCGGTAGGTGCCTGGCAGCCTAGCGGTTGCTGGCGAGGCGGGTTGGGGAGCTCTTGCCGGTGCCGCTGGCCCAGCTTCAGCAGCGGCCCCAACGCGCCTGGTGACTGCGTCTGCCGGATGAGCAGAAAGGACAGTTTCGCGCCCGAGCACAATGCGCGGCAGGATATCCCGGAGGTGAGCCAATGCAGAACTGATACTTAGCCTATTACCATAGGAGACAGCCTTGAAGCTCTCAACATCTTTATCCAGCGATTTGTCGTGAATCCGAGCCGCAATCCCAAGCTTGTTATTTTGACGCAGGTACTGACTAAAATGTCTAAGAAAATTTGTATAGCCGCCCACGGTATCTGGATTCCGTCCGGTCGCAGGCGCTGCCAGGTACTCCTTGGTCGAAGCGGCTCTGTAATTTCTAATGAGCTCGGCATCGTCAGGATAGGGGATCACGACAGGGCGAGCCATAATCGGGGCTCCGCCTGTCGACTTCTTGAGGTAACGCAGTGCGCCAGCCACGGTGGAGGAACCACCCGTACTCTCGTACTCCTTGAGATCCTGATCCAGCGACGAATGGTAAAGCCGAGCAGCAAACCCTGGCTTGTTGTTTTGAAGGAGCCACCGACTAAAGCCGAAAAGAGAATTTACATTGTAAGTGACCGTGTTCGCTTTGGCCTTACCCGCGTGGAATGCTGCCCTCAGCCCTTCGATAGCGGTCGCATCGTTGGAATAGACAGGACGCTTGTCGGCACCGTCGGGGACTACAATTGGACGATCCGGCTGCACTGTCGAGGGCATCGACCCACCACCTCCGGGATGCGGTGCTGGGGTGGATTCGTGCTCATCCCTCTGCCTGACGAGCTGCGCCTCACATTCCGGTGTAGCCACCTCATGAGGATCCTGCATCGGTTCGATCCCCTCCATCTCCTGCTGCAACCAAGCCAAAGCTTGGCGAGCGGCCTGCGCGGCTTCATCAACCGCGGAGGATGTCTCCACACCTCTGGCGGACGCCGGCAGAGCCTGCTCCGCCCGCCGTCGAAAGAGCTCTGGCGAGGCGGATTTCTCCGCCCACAATCTGGGCTGCGTAGCGAGTCCCCGTCCAGATTTATGTGGCACCGCCTCGCTTGGCAGCGGGCTGCTCCTGTCCCGTGCAGCTACCAGCTCCTCCGGGGCGCCCTGGTCGCCGTGGCGCCAGTTCAAGTGAGGGACGGCCTCTCCAAAGTCGGGCGCTTGGTGTTGGTGCGCGGTTGGGGCGAGAGACAATGGTAGATCGGTGCCCTCCTTATAACCTACCGGCAGGAGCTCCTCTGGCCAATCGAATCCCTGCTGTGGTGCGGTATGCTGAGCAGCGTCGCCACGGGGACGAGCCTCCATGCTGACCGCGTTTTCCAGATGATTCCCGAGTATAACGCGCGGCGGGTTCTTGCGGAGATAAACCAGCGCAGATTCGATCGGAGCTCCACCATTAGAGGAGGCGGCCTTGTAGCTCTCAACATCTTTATCCAGCGATTTATCGTAAATGCGACCCGCAATTCCGAGCTTGTCATTTTGACGTAGGTAATGACTGAAATGGTTAAGAGCAGTTGCGTAGCCGCTCGCGGATCTGAAATGTCTGGTGAGCGCGGCGTCGTCAGGATGGGGGTTCAGGACAGCGCGACCCACAATCGGGCCGGCTCCGCCCATCGACTTCATCAATTGACGCAGTGCGCCAGCCACGGTGGAGGAACCACCCCTACTCTCGTACTCCTCGAGATCCTGGCTCAGCGACGGATGGTAAAGCCGAGCAGCAAGCCCTGGCTTGTTGTTTTGAAAGAGCCAACGACTAAAGCCGAAAAGAGAATTTGTGCTGCGAGTGACCGTGTCCGGCCTGGCTTTACCCGCAAGGAGTGCTGACTTCAGCCCTTCGATGGCGGTGGCATCGTTGGAATAAACAGGACGCTTGTCGGCACCGTCGGGGACCACAATTGGACGATCCGGCTGCACTGTCGAGGGCATCGACCCGTCGAGATGCGGTGCTGGGGTGTATTCGTGCTCGTCCCCCTGCATCACAAGTTGCGCCTCCCGTTCCGATGTACCCACCTGATCGGTGGGGAGTTGCATCATCACGCGAGCGCCTGAGTTGCCAACCTCACCTGGTTGCCGCTCAGTGACAGCATGCTGCAGATTGCTTTGGATCCTCTGCCTCTTCGTTGGTCTCAACTCACCTTTACCATGCGAGCCATTGACGAGGACCTCCTCGCCTAGCGCACCCATCAACTCGTCCGCCGCCTGCAGTTCGCCCAAGTGCTGCTCAAAACCGGCTTGGCCGGCCTGTCCGCTTGCTCGTGCGGTACGGCGTGCTGCACCTGCAGCCAAGCTGCCACGATGAATGTCTAGTTTGTACGGGTGCACGCTATCCTCACTTCCACAGATCACATGAGCAACCTACTCAGGCAAGCTTTCGAGAGGCTGACGAGGTCCGCCGCCGCGGAAGGCGAAGGCTGGTTTTCTGCTCAGCGGTTGACGGCCTCGCGTGTTGCGGCCGCGCCGGGTATCACGCCAATCAATCTGAATAGTCGATGCGTCAAACGAACCAGGATGGGATTTTCGTAGCGGGGCTGCTCTACTCACTCTTGTCCTGAGGGCAGAATTCAACCATATCGCCGAGCAACTGGATGCCGATTGGATACCCGATCCGGAAAGCTTCAGCTCATATGTGACGCGAGGATGAGAATCGTGGCAGCTCCAGACCGACGGGCTGCCACCCACAGCGGCGATGACCGACGAGGGTCTTCTATTGCCAAGGCAATCGTCCGTTCGGGGACCTATGTGTTCCAATGCTCGTCGAGCGGATCGGTGGGCCGCACCGCCGTAGCGTTACGGCGAGCGGAAGCGGCGTTGGGTGCGGCTTTTCCCCTGAACGCTTCACACCAGGCTGATAGGGGATCTTGCAATCGCACACACGCGGTCTGCAGGCGTGCCTATCAAGCAGTTTGCTCAGACCAACGTCGCGGCGAGCCGATCCTCAATACGCAGCGCAAGTCCTAGACTCCACGATCGTCCTTCGGTGCAGATTTGCTCGCGCCTCGCCCTGATTACAGCTGATAAGGCGAGCTAACAATTGCAAGAGCCACAAGCTATTCCAGCTCGATCGGTTTGGTGTTCCAGTCGGGCGGGGTCTGACCGAGAATGTTGCGAACGAAGAAGTCTAGGAGTTTGCGCTCGGTGTAGGTGCCTAGAGTATGGTGATTGGCACCAGGAACGTAGACCATGTCAAAATCTTTTCCTGCCTTGATGAGTCGATCGGCAAGCTGGAACGAGCAAAACGGATCGACATTATCATCCATTTCGCCGACCGCGATCATCAGCTTGCCCTGCAGCCTGTGAGCATTGTCAACGGCGGAGGATTGCGAATATTCAATGCCGACCGGCCACCCCATCCAAAGTTCGTTCCACCAGGTCTTGTCTATCCTGTTGTCGAAGCAGCCGTTTTTGGCGACGGCGACCTTGTAGAAATCGGGGTGAAAGAGCAGCGCGCTGACTGCACTCTGGCCGCCGGCGGATGCGCCAAAAATGCCGACGTTGGATATGTCGTACCATGGATATTGCGCGGCCGCCGCCTTGTGCCACAGAATGCGATCGGGAAATCCTGCGTCCTTCAGATTCTTCCAAGCAACATCATGGAAGGCGCGGGAGCGGTTGTTGGTGCCCATGCCGTCGATCTGAGCAACGACGAAGCCCAGCTGCGTGAGCGGCTCTGTCCACCGCGAGAAGGATTTTGGGACGAAGGAGCCGTGGGGTCCAGCATAGATATTCTCCACAACCGGGTATTTCTTCGTCGGGTCGAAGTTGGCTGGCAGGTGGAGCACGCCCCAGATGTCAGTTTTGCCGTCGCGCCCCTTGGAATGGAAACTGAGCGGCGGCTGCCAGCCTGCGGCGACGAGCTCAGAAATGTCGGCCGTCTCGATCTGCTGGAGCTTGGCATTGTCGCTGGCGCGGTAGAGTGCCATGCGCGGGGGCAGATCGATGCGTGACCAGAGATCGACATAATAGCGCCTGTCAGGCGAGAACTCGATATGGTGGTTGGCCGGTTCGGGCGTCAGTGCAGTCAGTCCCTTGCCGTCAAAGCCGATGCGGTAAGCATGGACCCAATAGGGGTCCTCCTGCGAGTTCATCCCGCTCGCCTCGAACCAGATCTGACGCTTGACCGGATCGACATGGTTGACCCTCCGGACGACCCACTCACCTCGCGTGATCTGGTTTTCGAGCGCGCCTGTCCGGCCGTTGAAAAGATACAAATGCTCATACCCGTCGCGCTCTGATGCCCAGATGATCTCCTTCCCGTCATCGACATCGTAACGGAAGATTTTTCCGGCATCCTCCTGGCCATGCCCCAGCGGCAAATAATCAACGAATGTCTCGCTGGTCTCATCGATCAGGGAGCGCCCGCGGCCCGAGGCGGCGTCTACCTCGACCAGGCGATAAAGCTGATGCCCGCGCTGGTTATATTCGAAAGTGAAGCCGCGGCTGTCCGCCCACCACCGGAGAGGGGAAAGTTCGAAGACGTTCGAGAAGAGGGCACCGTCAATCACGATCTGGCGCCGGCCGGCAATGTCGAACAGGACTGGCTGGGGCAGCGGAAGGACATCGCCCGGCCTGGGATAGAATTTTGTTGAATATTCCCGCTCCAACTGGTCCGTCGAAGAATTGAGGTAGCGGACCTCTCGCCTATAGCCGGGGCGAACAAGGTAAGCGGCGAGGTGGCGCGAGTCCGGCGACCAGCTCAGCGTCGAAAAGACGTAGCAATTGCCTTCGGCTCCGTCCCGGCTCAGAGGAACATCCTGCAATCCGTCCTCGCTGCGCAGGAAAACGTTGCAGTTCTTGATATAGGCGATCCATTTGCCGTCGGGCGACGCGTTGCTCTTGTCGGGGTTGTTCTCCGCTGGCGGCGTGTAGCGGTGGCTGAGCTCCCTACGGTCCCCTTTCCTTGCATCGAATGTGGTGCTGGTACAGTCATAGCTTGCAAGGTCGCAGCTCCACCGGGTGTCTTCAATCTGGAAGTCGAGCCTGCGACCATCCTCACTCAGTTCGAAACGGTCGAACGGAAGATTGCCGGCTTGATAGCTCTCATGGCTCACCTTGTTTAGCGCTGCCGCCAGACGCGCCTGATCGAAAGCGGGCCGCTTGAAACCCGTGGCAGCATCGACCTGCATGAACTGCTGCTCGCCGTGGCTAGTCCGGCGGTAGACGAAGGCTTCACCCCCGGTCAGCCAGAAAGGCATTTTGGGGACATTGACAGTGAGCCCGCCATATCGATCGTTGATCGTAAGTGCGCGCTTGAAATCGGCCGGCGCTAGCGTCGGGTGTAAACTTTTCGAACCCTTGGCCAGCGTCTGAGTTGCCGATCGCCATGCGGCGCGCGTCAAAGCGCCGATCCTGGACATACCTGTTCACTTCTTTCGGTTTTCGGAATGCTAATTTTGAAGTTGGGTTCTCGTCGCCGGTCTGCAGCAGCGCCGAAGCGTCGCCTTGGAGGAGAGCCAGCACGCGGGTGCAGCCAGGCACGCGCAACAGGGGCGCTCCTTGGACATCCAGGCACTGGTTCGGGTGCCGATTGAAGAGTTGGCGTCCGCCGCCGAAACAACCAGGAAAGAGCGTCCATGCAGCCCTGACGCGACTATTTCCCCGCGAGTATGGCCGCTTGCTTTTCTGCATCATCTGAAAGGTCCTGCTCTAGTCGGGCCGGATGTCACCCCGGCAGAAATCATTGTGCTATTTCGACAATCTCCGAGCGATTGCCGCCGGCCCATGACGAGGTTTACCGATAGGGCGCAATATGCGTGCCAAAGGAAAAGCGGTTTAAATACACGGCAATCCGCCTATGTCGCATCCCCAACATCGTCGCACACCGGACAATGCCGGACGAAATTGTCCCGGGGCGTCAAATTGGTTTGATGGTGACCCAAGGAGTTCTGGCTTTATCTGAGGCGTTCGGCCTTTTTCGAAAGCCGGACTCTTCGCGCGTTTCCGACGGCCCGAAGCGCCTGATCAAAGCTGACGGCATTCCCGGGTCTTGGCCTTGCCACAGCAGCACCTGCTGCATCAATTCCGACGGACGCTGTAGAACACCTGCAACACACGGCCCGCAGCAATTTCTCCGGCGCAACGCTGGGGCGACCGCCTTTGGCACTGCAGGCGTACATGCCGGAAAGGATGCCGTCTAGCCGCACCAGCGCTCCATTGATCATCAGCCGGTGCGGGCACCAGGATGACCGGCTGGAACGAAATCTTCCAACCGCTTCATCGTGAACAGCTGCTCCATGAACACATCGCTCCCGTCAATCGAGCCGTCTCGCCAGGGGGATCAATAGTCTGTCTTTGGCGTAGGTATTTCAGCAGCCTGCTGTTAGCGTGCGGACGACGCCGACATCAACCGGCGGACAAATGCGACGAGGGCAACAAGCGCGCCTGACGCAACGCCGCCAGATCAGCCGAGCCCGTGCAGAAGCAGGCGACGGCCAACTGGCGGATGACGATCTCGAAATGCGCGACAACGGCCCCGGTGGACACTGTCGCCGCGCCCAGCACGCTGGCCGCCTGCCCGGCGATGTCCGCGCCCAGGCGGATGGCCTTGGCCACGTCGACGCCATCGCGGATCCCGCCCGACGCGATCAGCTTCACCGTTGGCAGCGCCCGACGCACCGCCTGCACGCTGGTCAGGGTGGAATCCCCCAATCGGCGAATGACATCGCCACTGCACGGTCGGCGGCATTGCGGGCGCGCTCGCCCTCCACTGCGGCCCAACTGGTGCCGCCGGCGCCGGCGACATCGATTACCGCCACGCCCGCCTCGACGAGCGCACAGGCACCGAGGCGGACAGGCCCGCCCCCACTTCCTTGGCCACCATCGGCACGCCCACGATGCGCGCGGCGCCAGCGATCAGCGCCAGGACGCCGCGCCAGTTCGCGGTCGCCCTCCGGCTGTACCGCTTCCTGCAGCGGATTGAGATGGACGATGAGCCCATCGGCCTCCAGCGCGTCCACCGCGCGACGCGCCAGGTCCAGGCCGTCGGCCTCCCGCAGTTGCGCGGCGCCGATATTGGCCAGCAAGGGAATGTCTGGCGCCAGGCGGCGCAGCGCGCGCGTTAGCCCCTGGGAGTTGCGGGATTGCAGGCTCACACGCTGCGAACCGCACATGGCGATCCCCAAGGCTTGCGCTGCCTCGCTCAAATGCCGGTTGATGGCCTCGGCCCGTGGCATGCCGCCGGCCATAGAGCTGATCAGCAGCGGCGCGCGCATAGCCTTGCCCAGCAGCGAGGCGCGCAGGTCGATCTGCGTCAGGTCCAACTCGGGCAGTGCGCAGTGTTCGAGATGGATGTACTCCCAGCCAGCGGCCACCGTGGCCGGCGCCGTTCGCCGATCCAGCACGATGTCCAGATGTTCGTCCTTCCCCGGCTCAGGGCGGTGTCGCTCATGCTCGCTCCATCCGTAGCAGCGGGCGACGGCGTTGCGTCGGATCGAACCGACGGCAGCGCGCCCAAGCCGCCGCCTCCGGCGCGTCCAGGCCGACGCACGCTGGCCTCCCCCTGCAGCGTCGCTGCGATAGCGGCTGGTCGAAGTCTGGTAGTACTGCGCGCGGATCGCCGCCATCGCCTCGATCAACGGTCCCCACGGCGCGGGAAAGCATTCTTCCGCCATCACCCGGTGCAGCATGCGCGTATGGCCGGCCAACTCGTCGTTGAGGAACTCAACCACAGGCATAGCCGGATAGCGCTGCAGAAGCAGGATCGCCGCGTTATCGCCGGCCGACCTGTCCTTGTCGCGTCCATGCAGATCGTTCTGCAGGCGCCCTATCACTGAGATGAGCCGCAGGACCTGGCGAAACGCTGGACGCGCGCGCAAGGTCGCCATGTCCAGCCCCCACAGCAGCGACAGGCAACAGAACACGGTCCCGTAAGCGATCGAATCGATGCCGTTGTGCAGGTACTCGGCGTAAGACCAGCGTCGCGCCCCTGCCGCCTGCGCGTGTCCGGCGCGCAGCGCCGCGCAGTAGCACCGGGTATAGTCGAGAAGCCGAGCATAGTCGTGACGATCGTAAGCGAGCGCAGCCAGCGAAGCGCGCAGCTGAGCGCAGCCCTCGAATCCGGAGAGCACGCACGGTACGCCGTGCCCCAGCGCCTGCTCCAGGGCGGCGAGCTGCTCCGGCGCGATCAGGCCAACGTCGTTGCAATCGTCTAGCCAGAACAGCAGCGCCAGTTCGCGATAGAACGCCACGATCAGCGTTTCGTCCTGCGGATCGCGGCCGGTGCGGGCGCTGGTGTCGCGCAGGCTCGGGTGAATGCGTTGCAGGATATACTGGCCGCCCCTTACCGCTTCCTCAGCATGCTCATCCGCGAAACCGGTCAGGGCACGCCCCCACTCAAGCACCTGCTGCAGCGCGCGTTCGGTCTGGATCATGGCGCCGCCCCTGCTCCCTCGGCTACGACGCGCCGCCCACAACGAAGCGCCAGCCACAACCCGGCGAGACCGCATCTCCGCGCCATAACGGCGATCGCGAAGTTATCGATCCGATTGCCAGTTGCTGATGCAAGCTCTTGTGAACGGCCGTTAGGACCGGCCCGCAGCCTCGCCGGCAGTATCGAGCAATCCGCTTGCGCCGGCTCGCCATAGCAGGCGAGGACGGCAAGGTCGCCGGCGGCAAACGCACGCGAGCACATTGCAAGCGACATCCGCGAACGCGGCGCCGACTGGTCAGCCTCCGCCTCGGTGCCCGCATATGTCCGCGAGTCGAGCAGCGCCTTCGCCACGAAATGAGCAGAACGCCTTACGAGCATCGACCGCCGGCTGCTGCGCATGCGCGATGATGAGGCATGGTCTCGCAGCGGACCCGTTCCGACAGATGCTGCACCAGGGACGAGGCGACCTTATCCAACAAGGCACCACTTGCGCTGTTTGTGGAGACGAGCGTCGGCTGCATCCATGCGGCTGCTTGAGTGGTGAAGACTCTGAACGACGGTTCCTACGGCGCTGCCGGCGCAATCGGCTGCTTGGGGGACGCGTGACGCAGTCAAAGCTCCCCTTGCCAAGCACGGAGCAGGCGAGTGAGAGAGCAGATGAATAGGCGTGTCGCCAATATTTTTGCATTGCTCTAATCGATTATAGTTGTGAGGAGCAATTTGAGACCATTTACTTGCGGCTCAAGTCACCCATAAAAGAAGGCAAGCACCGATTCGGTAGCTTATCCCCTGTCTTTCGCGTACTCGCGGCCGTGGCGCCGGGTGAACGATTGAAGACCGCCGGTCTCACTCGCAGGTGGGCGCCAGGGCGTGGGGCGGTTGGCAAGCCACAGGAGTAGGACAATGTCGAAGGATTCGGGTAAGGGCGATAATCACGGCGGCGGACCGGGCAAGATCGAGATCACGGTGGTGGTGAACGGCCAGCCCACGCAGGTCGAAGCCAATCCCAACCAGCCGCTTCACGTCATTCGTACCAAAGCCCTTGAGAACACGCAGAATGTCGCCCAACCAGCCGAGAATTGGGAATTCAAGGATGAGGCCGGCAACTTGCTCGATGTCGACAAGAAGCTTGGCGACTTCGGTTTCCCGAATACTGTGACCCTGTTCCTCAGCCTGAAGGCGGGCGTCGCAGGTGCCTAAACACCAAAGTGTGGATCCGGAGGTCTCCCGAGCGAAGTTTGATCGGGAGATCGGCCGGTTCCGGCCATATGCTGATGTCTATCGGGCTCAGGGCTGCTTCTTGATCGAGGCGACCTTTCCGCGCGCTTTCTTCATTTTCGCCAGCCCCAAGTTAAAGCCACGGGTGGTCAGCGCAGCGAGCGAGGTCGACTTCACCGACTACGACTTAAGACCACCGTCCGTGGTCTTCGTCGATCCGTTTACGCGTCATCCGATTGCCCGGAAAGATCTATACCTGAAAATGCTTAGACGTCCGCCGCTGCCCGGAACGCCGCCGGAGATGATAGGAGCTCTCATCCAGCAGAACGCCGTGCCGCTGACGGACTTCATCCAGGCCAACAGTCCCGAGGACGAACCATTCCTGTGCATGGCGGGCGTCCGGGAATACCACGACAATCCAGCCCATTCAGGTGATCCATGGCTGCTTCATCGGGGTTCTGGCGAAGGCTGTTTGGCCTTCATCCTGGACAAGATCATCAAGTACGGAATCGTTCCTATAGAGCAGTTGCAGATTCAACTCCAACCGACAATCGTAGGAATGGTGGTATCCCCTCAGGCGATACAAGAATGACTGGTTTGAGAGATGTAACGATCGTGACTCTCCCGCGCGGCTGCATCTCGACCACGCATGGGCATCTGCGCTCAGTTGGTCGCGAGGGCAATGAGGGGATGGCGCTCTGGGTCGGCGTTCAGCAAGAGCGGCACTTTGCCGTAACAGAGACGGTTATCCCGGCGCAGCGTCACATTCGGACAAACGATGGCGTTTGCGTGATCGTTGCGGCCGAAGAACTGCACCGGCTCAATGTCTGGCTCTACAAAAGCGGCCTGAAACTCTTGGCCCAGATTCACAGCCATCCGGGCCGCGCCTACCATTCGACGACGGACGACGCTTATGCGGTTGCTACCACGGTTGGGTGTCTGTCGCTGGTAGTGCCGAATTTCGCCCGCGAGCCTTTCGATTTTGCTCGGGTCGCCGCCTATCGGCTTGACGAAAAGGCCAAATGGAATGCGCTCCCTCCCGCGGCACTGTCGCGAATGATCATGATATCGAGTTGAACAATGGCATTCGCTAACTTCATCGATCGCGCCGCCACGGCGGCATCTCAGGTCCTGGCCGATTTTCATCTGGGAGACTTCAAAGCAGCTCTTGAAAAGCAGGTCGTGGCAGTCGCCTTCGACCATCAGGCCGCTTCCTGCGCCGAAGGCCAGGCGACACTAGATCTTGCGGTGAGATTGCTCGCTAGGCTCTACCCGGTTCTGGCGATACTCCCGCTGGACAGCGCGGCGAGCTCTCAAGCCCAAGCGCTGGAGCGCTTGGCAAAGTCGATCAATCCAAAAGTCGGCATCCGGCGTTCCGGCAAGTCTGCCACCGTCTGCGTCGTTGCAGGGGTAACGCGCCCATCACTCCGGTGCCCGATCTTTTTCGTGGGATCGGACGGTTGGGCGGCAAAGCTGTCGCGTACGGACCCGGTGGGCTCTGGCCCAAGTCTGCTGCCTTATGGAGCTGGCGCCGCCAGTTGCTTCGGCGCCGCCAACGTCTTTCGAACTATCTTCGCTGCCCAGTTGACCGGCGCCGAGTTGGACGAAACCATCGACCTCTCGCTATGCAGCTACGACAAGACCAAAGCCGGAGAGCCTGGCCCGATCGACTTCCCAGTCGACCTTGGCGAAACCCACCTCGTTGGGCTCGGTGCGATAGGCCATGGCTCGCTTTGGGCGCTAGCGAGACAACCCGATCTCAAAGGTCGTCTGCATGTAATCGATCACGAAGCGATCGAACTCTCAAACCTGCAGCGCTACGCATTGGCTGGCCAGGCGGAGATTGGTATGTCCAAAGCGGTTCTTGCAGCCACCGCCCTTAGATCGACTGCCCTTGAGGTCGAGGCGCACCCTCTGACGTGGGCAGAATATGTTGCGCGCCGGGGCAATTGGGTCTTCGACCAAGTGGGTGTGGCGCTTGACACCGCCGCCGACCGTCTGGCTGTCCAAGGTGCACTGCCGCGATGGATCGCAAACGCTTGGACGCAGGAGCACGATCTCGGTATCTCCCGGCATGGTTTCGATGACGGCCAGGCTTGCCTTTGTTGCATGTACCTGCCATCCGGAAAATCCAAGGACGAGCACCAGCTGATTGCCGAGGAACTCGGAATACCGGAAGCACACGAGCAGGTGAAAACGCTCCTGCAGACCAATGCCGGAGTTCCCAACGACTTTGTAGTTCGCGTGGCTACAGCGATGGCTGTGCCGTTTGAACCGCTAGCCCCGTTTGTCGGCCAGCCCCTGCGCTCCTTTTATCAGCAGGCTATCTGCGGCGGTCTGGTGTTCCAGCTTAGCGAAGGAAGTCGCCGCGTTCGAACTGTGGTTCCGATGGCCTTTCAGTCGGTGCTTGCCGGGATTATGCTTGCCGCGGATTTGGTCAAACATAGTGCGGGGTTTCCCATGAGCCCGACGACGAGCACTCGGGTGAATCTTCTGCGCCCCCTTGGCTCTCACTTGCACGATCCGAAGGCCAAGGACTCCAGCGGCCGCTGCATCTGTAGCGACGACGATTTCATTGCCGCTTACAGGCGCAAATACGGCGAGCGCGTTGATCAGGTAAGCGATGTCTCGGCCGCCTAAACAGACGCGCACCTCTCCGTAGACGCAGGGGGCGCGGCTTGTGGGCGTGACCATGGGCGCCATTATCACACGCTTGGCCCGCTCCTTTGCCGGCCTATCGTCCTCCGCGCATGATCCCTGTTGCCGACGTGATGATCCAGCACCAGCCGCCATGGCACCAGAGGCTGGTCAAACCTCCGTTGTTGGCCGATTTGGACAGTGCTGCATCAGGTCTCGACCGACGTCTCGACAGTCAGGGCTGCTTCGACGGGTGTGAAGATGTCAACATCGACCCCAGGCGCCCGCATCGTCACAATCAGGGCGTACCGAGCCAGAGCGTCGACGCGTTCCAGGTAAGGCTTCTCCTTCCACCAGCCCCCGACCGGGAACACGCCGATCGCATCACGCTCGGCGAGATCGGCGGCGCTGCCCGACCAGAAATCGGCGTGCAACGAGCCGCGATCGCGGAAGGTGCCGAGCAGCCACTCTTCTCCGCCTCCAGCAGGCGCCCCTTCCTCCTCGTCCCGAGCGGCCTGATTGATGCGGGCTCGGAATTCGTCGACTGTCTCGGTCGCTGACTTTACTCTGAACCGAAGACCATGGGACGCGTAACGATGCCGGCGGGTCCATCCGCGTTCACCGGGGTTGGGTTCGATGAAATAGGACAGCGTGACGCGGAGCTCGACCTGGGCAGCGCCGAGCGCCGCGAGCTGCTCCTTCGGCCAAGGCAGGCGATGCAGCTTCATGTCACGCGTTTTGGCAGCCGCGCCGCCCTCGCGCTGGAAAGGCTGAAGCTCATCTTCAACGATAAGCGTGAGGTCGTTCACCGTTGACAGAAGCGCGCGCCCAAGATCTGGCACGCCGTAACCATAGCGCCGCACGAGCGCCTGGATCTCGCCCTTCGCTCCGTTGCACGCATCGATGCGTGCGCGCATCGCCGGAGTCCATTCGGCCGAGTGGACGATCAGGGCGCGAACCGTTTCAGGCCACAGCTCGGGGCGCGCTGATAGAATTAGTCCCGCCATCCGTGCGGCATGGGCCGTTGCCGCGCTCGTATCTCCGAGGGTGGTGAAGTGGCGCAGTTCGGGTCGATAGAAAGTGGTCAATATCTGCAGATCGTCGATCGGCTCGCCAGGCAACACACCGTCATGGGCGAGATTGCCGCCTTCGAAGACGACCTCGGGCTTCACCGGCCACTGCCTGTCCCAAACGACCGAAGTGCGACTGCGCGGCGAGAGCTCGCCGACCGGCGCGATCGGAGCGTAGCCCGCAAAGTCGGTGTCAATGATATCGACCTTTTCTGTGAAAGCGCCGACCGTCAGCGCATTCCAGGCCTGAGAAGGATCATCGACTGCTTCCAGATCGTTGCGCGTCAAATGCTCGGCCGGCATGAGGTCATCGCCGATGTTGCCGGCAGAGAGAACGATCAAGCGTCGCTGCTCCTCTTCGAAACAGAGTTGGTCGATAGCGGCAGACCACGATGTGGGCCTTCCACGCGCCGGACTGGCGCTTGTCACAGCCATTGCGATCGCGCGGCGGCGCTCCGGCGCCTGCACCTCGGCGCGGGCGATCGCTTCCGCGGTGATCGAGCCATAGAGTTCTGGATCGTTTGCCTCGTCTTCTGGCGGAAGGATACGGACACTCTCCAGCCGAAAGGGCAATGGAACTGGATCGCCTCCGACCAGGAGCGGGACCAGATCACCGTACAGGCCGACACCTGCCATTCGCGTCCCGTGGCCGCTCCACGCAGGTGTGTCGTCGCTGCCCCATGCCGGTTTGACGGTGTGCCAGTCTTCAACGGCAAGTGCGGGTTCGATCAACGGGTGGGTGCGACGTACGCCGCTGTCGAGAATGCAGACCGCAATATCGGATTGAGGCGGTCTGACGCGCCCGAGAAGCTCGTCGCTCCAGTCCCTTTGCTCCGCGCCGCCAAGGCCCATGAAGAAGGACGGCGTATCCTTCGCGCGCCGCAGCTCGGCGACGACATCGCTGTGCGCAATCATGCGGTCGAGCATTGCCGTGCTGGCGAGTGCCAGCATGACCACCCGCTCCGGAAACCTGACCGCATGCGTGCGCAAAGTGATGTTCAGGGCTTCGGCAATGTGCTCGAAGTTCTCGCGGCGACCGTCGCGCAGCCAGACTTCCCACCACACCTGCTCGTCAGCGGCCTGGGGGAAGAGGTCGTCGTGGTCGGTAAACAACGATCGTGCAGTCGCCAGCCTGACTGTCTCCATGCGGGAGACGAGCGGCTCGTTGCGCGGTCTGCCGCGGTCAGTGTCAACGTCTCGATACGCCTCGACTTTCCGCAAATAATAGGCTTGCGCGCTTTGCGGCAGGAACACCGACGCTGTGATGGGAGCACCGGGTTGAGTTGGCTCATGGACGGCGACCAGCTCCATGTGCTGGCGACGATCGGCCAACTGGTCGAGGGCCGCCCGTCCGGACATGGGCAGATCGATCTCGAGGTAAAAGCCAGGCGTGCCGACCGACAGCTGGGGGTCACGCGCCGCAATCTGCTGGCGTGCACTTTCGACCGCTTGTTCGATGGATTGCGTCAAGGCCGCAGCATGCGACGCCCGATCACGCGCCGGCAGCGGCGGTGCATGTATAAGTTGGTTGGGCCGCCGATAGGCTTCCCGAATGCCGTTGTTGCGAAGGTGGATATGGGCGCGGTCGCGCGGAAAATCGTCTGCCATTATGATCTGTGCTGTCGCTACTCAGACAGCGAAGCCTGCCGGCGTTCCTTCAGAGCGTCGATGAGCGCTTCCGAGGTGATCCGCTTCCCCCCCCGCAATATGATGGTTTTTGCAGCGTCGTCGGCCGCGCGGGTGATCTCGGCCTGCGACAGTCTCTCTGCCTGAGAGATCGCCTCGTTCCAGGCAAGCCCTCTGGTGTCGAAGCGGTCGAGTCGAGCCCGAAGCAGCGCCTCGATAATCGGCCGATCGGGCACGGCGTATTCGATGACATCGTCGAAACGGCGGAACAAAGCTCTGTCGAGCAGCTCGGGATGATTTGTTGCCGCAATAATCAGGCTGTGGCTGTCGTCTTGCTCGAGAAACTGCAGAAACGAATTCAGCACGCGCCGAATCTCGCCAACATCCTGGCGTTCGCCTCGACGCGCGCCGATGGCATCGAATTCGTCAAAGAAGTAGACGCCCCGCGTCGCCTGCATTGCATCAAAAACAAGCCGCAGCTTTCCGGCAGTCTCTCCCATGAACTTGGTGATCAAACCATCGAGGACGATCATGAAAAGGGGCAGATGAAGCTCCCCGGCCAATGCCGATGCGGTCATCGTCTTGCCTGATCCTGGCGGGCCGACCAGAAGCAGTTTGCGACGGGGAACAAGCCCGTGCTCGCGCAAGCTTGCTTGTTGGCGCTGCTCTCCCAGCACGCGGTGCAGGCGCGAGCGCAGACTGTCCGGCAAAATCATGTCCGTCAGTCGCAGGTCCGGATAGCGCACATGCAGGAGGCCTGCGAGTTCGCCCTTTGGCTGAAAAAGGGGAACCGGCCGACTGCTCTTGGCAATCCGGGCGTCCCTGCTCTTGGCTGCGTCGACCAGATCCTTGAGCTCCTGAGCAAGCTTGCCATGGCCTTGACGTGCCTCATGCGCAGCAAGCTGCATCGCGATAGAGAGGAAACGATCCTCGTCGCCGGCAATGTGGCTTTTAAGCAGCGTCACGATATGGCGGGCCGTGGTCATGGCTCTCTTCTGGGGTATCCGTTTACTTGGCGAAGCGCATGCAACCTAAACGCTTTCAACGGCGATTTGTAACGCGCAATGGTGTTTTTTCTCTTGTCGATGTTCGCCCGTGGCAACTTCAGCGGTGAACTGTTGCGCCGCGGTCATAGGCCAGCCGGAATAACGCCGGCCAGCAGACAACAGTCCGCATCTTCGAGCGCTCGAAGTCTGGCCACTCACGCAGCGTGTCGGGTCCGAACGCTCCAAAGCCGCCCCGCCTGGCAGGTCCATGCGACCGATTGCGGGCGTGCGGCCATAAGGTCTACGCGGGCTCGCATGGCTGCCCGCGCCGCTGGCTAAAAAGCTGTACACCATCTCACGAAACACCAGGTCCGCTCCTTTGCCGGCCGACGGTCCATGAAATCCCCTCCCCACTCACGACACCGGAGACCTCCTTGCCCACATGGCGCTCAAGCACCGGCCGCCATGGCACCAGCGTGAACTCGCGCGACTTTTCAACGACGGCATATTTTCCGCTGGCAAGCTCGACGGAGCGGCGGAGCGTACCCTCTACTCGTCCTCCGAATCGCGCTTCGGCATAGGGCAGGCCAAGTTCCTCCGACAGTTGGCCAGCAACACGGTTCAGTTCTCGCTGGCGCAGGATCGAAAGCATGTTGGCTCGATAGACGATCCCATCCTGTTCTTTATGCGCGAGGCCTTGCGCGATCAGCCACTGCCGCCGGCGAGCTTGCGCCTCTCTCACGTCGCGGCCGAAGCCGGATCCGTGCAAAGGCTCGGGTCTATCGGCAACCAGCTCCCGGTCGAGCCAGGTGGCGCCGTTGAAGCTGACCTGTCGCTCCAGCGCCATTGAGGAGAGCTTGTCGGCAACGACAGGCTCGGCCCTGGCCCGCTGGCCCTCATAATTCGCGACGCGATCGAGATGGTCCGGCGCGATGAGCCAGGTGCCGTTCGGCTCTCGCTCAACGCCGCCGGTCGCGCGGCGGATCGCCTCCAGCCGCCGCACATGCGTTCGCGCAAAGCTCTCGGTGGCGGATGGGTCATGCTTCAGGTGCATATCGACGTCGTAACGGCCGCCATGCGCGGCGGCGATTTCGGCGATGGTACGATCGACCTGCCTCGGCTCGGTGTTCCTTGGCGCGACACGCACGATGCAGCCATTAGGCATCGTTTCCATCGCCTCGCCTCTACCGATGTTGATCCAATGGCTCTTACCGTCGACGGCGTCGACGATCATGTAATGGCGGTCATTGATCTCGTCGGCCAGTCCACGCGCGACAACGCGACCGACGAGAGACTGGACGGGCTCGCCGGATCGATCGTGGATCACCCAGTCGGCGGCCCTGCGGGCAAGCCCCTTGCCGGTCAGTTCGCGGTGCATGGTCTTGATGATGTCGCCGCGTTCGCCGGTGCGGCGCAGCGTGGCTTCGAGCTCATCGTCGAGGCGCCAGGAGCCAGCGCCGACCTCCGCGGCCAGACCCATCCGCTCGAGCTTGCGCAGCCGTCCCTGGTGCAGCGTCTGGCGAATGGCGTCGGGACCGCCCGGCGAGACCAGGCCGTCATCATCACGCATGCTGAGCAGCCGACGGTCGATGCTGGTGAAGCGTTCCTGCTCCATTTCCCGGCGCAGGCGAAGCTCAATCTCGCGGTCGGTTCGCGGACCGAGATCGAGGCTGACCAGCTCGGCCGCCCGCTCGCGGATGCCAGATGAGATATATTCGCGCGCGATGACCAGGTTCTCGCCACGGTCGTCCCTGCCACGGACGATGATGTGGCTGTGCGGGTGGCCGGTGTTGAAATGATCGACCGCGACCCAGTCGAGCTTCGTGCCGAGGTCTTCCTGCATCTGCGCCATGAGCCGCCGCGTCAGCGCCTTGAGGTCGTCGTACTCGATGCCGTCTTCGGCAGCGACGATGAAGCGGAACTGATGGCGGTCGCCGTCCGCGCGATCGATGAACGCCTTGCCGTCGACGCGGCCGCTGTCGGCGCCGTAGAGCTCGCCAGGTTCACCTTCGCGGGTGACCCCGTCGCGCTGAAGATAGCGTAGATGGGCACGCGCCCCGTCCGCGCCCTTGCCGGCGAGCTTGACGACCCGCGCCTTGACGATCACCCGGCGCTGGCGGAAGGCGGCATACCGGTCGCGCGATTTCAGCAGTGCGGCGGCCGCCCCGCCGCGCCCTGTCCGGCTTCCTGTGAAGCGACCACCGCGTTGCGGCCGGCCGCCAGCCCGGTTGATCGCCGCACGAACCTGGCCGGCATAGCGTTTGCCGGCCTTCGAGCCGCGCGACCCGATTTTGCCGAGCTTCGGCCTGAACTCGTCATCCTTAATGCGAGCCTCCCAGACATATCAAGCAAAATCAGACACTTACACGTCAAACCCTCTTGGCACCGGCGGCAGCCTCCCGGAAAAACGATGTGCAGACAAAGATTTAACCGCCTCCTGGAGGCGGTACCTTTATCTTGCCTTCCGCGCCCAGCCCCGCCAGACGCGCCCCCGTCCGCCATGGCTAACGCACCGGCTCCTTCGGCTGCGCGCCGTCCTTGCCGAGCGGCACGAAGAGATCGCCGTTTCGCACGCCTGAGTGAACACCGTCATGAATGAAGAACAGCGACCGTCCGAGAGGAGCGATTTGCGCCTTTGGAGCGACAGATTGGCTTTCGAACGCCTCGATGTCGGCCGCCGAAACTCCGGCCGCCTTGAGTTGGTCGAGGTACTCGACGGTCTCTTCTGGCAGCGGTTTGCCACGCTTCAAATGCTCGTCGTAGCGCTCGGGACCGGCATTGTAGGCGCCAAACAGGCCAGGAAATCCGAAGCGGTCATACATGGCACTGAGATAGGCCGTGCCGGCCAGGATATTGTCGCGCGGATCGTGGGGGTTAGGCCCAAGGCCGTGTTCGACCCGCATCTCTTCATAGGTGCCGGGCATCACCTGCATGAGGCCCATGGCGCCAGCGGGGGAGGTGATGGGGCGGCCGCCGCGCATTGTCTTGCCGCCGCTTTCGGCAGCCATGACGGCATAGATCCAGGCTTGGGGAATATGGAAGCGCCGGCTTGCTTCCGATACCAACGTCTGCCACTTTCGCAGCTGCGGACTTTGGGAGATGGCGACCGGCTCAGCGCCGGTCGAGGCGGAACAGGCGCATGGCGCAATGGCGATCATGCCCAACAAGAGGAGGGTCACTCGGTCCATAGTGGTACGAGCCTCCCGATGACATTTTGAGTGGGAACAGGCCCGAAATAGCGGCTGTCGAAGGAGCGGTTTTTGTCGCTGCCGAGCAGGAAAACCTCGTTATCCCCGAGCGCTCGGCAGCCGTTCCACCATGGCAAAGGTCGGCCTTCGGCGTCGATTTTGAGCCGGCGCGCGACGATGTCGCCGCCGATGATGATGGCGTCATTGAAGGCGCAGACATTATCGTCCGGCAGCGCTGCAAGACGTTTTGCCAGCGGCACATTGCGAGGCAGATAGCTGCGCTCGGCGGCGAGATACGCCGCGTATTCAGGCGGGCGCACGAGCACGAGATCGCCACGCGCCAGCGCTCCCGCAGCGATGCGGTAAAGGCCGATCGGCGCGCTGGCCGAGGCGTTCCAGACCAGCCAAGGGGCGGGCTTTCCCAGCGCCGTGAAGCCCAAAAGACCGAGACCGGCCGCGGCCAAGGCGACCGTCTTACGGGCTCGAACACGCCTCAGGCGGCTGCCGATCAGATGGATGGAAGGGCGCCGCCTCATGAACGGCCTCCCGTGCCGCCCTGGCCGGAACCGGCCTTGCCATCGCCGGCGATGGAGTGCTGCGGGTGTCCTTTCGACCAATGGTCGAGTTCGTCGATGTGATAGCGGACATAGCGGCCGTGCTTGCGGAATTTCGGGCCGCCGCCCTTGAGCCGCATCTTTTCGAGCGTGCGCTGGGAGAGCCCGATATAGAAGGCGGCTTGGGCTGTGCTGAGAAACGGGCTGCCCTTTTTCGCGCGGGCCGCGCGTTCGTTTTCGTCGTCCATGATGATCCTCGTTTCGCTTCGGACAAGCGAGGGCGAGGATGGGCGAGGGAGATCGTCTCGGGGACGGGCGAAGAGTCGGGGGAGAGTTTTCGCCGCCCTTTAGGGCGGACGGGGTTTGGGTGGAACTCCTGGGAATGAGCCCCGCGCCGGGGCTGCGGCGCGAGGCTCTTATCTCGGCCGGTCAGTCGGCCGGGTTCCAGATGATGGCGTAGGTGTCGTGATCGTCCTGGCCGGCGGCTCGGCCGAGATTGGCGTAGAGCTTGCGCGGTCCGAACTCCGGCGCTGCAATCGACAGGCTCACATAATCCTTGCCGGAAGTCTCGCCGGTGCGGATCCAGCCAGCGCCGACTTCGACCCCTTGCGTAAGCACCCGGAAGTCGGGATGGTTATCGGCGCTCTTGGCCTGGTTGGGGACGATATCGATGTCGGCGCGGACGCTGAGCGTCTTGAACTGGCCCTTGTAGGCGCCGTTTTCCTGCTTGTTGACGTAACCGATCGCGGTCATTTCGAAGTCTCCTTTTGTGGTTTCGCCGGGGACCATCCCCTGCGATGGCGCACCGTAATGGGCGCGTCAGGACCGCCTGAATCCGACAGGGCCGCAGCGACAGTGAAGGACCCGAGCGGGCAGCTTTTTTGTGAGCGAAGCGGCGCGAGGAAGCCGCCGCAGGCGGCGGGGAAAAAAGCTGATGGCGCGAGGGTTTCGGGCGGCCGGACCCGCCCATAGGTCGACAAGCCAGCCGCAGGGATGGTCCTTGGAGAGAGCATGGAGACCGCTCGCCAAGTGCGGTCTGTCAGCCAAGCAGGACGCCGGGATGAAACGGCCTGCAAAGATGCTGCGCCCTTATGCCGGATCGAGATCGTGCCAGCGGGTCGGGCGCCAGAGCAGACATCCGGCATGGTGCGATCTATGAAAGCAGGGCTCGCCAGCGGGAATTTGATACGCGAGGGGGCCAAAGTAAGGCTGGATGAGAAGCCGGTGCTACCTGCAGGTCCAGTGTCATGTGGCGGCGCTCGGGAAACCGCTACGCAATGTAACGCGCTCTTATGAGGCGAACAGACCGGCCCCAAAACCGATCGACCGGTGGTCGGCGCGAAACGCGTCATGCCTGTCCGAAAGCTGACAGTGGCAGAAGACGCATGTCGGGTTCCGCACAATTGACCATGCTGGATTTGTGAGGTTTTCAGGGAGAGCCATGCGTTCACTTCCCAGTGAGCTTTGGCACGGCATTTGCTCTTGATGTGGCAACACGGATCGAAGGTTGACTGCATGCACAAGCGCGAGATGAGCAATGCTCTCCTTTCCTGGAGGCTTGGCAGCAGATTCGATTTGACGTTGCGAGGAGCTTCAGCCGCTCGCGGCGGAAGTGATCTCAAATCTGAAGGCACCGTTGGGGCCGCAGCCATCAAACACATCTTTCTCTTTTTCGCAGCTCGTCTTCAACGCGATGCGGACTTCTTCGCGTCGACGGCGGCCGAAGGTGGAGAAGGGGCTCGACTTGCAAAAAGGAGTTGTCAATGACGTCTTACGTTCGCACCAACAGCCCGGCGCAGGTGCGCTCACTGTCCACCTTTGGCAAGCATCTGCAAAGGAGCGTGCTGACGGCGACGCTGCTTGCCGCGGCTTCGACGGGAAGTGAAGCGCAGCCCTATGTTCGTGCTGACGGCAGCACGACTGACGACTTGGAAGCGGCGCGAGCAAGTTGGCGTCATGACGCCGAATTCAATGGAAATGTGGGGCTCGCAGCCATCAACGCGGATGCCGCGTATGCGTTGGGTTCCACCGGGGAGGGGGCCAGAGCTCCTCGCCTGCCCTCGTCCGTCTTGACGAGTGCCCGCTTACAGCCTACCTCACTATCGCGTTAGCACTCGTCCATCGCGAGTGCTAACAAAAACCCCTCAACAGCGCACCAGGGAAAAATCCGAAAATGGCAAAGTCGAAGTTCCGCCCGCTGCATGACCGCGTGGTCGTTCGCCGGGTCGAATCCGAATCCAAGACCGCTGGCGGGATCATCATCCCCGACACGGCAAAGGAAAAGCCGCAGGAAGGCGAGATCATCGCTGTCGGCTTCGGCGCTCGTGACGAAGCTGGCAAGCTGGTCCCGCTGGACGTCAAGGCCGGCGACCGCATCCTGTTCAGCAAGTGGTCGGGCACGGAAGTCAAGCTCAATGGCGAAGACCTTCTGATCATGAAGGAATCCGACATCATGGGCATCATCGGCTCATATCAGGCCCTTTCGTCAACTGAATTCCCGGGCTCGATTGAAGCCCCTGCCAGGAGCTAAAAATGGCTGCCAAAGACGTAAAATTCTCCCGCGATGCCCGCGAGCGCATGCTGCGCGGTGTCAACATCCTCGCTGACGCGGTGAAGGTCACGCTCGGCCCC
>NZ_RZQL01000281.1 GCF_003997935.1 Mesorhizobium sp. M7A.F.Ca.US.006.01.1.1
CCGACATCAGGATCAGGTGATTTCTGCCTGATCACCGACCGGCCACTGGATGAGGTACGTGCCCGGCTCGCGGCCAATGGTGTGGCGGTGGAACTCGGCCCGGTTGAACGTATCGGGGCCCGAGGTCCGATGATGTCGGTTTATTTCCGTGACCCGGACGGCAATCTGGTCGAGGTCAGCGAATACCTGCCGTAGCCGCCTGCGACGCTGCGCCTTTCGGCGATGCGACTGCCGGTTCCCTAAATTCGCCGCGATTGTCCAATGTTGGAAGCAAGACCCCCGAAGGGCGGTAACAAGCGCGGCGCACAAAAGGTGTTTGGTTGTTCTTGCGCCAGCGCGTCGTTATATAAGGTGGCGATTGCCATAGGGTGATCGTCAAGCGCAAGATGTGGCTGCCACGCCCGGCTGAAGGTGCCGTTGCGGGCGCTGTGGAACGGGAACAGAGTGCTTTTTCGACGCCGTAAGCCTGATGGCCTTTATGAGCGGGTGCGTACCTACCTTTGGCCGCGCCGCTCGTTTTCGCGCTCGCTTCAGTATTTTTCCAAGCGCATCCTGCGGCTGAAGGCCACACCGCATGCGGTGGCGGCCGGCGTTGCGGCCGGTGTCTTCGCTTCATTCTTCCCCGTCGGGTTCCATTTCATCATCGCTGCCATCCTGTGCTGGGTGATCGCCGGCAATCTGGTGGCGGCGGCGCTTGGCGCGGTTTTTTTCGGCAACCCGCTGACCTTCCCGTTGCTATGGGGCGCGTCATGGGAAACGGGCAAACTCATCCTGCATGACCGCCTGCCGACGCATGGGCCGCCGGCACATCTGGGCGAGATGCTGCACAACCTCTCCTTCGCGCAATTATGGAAACCGGTCCTTGAACCGATGCTGATCGGCGCGGTCCCGCTCGGGCTTGCCTTCGGGCTGCTGTTCTACGCCATCACGCGCTGGGGCATGAACGCTTTCCGTGAACAGCGGCGTAAACGTCTGGCCGAGCGCGCAAGCCGGCATGCGCAATCGTCCCATCCCGGCGCAAGCATCGGTTCCACTGCGCGATGATCATCGGCATAGGCAGCGACCTGATCGACATCAGGCGCATCGAGAAATCGCTGGAGCGTCACGGCCAGCGCTTCATCCAGAGAATCTACACCGAGATCGAACAGGCGCGTTCGGACAATCGACGCGCCCGCGCGGCCTCCTATGCCAAGCGTTTCGCTGCCAAGGAGGCCTGCGCCAAGGCGCTGGGCACTGGTCTGGCGCAGGGCGTGTTCTGGCGCGACATGGGTGTCGTCAACCTGCCAAGTGGCGCGCCGACCATGGCGTTGACGGGAGGAGCGCTGGCCAGGCTGGACAAAATCCTGCCAAAGGGCCATCGGGCGGCAATCCACCTCACCATCACGGATGATTTCCCGCTCGCTCAAGCCTTTGTGATCATCGAGGCGCTGCCCGTCGAAGAAGCGCCACATTGATTGCCTCTGACGACCGGCATTGACGTTGCCCAGCGCGCGCCGAGACTCTATACCATCCAACGCACAATCGAGGACGACATGAGCGTGGCTGAAAAATCCGAGAAGAAATCCGGCGGGCTTGGCGAGACCGTCAGCGTCATCGTCCAGGCGCTTTTGCTCGCCCTGGTCATCCGCACGCTGCTGTTCCAGCCTTTTTCGATCCCGTCGGGATCGATGCGGCCGACGCTTTTGGAAGGCGACTATCTGTTCGTCACCAAATGGTCCTATGGCTATTCGCGCTATTCTCTGCCTTTCGGACCCGATATTTTTTCGGGCCGCATCTGGGGTTCCGAGCCGAAGCGCGGCGACGTAGCGGTTTTCAAGTTCCCACCTGATCCGTCCGTCGACTACATCAAGCGCGTTGTCGGCCTGCCGGGTGACAAGATCCAGGTCAAGGACGGCCAGCTTTTCATCAACGGCGTCGGCGTGCCGCGCGTGAAAACGGGCCAGATCGACAATCCCGACATCACCGAGGAATCGCGCCCGATCGATGTCTATCGTGAGACCTTGCCTAACGGCGTCAGCTACGACACGCTCGACCTGAATTCGAACTCGATCGGCGACAACACCCGCGAATTCGACGTGCCGCCCGGCCACTATTTCATGATGGGCGACAACCGGGACAATTCCGCCGACAGCCGTTTCACCGTCGGCTACGTTCCCGCGGAAAATCTGGTTGGCCGCGCCAATCTTGTTTTCTTCTCGATCGCCGGCAAGGCGAGCCCTCTCGAAATCTGGAAATGGCCGTCGCTGATGCGCGCTTCGCGCCTGTTCCATTTCGTCAATTGATGGCTTTGAAGCGTCCGACAGGCGAAACACTGGCCGGTTTGGTGAAGGCCAAGACCGGCCATGTCTTCCAGGACATCCGTTTGCTCGAGACCGCCTTGACGCATTCCAGTGCGGTCAAGGCGGCCAGCAACAATCAGCGTCTCGAATTCCTTGGCGACCGCGTGCTTGGGCTGATCGTCGCAGATATGCTTTTCGAGAAATTTCCTGATGCTCCGGAAGGTGAAATCGCCCCGCGCTTCAATGCGCTGGTCGATGCGCGGACATGCTCCGAAATCGGCATCGAAATGCAGCTGGAGGATCTGGTCCGCGCCGATTCCGCCTTGAAGATGCGGTCGCGTGGCTCGGGCGGAAACTATCTGGCGGATGCGGTAGAAGCGCTGATCGCGGCGGTTTACGTCGACGGTGGCATCGAGGCCGCGCGGCGGTTCGTCCTGCGCTACTGGGAACCGCGCTCGCATACGGTGATTGCAAAGCCGCTCAATCCGAAATCCGATCTGCAGGAATGGATTGCCAAGACCAGCGATGCGCGCCCGGAATATGTGATCGAAAAGCGAGAAGGCCCGGACCACCAGCCCGTCTTCACCGTGTCCTTGCAGGTCCGCGGCTTTGCGCCGATAAGCGGTACTGGCGGCTCCCGCAGGGTGGCCGAAGAAGCGGCGGCTTCGGCATTTCTTTTGCGCGAAGGCGTCTGGGCCACCACATCGGCCCAAAAATCGGAGCGCGCGCGCTCAAGTGAAGGGAGTGCGGCATGACCGCCACCGAAGAGCCGGCAACGGAAGCTGCCCCCACGCATTCCGGTTTCGTTGCCCTGATCGGCGCGCCCAATGCGGGCAAGTCGACGCTGGTCAACCAGTTGGTCGGCGCCAAGGTGTCGATCGTCACCCACAAGGTGCAGACGACCCGCGCCATCGTGCGCGGTATCGCCACGCATGACAATGCGCAGATCGTTTTCGTCGACACGCCCGGCATCTTCAAGCCGAAGCGGAGGCTCGACACGGCGATGGTGACCACCGCCTGGGGCGGGGCCAAGGACGCCGATATCGTGCTGCTTTTGATCGACGCCGAACGCGGCATCAGGGGCGACGCCGACGCCATCCTCGAACGGCTGAAGGATGTGCGCCAGCCGATGGTGCTGATCCTCAACAAGGTCGACCGCGTCAAGCACGAAGCGCTGCTGGCTTTGTCGGCGGCAGCGAACGAAAGGGTCCCGTTCAAGCGCACCTTCATGGTTTCGGCGCTGACTGGTTCCGGCTGCAAGGACGTGCTCGATTATCTGGCCGAGGCTCTGCCGGTGGGTCCCTGGTACTATCCGGAAGACCAGATCTCGGACCTGCCGATGCGCCAGCTCGCGGCCGAGATCACGCGCGAGAAGCTTTATCTCAGGCTGCATCAGGAATTGCCCTATTCCTCGCATATCGAGACCGAGAAATGGGAAGAGAAGCCGGATGGCTCGGTGCGCATCGACCAGACCATCTTTGTCGAGCGCGACAGCCAGAAGAAGATCGTGCTCGGCCACAAGGGCGAGACCATCCGCGCCATCGGCCAGGCGGCGCGCATGGAGATAGCAGGCATCCTCGAACAGAAGGTGCACCTGTTCCTGTTCGTCAAGGTGCGCGAGAACTGGGGCGACGACCCCGAGCGCTACCGTGAAATGGGGCTCGAATTTCCGCGCTAGGCTCGATGGTCAGCAAGCCGAACATCGACGTAACGCTTGTCAGCCGATTGATCGCCACGCAATTTCCCAACTGGAAGGATCTTGCGATCAGGCCGGTTGCATCAGGCGGCTGGGACAACAGGACCTTTCATCTCGGCGACGAGATGACCGTGCGGCTGCCGAGTGCCGCGGCCTACTCCCTGCAAGTGGAAAAGGAGCATCGCTGGCTGCCGAGGCTCGCACCTCTGCTGCCGCTGCCGATCCCGGTTCCGCTGGCGATGGGAGTTCCGACCGAAAACTATCCCTGGCACTGGTCCGTCTACCGCTGGATCGAAGGCGAGACGGCAAAGCGTGAGCGTATCGCCGGTCTGCCGCGATTCGCGACCGACCTGGCCGCGTTCCTGGTCGCCTTGCAAAGGATCGATGCCACTGGCGGTCCGGCGCCGGGACAACACAACTTCTTTCGCGGCGGAGCACTCAGCGTCTATGATGGCGAGGCCCGGCAAGCGATTGCTGCCCTCGACGGCAAGATCGCTACGGATGCCGCTAGTGCGGTGTGGGAGGCAGCGCTTGCCGCACAATGGCACGGTGCACCGGTCTGGTTCCACGGTGATGTCAGTTGGGGAAACCTGCTGGTCAGGCAAGGCCGATTGAGCGCGGTGATCGACTTCGGAACCTCCGGCGTCGGCGATCCCGCCTGCGATCTGGCGATCGCGTGGACGCTGTTGGAAGGCAAAAGCCGGGAGGCGTTTCGTGCCGGCCTTCCGGCCGACGAGGCGATGTGGGCGCGGGGTCGTGGCTGGACGCTTTGGAAGGCGCTGATCACGGTCGATGGGCAGATCGACGTTAACTCTGTCGAGGTTGAAAGATCCCGTCATGTGATCGATGAAGTGCTTGCCGATCACGCGCACGGGGCGTGAGGCGCCAAACGTTCAAGGCGCTCTCGCCCACCAGATCCTAATCCTGTCGCCGAACCATCCCCCTCGCATGGCGCGACCAGGGACATTCTGGCCGAAGCGATGCTTTCCCGAACACGCATCCCAATCCGCCTGATCGAGGCGGGCGATCACGTTGCCTGCGTCGCCAAGGTCGACTGAGAGGCGTCACGGAGGAATCGTTTTTCAACGGTTGGCTGCTGTCACGATCAGCCGCGCGACAGCGCTCGAGGGAGTTTCGATCGTCTTGGAAGAGGCAGACAGGCTTGGAAGCGTCATCCCGCTTTCCGCCTCGGTATCAGAGTGGGTTTGGCGGATGGGCGTCATCTGACGATAAAGGGGGGCGGCAAGATTCAGGTCGATTTCGGCGTAAATCAGGTAGCTATTCCGTATTGTGCGGTAATTTTAGAAATATAGCACCGCTAGAAGTGTATTTAGCCGCGTAAATATCCGTATATATATTCAACATATGACGTTGTGCCGATTGTGCCATTCGTTATAACGGCAAGTGTTATTTGTGCAACACAGCATTAATCTGTTCGCAGAATTGGCATTATTTCGGAAATCGTCATTGAAGGCAGATGGTTGATGGGTATGTTCGCCGCTGAAAAGGGCGAGCGGTGTGAGCCTTTTTCGTTGTGGGGGTGAGGCGGGAAAACATTGCCGCCAGCCACAAATCCGAAGCCATTTATAACTATGACTGGAGAGGTCAGAAAATGAACATCAAGAGCCTCCTTCTCGGCTCAGCCGCGGCCCTGATCGCGGTCAGCGGCGCGCGCGCGGCTGACGCTGTCGTCGTCGCCGAACCGGAACCGGCCGAATACGTCAAGATCTGCGACGTCTACGGCGCCGGCTACTTCTATATTCCGGGCACCGAGACCTGCCTGCGCATCGGCGGCTATCTCCGCTACGACATAGGCGTCGGCGATTCCGGCACGCTGGATGGCGTCAACAACGTTGCCGATCACCAGGACGGCGATAGCCACGACACCTATTACAAGAACATGCGCTTCACGCTGAGGACTTATACCGGCCAGGAAACCGAACTCGGCACGTTGAAGACCTTTACCGAGACCCGCTTCCAGTTCGGCAACTCTTCCGGCGACTATACTGGTGGCGGCACCGGCTGGCAGGCCGGCAACAAGACCACCACCCTCAACTTCGCCTGGATCCAGCTCGGTGGTCTGCGCGTCGGTAAGGACGAAACGGCATATGACCAGTTCATCGGTTACGCCGGCAATGTTATCCAGGACACGATCATCCCGTATGGTATCAAGGACACCAACGTCGTCCAGTACAATTTCGACGCGGGGAACGGCATCACGGGCGTGGTCTCGCTCGAAGAAGGCACTGCCGTTAACACGATCGACAGCTATGTTCCGCACGTCGTCGGCGGTTTGAAGTACAAGGGCGACTGGGGTGCGATCACCGGCGTCGTGGCCTAT
Source organism: Mesorhizobium sp. M7A.F.Ca.US.006.01.1.1 (assembly GCF_003997935.1). Taxonomy (GTDB): domain Bacteria; phylum Pseudomonadota; class Alphaproteobacteria; order Rhizobiales; family Rhizobiaceae; genus Mesorhizobium. Next base: position 6,317 of record NZ_RZQL01000281.1, read on the forward strand.
GACAGCAACTATGAGGAAGTGTCCGGCAAGGTTCGCCTGGACGTCAATGTCAGCAAGGAACTGACGCTGTTCGTCATGGGCGGCTACGGCACGGACGACAATTCCAAGGACGATGCCAACAACAACATCGACGTCCATGGCCGCACTCAGTACAAGCCATGGGGCGGCAACTGGGCCGTCTGGGGCGGCGGCGCCTACAAGTTCAACGAGAAGACCTCGTTCAACGTCCAGGCTTCGGCTGACGACGACAAGAACATCGCTTTTGCGGCGAACGTCGCCTACACCATCGTCCCCGGCTTCACGGTCACGACCGAAGTTGACTGGGATCACTACGGCAATTACGGCAACCCCTCCATCTACGGCAACTGGTCCAAGGCCGACAAGAAGGACGGCATCGGCGGCATTGTTCGCTTCCAGCGCAATTTCTAACGGATAGACTGACCTCACCAGCCCGCCTGCAGCACATCGCTGCGGGCGGTTTTTTATGCATTGTTGTGAGAGTTACCCGAGGGCCAAGCCCATACCTTGATTTCGCCCCCCGATCGGTGAAAAGCTCCTGAAATGGAATGGCGCGACGAGGGAATCATTCTCGGCACTCGCAAGCATGGCGAAACCAGCGCCATTCTCGAGGTGATGACGCGCGCGCATGGCCGTCATCTTGGCCTTGTTCGCGGCGGCCGTTCGCGCAAGCAGCAGCCCGTGCTCCAGCCTGGCAATCGAGTTGACCTGTTGTGGCGTGCGCGCCTTGATGAACATCTCGGCACGTTCCAGGCCGAAGCGATTGAGATGAACGCGGCCCGGTTGATGGACAGCGCCGTCGCCGTCTATGGCTTGCAGACCATGGCCGCGCATCTGCGCCTGTTGCCCGAGCGCGACGCGCATGAAGGTCTCTACGAAACGCTTGCCGTGATGATCGTCCATCTCGACGATGCCGATGCCGCCGGCGAACTGGTGGCGCGCTTCGAGCTTCTGGTGCTGGACGAACTCGGCTTCGGCCTCGATCTCAGCCAATGCGCCGCCACCGGCACGCGACAGGACCTGGCCTATGTCTCGCCGAAATCGGGACGCGCGGTATCGCGCGAAGCCGGTTTGCCGTGGCGCGACAAGATGCTGGCTCTGCCGGCCTTCCTGCAGCGCGGCTCCGGCCTGCGCGCCGATGCGGCTGATGTCGACGACGCCTTCCGCCTGACCGGCTTCTTTTTCACCCGCCACGTCTATGAGCCGCGCGGCATCGAGCCGCCGGACGCTCGTACCGGCTTCCTCACGGCCCTGCGCAAACATCACGCGCGCGGCAAGGCCATAGCTGGCGGGGACGCAGCCAGAGAAATCATCACATGAGCGAGGTCGAACTTTATCCTGGTCGGGTCTCGCCGCTCGGCCTCGGCACCATTCCGCACGCCGACATCCTGAAATACACAGGTTTGGAATTGCTGCAGCGCATCGTCGACGGCAAGTATCCGGCGCCGCCGATTTCCTTTCAGCTGAATTTCACTCTCACCGAAGTCTCGGAAGGGCGCGCTGTCTTTCGTGGCATGCCGAGCGAGCGCCATCTCAATCCGCTGGGCAGCGTGCATGGCGGCTGGGCGGCGACGCTGCTCGATTCGGCACTGGCCTGTGCCGTGCAGACGCTGCTCGAAAAGGGCGAGGCCTATACGACGGCGGAGTTCAAGGTGAATTTGACGCGTCCCATCACGCCGAAGACCGGCGAAGTGGTCTGCGAGGGCAGGGTTGTTCACAAGGGCCGCACGCTGGCGGTGTCGGAAGCGACGCTGAAGGATGCCGGCGGCAAGCTGCTGGCTTTCGGCACCGAAACATGCTCGATCTTTCCGGCCGCCAATCTGGCGGCGCGTTGACCGGCGGCGCACTGAGTTTTCCGAGCTTGGATTTTCTGGCCGTTTGGCCGCCGCATTTGAATGTCAGTACGACGAATGTCAGTGAAAACTGGCCTGGTTTGGGGGAACCGCCATGTTTGAAAGCCTGATCGGCCTTGTCGCCATCATCGCCTTGTTCGTCATCATTTCGCGCCAGCAGAGCCGCATCGGCCTTGTCGAGCGCGAGCTTGGCG
>NZ_RZQL01000282.1 GCF_003997935.1 Mesorhizobium sp. M7A.F.Ca.US.006.01.1.1
CTGTCCACCCTCCCCTCAAGTGGGAGGGAGGGCAGCCACATCGGCATTATTTTAGTCGATTTTTAATCTTTTTTCGCCGGACCACTGGACAAGGCGAATCACCTTTGATTCTTTACTGACGATTCGGATGTGCGGCGTTTGCCGGATCACCAAGCAGCATAGGCAAATTCGGGGAGTGCCATTTATGGCGAAGGCGGACGCGTGGGGCGCGCCCGGAGGGACGGTTTTTGCGCATCGTGAGACGCGCGGCGACGGTCTTGCCGGGAATACGCGGCTCATCGCCGAACCGGCCTACCGGCGGCTTCTGGCCGCCGAGCCGCTGCTGCGCCGATCGATACCCGTCCTCATCATCACCTTCCTGATCGTCATCGCGGCGCTGCGTGTGCTGTCGCTGATGAACGAGCGCGACGATGTCGAGCGCAATGCCAAGGCGATCCTGACGCTGGCGTCGGGCCAGCTGGCAAGTTCGCTCGCCACCACCTCGGAAACGGTGCCCGGCGCCATACAGGATCTGCTGGAGACCACCAGCCGTCAGGGCGCGATGGGCCGCAGCCATGTGCTTGTCATCACCGACAGCGCTTTCAAGATCGTCGCGGTGACGCCGCGCTCGATGCCATGGCAGGGCCATTCGCTCGACGGCCTCGTCGAGGGCGGCCAGCCCTTGTTCATGTTCGGCGATCGTGCCGGCGTCATGGACGTCAACATCGACGGACGGGATTGGTACGCGGCGGTCAGCCTGGCGAATGGCGGAAAGGGCGCATCGGCGGCCCTGGTGCCACAGGACGCGGTTTTCGATGCCTGGCGCAAGACGGTTTCGCTGAACGTCACCCTGTTCGTGCTGACGGCCGGTGTGCTGATCGTCATCCTCTATGCCTATTTCGGCCAGGCGGCACGTGCGCAGGCGGCTGACCGCATCTACCTCGAAGCGCATCAGCGCATCGACATGGCCCTGGTTCGCGGCCGCTGCGGCCTGTGGGACTGGGACATGGTGCGAGGCAAGATGTACTGGTCACGCTCGATGTACGATATGCTCGGCTACAAGCCCTGCGACACGATGTTGTCCTTCGGCGAGGTCGATCAGATCATCCATCCCGAGGACGGCGACCTGTTCGAGCTCGCCAACAGAATCGTCGCACGCGAGATCGACCACATCGACCAGGTGTTCCGCATGCGCCATGCCGACGGCCAATGGGTCTGGATGCGCGCACGGGCACAGGTCATCGATCCGGAAGCGCCGGAGATCCAGCTGATCGGGATTGCCGTCGACGTCACCGAACAGCGTCATCTGGCGCTGCGGTCCGAGGCTGCCGACCTTCGCCTCAGAACGGCGATCGAGAACATCAACGAATCCTTCGTGCTGTGGGATTCGACGCAGCGCCTGATCATGTGCAATTCCAAATACCAGCAGGACAACGGGCTTTCGGACCGCGACGTGATGCCGGGCACCGCGCGCGCGGCGCTGGAGGAACGCATGCTGGCCTTTGCTTCCGAACGGCGGCTTGCCCACACCAGCGGCTTGCAGGGCGGCGCCACTTTCGAGCGGCAGCTGGCCGATGGCCGATGGCTGCAGGTCAACGAACTGAAGACCCGGGACGGCGGCATCGTCTCGGTCGGTTCCGACATCACCCAGATCAAGCTGCACCAGGAGAAGCTGGTCGACAGCGAGCGACGGCTGATGGCAACGATCCATGATCTCAGCCTAGCGCGGCGGGCCGAAGAGGAGCGTTCGCGCGAACTGGTCGACCTCAACCGCAAATACATGAAGGAAACCGAACGCGCCGAAGCGGCGAACCGGGCCAAATCCGAATTCCTGGCCAACATGTCGCATGAGTTGCGCACGCCGCTGAACGCGATCATCGGCTTCTCCGAACTGATGGAACAGGGGCTGTTCGGCCCGCTCGGATCGGAGCGCTACGAGGAATATGCCACCGACATCAACAGCAGCGGCAAATATCTGCTGGGCGTCATCAACGACATTCTCGACATGTCCAAGATCGAGGCCGGCCAGTTCTCTCTGGACCGGGAAGAGATCGACCTCGGCCCGCTGATCAGCGAAACCGTACGCGTCGTTTCGCTGCAGGCGGCGCAAAAGGCCATCACCGTGGAAACGCGCATTGCCGATGCGCTGACGCTGGTCGCCGATCGCCGTGCGATCAAGCAGATCGTCATCAACCTTTTGTCCAATGCGGTGAAGTTCACCGGCCAGGGCGGCCACATATCGGTCAGGGCCCGCAACACATCCGGCGCGTTGGTGCTGACGATCGAGGACAATGGCTGCGGCATCCCCAAGGAGGCGCTCGGCAAGCTCGGACGGCCCTTCGAGCAGGTGCAGAACCAGTTCTCCAAGAGCCATGCCGGGTCTGGCCTTGGCCTTGCCATCTCACGTTCGCTGGCCGAGCTTCAGGGCGGCGCGCTGAAGATCCGGTCGAGCGAAGGTGTCGGCACGATCGTGTCGGTGCGCATTCCGGTGAAGAGGGCCGTGCTGGCCGTCAAGGTTGCAGCGTGAGATTTTCCGCCGGCTCTATCTCTTTGCTTGAGCATCGGATTTTCCCAAACAGGGTCTCATTTTTGTCCGATACTCCGAACGACCGCTTCACGGTCATCCCGTACGAAGCAAAAGATCGAAATCCTTCCGGACCTTCTGCGACGTCTCCTTGAGGTGTGCTTCCAGCACACCGAAATCCGGCAGGTCGGTCACCGCCAGAAGCAGATCCGAAAGCCCCGGCGGAACGTCGTCGCGCTCGAAGGCTCCGGTGAGGCACAGCCGCGTCATCTGGGTCAACGCCAGATAGAACGTATAGGCGTCGCCAAGCTCTTGTCTTATCCCGGCATCGGCGAAGCCGGGTTCGAGGCGCGACAGGATCTCGGCCGTACCGGTGGCGCGGCGCCCGGTCTCGACCTGCCCGGTAATGACGGCCACCTGGGCGATGAATTCCAGATCGATCAACCCCCCGGGAATAAGCTTGATATCCCAGAGGTCGCGCGGCGGCTTTTCCTTCTCGATCATGGCCCGCATCTCCGCGGCCTCGGCCTTCACTTTTGCCGCATCGCGCGGCTGGCCCAGCACCGCCGCCACCTCCGCTTCAACCTCGCCGCACAGGCTGGCGTCGCCGGCTATGGCGCGCGCGCGGGCCAGCGCCATGTGCTCCCAGGTCCAGGCTTCCTGGCGCTGGTATTTCTTGAAGGCATCGATATGTGTGGCCACAGGACCCTTGTTGCCGGATGGCCGCAGGCGCAGGTCGAGTTCGTAGAGCACGCCCTCGGCCGTCGGTGCCGATACGGCCGCGATCAGCCGCTGCGTCATGCGGGTGTAGTAATGCGAGGGCGCCAGCGGCTTGTCGCCATCGGACTCTTCGGCATCCGGCGCGTGGTCGTAGAGCAGGATCAGGTCGACATCCGATCCGGCGGTCAGCTCGCGGCTGCCGAGCTTGCCCATGCCGAGCAGCGAAACCACGCCGCCGGCAATGGTGCCGTGGCGCGCCGCGAATTCGGCCGTCACCGCCTGCAACGCAGCCTCGATGGTGAGGTCCGCCAGATCGGAAAAGGCGCGGCCGGCGCGCGCCGGATCGATCGAGCCCGCGAGCAGCCGGACGCCGATCAGGAATTTGTGCTCGGAGGCAAAGATGCGCAGCCGGTCGAGCACGTCCTCATAAAGCCGGTCGCCCTCGACAAAGGCGGAAAGCCGCGCCGACAGATAGGCGCGGTCCGGTAGCTCCGTCAGCAAGGCGGGATCCAGCAAACCATCGAAGACATGCGGTCGGCGCGTGATGATCGCTGCCAGCCGGGGCGCGGCGCCCATGATCGTCGCCAGGAGCTTCAGCAGGGCTGGATTGGACTGCAGCAGGGAAAACAGCTGGATGCCGGCCGGCAGGCCGGCGAGAAACTCGTCGAAGCGCATCAGCGCTTCGTCGGCCCGGCGTGTCTGGCCGAAGGAGCGCAGCAGCGCCGGCGTCAATTCCGTCAGCCGCTCGCGCGCTTCCGCCGACTGGGTGACGCGATAGCGGCCGAAATGCCAGCCACGAATGACGCGGCAGATGTCGCTTGGCCGCTGAAAGCCGAGGCCGTGCAAGGTCTGCAGCGTATCGGGATCGTCGACATCGCCGGTGAAGACGAGATTGCCGATGCCTGTCGACAGTTCGGGGGCTGTTTCGAACAGTGCCGCGTAGTGGCGTTCGACCTGCTGCAGCGAGGCGCGGAACGCTTGGGAAAAGGCAGAAGCATCGGCAAAGGCGAGCATGCGGGCGATGCGCTCCAAGCCTTCATCATCTTCCGGCAGCGTGTGCGTCTGCTCGTCGGCAACCATCTGCACTGCATGTTCGACGCGGCGCAGGAACCAGTACTGACGAGCCAGCGCATCGCGCGCCTCGGCGGTGATCCAGCCGCGCGCGGCGAGCTGGCCGAGCATCGGCACGGTCTCGCGGCCACGCAGTTCAGGAAAGCGTCCGCCGGCGATGAGCTGCTGGGTCTGGACGAAGAACTCGATCTCGCGAATGCCGCCGCGGCCGAGCTTGACGTTGTGGCCCTTGACCGCGATCTCGCCATGGCCCTTGTGGGCGTGGATCTGGCGCTTGATCGAATGGACGTCGGCAATCGCCGCGTAGTCCATGTATTTGCGCCAGATATAGGGCTGGAGTTCCTTGAGGAAGGCAGCGCCCGCGGTCAGATCGCCGGCCACCGGACGCGCCTTGATCATGGCGGCGCGCTCCCAGTTCTGGCCGCGCGCCTCATAGTAGCGCAGTGCCGCTTCGACCGGGATCGCCAGCGGTGTCGAACCGGGGTCGGGGCGCAGCCTCAGATCCGTGCGGAAGACATATCCGTGCTCGGTGCGGTCCTGCAGGATGCGCACAAGGCGGCGCGTCAGGCGCGAAAACAATTCGGTGGCGTCGAGCGGGTCGACGACCGCTGGTGCTTCCGGATCGAAGAAAACCACCAGATCGATGTCTGAGGAGAAATTCAGCTCATGCGCGCCGAGCTTGCCCATGCCGAGCAGGATCCAGCCCGACCGTTTCGACGGATTGCCGACGTCCGGCAGTTTGAGTTTGCCCTGGCCATGGGCGTCGCGCAGCAGGAAGTCGACGGCCGCACGGGTACAGGCGTCTGCGAGGTCGCTCAACCGCCGGACCGTCAGCGCCGTTTCGGCCTCGCCGGCAAGATCGGCGAGCGCGATCAGGAAATGCGCCTCCGCCTTCCACTGGCGCAGCTCCATCATCAGGCCGGATTCCGAAAGGGTCTCCGCCAAATGCGCCTGGTCGATGGCGGCGCCGATCGCTTTCAGCCGAGCCTCGACGGGCTGGTCGAACAGCCCGTCCAGGATTTGCGGCCGCCGACGTGCCGTATCGCGCAGGAATGGCGACAGATCGAAGACGGCGGCGAGAAAATCCTGGCCCTCCCCTTTGCCGGCCAGGAACTTGGCCAGCCGCGTCAACCCTTCATCACGTGCGGCGGAAGCGATCTCAGCCAGTTCCAGCCGCGCACGGTCCTCGTCCAGCGGGGCAAGCCTGGCAGCCGGCTTCAGCAGCCAATCTTTCGCCCTCGCAGCCGTGCTCATCAGTGATCCTCCCGTGCTGGGAAACTCATGACCACGGATAATCCAGGATTGCCAGGCAAGAGTTCAAGCCGGCCCTTGTGGAATGTCATGACCGCCTTGGCGAGGCTGAGGCCAAGACCGGAACCCGGCTGCGAACGGCTCTTCTCCAGCCGCACGAAACGTTCCGTGGCGCGCGCGCGGTCGCCATCGTCGGGAATGCCGTGGCCATTGTCGGCAACCGACAGGCAGACGTCCGCACCGGCTCGCTCAAGCGTGACGCGCACCGCCGGCTGGGCACTGGCGCCCGTCGAATATTTGATGGCGTTGTCGACGATGTTCGACAGCGCCTGACCGATCAGTTCGCGGTTGCCGTTGACGGACACCGCCTCGCTCACGGCTGCTTCCAGCGACACGCCTGCCTCTTCCGCCACCGGCTCGTAGAGCTCGACGACATCGCGCACGGCCTCCGCCAGATCGACGCGACTGGTGTTCTCCGAGGAGTAGCCAGCCTCCAGCCGGGAAATCATCAGGATGGCGTTGAAGGTTTTTATCAGCTGGTCCGACTCGGCAATGGTGCCTTCCAGCGCCTGCCGGTAGTCGGTGGGCTTTTGCTTGCCCGAAAGCGTCGCTTCGGCCCGGTTGCGCAGCCGGGTCAACGGCGTCTTGAGATCATGCGCGATGTTGTCGGAAACCTGCTTCAAGCCTTCGTTGAGCGTGGCTATCCTGGCCAGCATGGCATTGAGATTTTCGGAGAGCCGGTCGAACTCGTCGCCAGCCCCCGTCACCGGCAGCCTGCCCGACAGATCGCCACCCATGATGCGACGGCTGGCTTTCGACACGCTATCGATGCGCTTCAGCGCGGCGCGGCCGACAAAAAACCAGATCAGCAATCCGCCAAGCCCCATCATGCCGAGCGCCAACATCAGCGCACGGCGGATGACCGCACGAAACCGTTCCGGCTCGCCTAGGTCGCGGCCGACCAGCATGATCATCTGGTTCGGCAACCGCAGCACCAGCGCAATGGCGTTGTGGCCCTTTTCGCCCTGCGCCTGCGCATCGTTCTGCTCGGATTGGGTGGTGGTACCCTGCTCGGCGGGAAGGTTGCGCAGGCGCTCGAGCTCTCCCTCGCCAAAGCGCTGATAAGAGAACGGACTGCTGGTCCAGCCTTCGGTTTCGAGAACGCCAGGTTCGAGGCTCTGCACATTGCCGGTCAGGATCTGTCCGTTGGCGTCGGCGATCAGATAGAGGTTTGCGCCAGGCTGGCGCGAGCGCGCTTCGACGACGCGGACCAGCACCGGCAGGCCGCCGCGCTGATAGGCGCGAGCCAGACCGAGCACCTCGTCATTGATGGTCTCCTGTGTCTGCGCGGTCAGCATTCGCGCCGACAGCGAGGTCATGTAGAAGACCAGCGCCACCGCGCAGAGCGCGAAGAGCAGGAAGTAGAGCGCCGAAAGCCGCGCTGCCGTCGTCTTCATGATGGCTGGCACGGAAAGAGCCATGCTGCCGCCTAGATCAGCATGGCGTTTGGTCGAATCGTCATGCTGATCTAGCTCTTTGTTGGAGCATGATCTTTTCCGAAAACCGGTTCCCACTTTTCGGGATCATACTCTAGCCGCTCTTCAGCATATAGCCGGCGCCGCGAACCGTATGCAGAATGGGCTTGTCGAAGCCCTTCTCGATCTTGCCGCGCAGCCGGGAGACATGGACGTCGATGACATTGGTCTGCGGATCGAAGTGGTAGTCCCAGACATTTTCCAGCAGCATGGTGCGCGTCACCACCTGGCCGGCATGCCGCATCAGATATTCGAGCAAACGGAATTCACGCGGTTGCAGCGTTATCTCGCGTGACGCACGGCGGACCGAATGCGACAGCCTGTCGAGTTCGAGATCGCCGACGCGGTAGACGGTTTCGGCTTCCTTGGCGCTGGCGCGACGGTTCAGAACCTCGACCCGGGCCAGAAGCTCGGAGAAGGCATACGGCTTTGTCAGGTAATCGTCGCCGCCGGCGCGCAGACCTGTGACCCGGTCATCGACCTCGCCGAGCGCCGACAGGATCAGCACCGGCGTCGTGTTGCCCCTGGACCGGAGACCGGCAATGACGGACAGGCCGTCGCGACGCGGCATCATCCGGTCGATCACCATCACGTCGTAGTCGCCGGCGTCGGCGAGCGCAAAGCCGGTTTCGCCGTCACCGGCGACATGCGCGGTGTGACCGGCCTCGGCAAAGGCTTTCTGCAAGTAATCCGCAGCCTCGCGATCGTCTTCTATGACGAGAATCTTCATGGGGCTGTTATACGCGATTTCGCCGGAAGGTTGAGTGGCAGACATCTGCATTGTGGCCTTTGCCAAAGCGCATCGCGATCAAGGTCGCTCGAAGCAGTGCGCGATAAAGCTGCTCGCTGCCGATGTCGTTGGCATCGGATCGCTGAAGCGCTTTTGAAAGTGTGCGGCAGCGGGCGATGGGAAGCCCGCTGCCGCCGGGGGAAGGCGCGATGACTGACTAACGCGCACTCCTCCATGCTTTCCCGTACGGCGGCTCGGGGGTGTTGAAACCGGCGCAGTGGAAAAGTCCAACTTGCCGCCGGAACGCCCTCACCCACCTGGAAAGGCCGAGAGAACGCTCCGGGGCCGAGCTCAGCCCTTGGCGACGGGCAGCGCGACGAAACGATTGGTGTCGTCGCGGG
>NZ_RZQL01000283.1 GCF_003997935.1 Mesorhizobium sp. M7A.F.Ca.US.006.01.1.1
GATTGCCGAAATGCTGGCGCAGATGCGCTACATTCCAAACTGGTATTATTATTATGGCGGGCTCGCCGACAAGATCGAGGGCGCGGTCATACCGCTCGACAAGCGTGGTTACCTCAATTACACGCGCTACGAACCCTTGGGCGTGGTAGCCATCATCACACCTTGGAATTCCCCCCTAATGCTGACGACCTGGAAGCTCGCCCCGGCCCTGGCGGCGGGCAATACCGTTGTCATCAAGCCCTCCGAATTCACCTCGGCGTCCGTGCTCGAATTCGTCAAGCTGATCGAGGAGGCAGGGGCGCCCCCCGGCCTGGTCAACGTTGTGACAGGTTTCGGATCGGAGGTCGGTACGCCTCTGGTCGAGCATCCCAAAGTCGCCAAAGTCGCCTTCACCGGCTCGGACGCCACCGGCAAGAAGATCTACGCGTCCGCCGCGCAGACGATGAAGCATGTGACGATGGAGCTTGGCGGCAAATCCCCCAACATCGTCTTTGCGGACGCGAACATCGACGATGCGGTCAACGGGGCCATTTCGGGCATATTTGCCGCTACCGGTCAGACCTGCCTAGCCGGGTCGCGGCTGCTTGTGGAGGACGCGATCCACGACGATTTCTTGCAGCGGCTGACCGAGAAGGCACTGACGGCGCGGATGGGCGATCCGTCATCCATGGAAACACAGGTGGGGCCCATCACCACGCAGCCGCAATACAACAAAGTGCTAGACTATATCGCGATCGCCAAAAGCGAAGGGGCGACCTTGGTTGCTGGCGGCGGACCGGGGCGCGCGCCGGAATGCGGCGACGGCTGGTTCGTCGAGCCTACGATCTTCAAGGATGTCGACAACGGGATGCGCATTGCCCAGGAGGAGGTCTTCGGCCCCGTGCTGTCGGTCCTCCGCTTCAAGAATGAAGAGGAAGCGGTGCGGATCGGCAACGAAACGATCTACGGCCTCGCGGCTGGCGTTTGGACCAGCGATGTTGGCCGGGCGATCAGGATGACGGAATCGCTGCGCGCCGGAACTGTGTGGGTGAACACCTACCGCGCCACGAGCTATATGTCGCCTTTCGGCGGCTATAGGCAAAGCGGCATCGGCCGCGAGAATGGCGCTGAGATGATCAAGGAATATCTCCAGACCAAGAGCGTCTGGATGAATTTCGGGGCTCCGTCCGCCAATCCCTTCGTGCAGCGTTGAGACGCCGGGAAATCGTCCGGGCAGCTGAAACCACGGCTGCCTCAACGGAGTATGACGACCCCGAATACTAGTAGCGGAAATGAAGCTTTGTCTGAAACGAAGGGCATTCATAGTCTCCGACATGTTCACGGCGCCGCGACAACTACAAGGAGTGAATGTGACACAGCAATCCAGCCCCCGGCCTTGGCCGGGCGATATATTCAACGCCTTGAAGCGGGCAGACGTGAAGCAGGTGGCTTACGTACCGGATGCCGGTCACAAGGAGCTGATTGTCAGCTGCCAAGGTGACGAAAACATGACCACGGTTTCCATGACAACCGAGGAAGAAGGGGTCGCCATGCTCGGCGGCGCTTGGCTTGGGGGAGATCGCGGCGCCCTGTTGATGCAGTCCTCAGGGGTCGGGAATTGCATCAACATGCTCAGCCTTCCCATCCATTGCAGAATGCCGCTGCTGATGATCGTCACGATGCGCGGCGAATGGGGCGAGTTCAATCCCTGGCAGTTGCCGATGGGGCAGAACACTGAGCGTGTGCTGCAGGACATCGGTGTGTATGTGCAGCGGGCCACGTTTGCGGACGAAGTCGGCGATATCGTCTACGCTGGAGCGCAACTCGCCTATTCGTCGAATTGCCAAGTGGCGGTGCTGCTGAGCCAGCGACTTCTCGGCTTCAAGGACTGGAGCAAGTGACAATGACTGGACAATCGAGCGCTGCACTGGACCGGCGCGACGTCATGAGGGCCATTGTTGCACAGCGCGGCGATGCGCTCATGGTCACCGGTCTCGGATCCACCACCTACGATGCCGGCACCGTCGATCATCCGAATACATTCTGTCTGTGGGGCAGCATGGGCGCCGCCGCGATGATGGGCTTGGGACTGGCTATCGCGCAGCCCAACCGGCGCACATTGGTGATGACGGGCGACGGAGAAATGCTCATGGGCGTTGGGGCATTGGCAACGATCGGCGCACAGCGTCCGCGCAACCTGGCCATCGCCGTCATCGACAATGAACACTACAGCGAGACCGGAATGCAGGCCACGCATACCCGGCGCGGTGTCGACCTCGCCGCCGTCGCCAAGGCCTGCGGCTTCCCTGTGGCGGAAACCGTCCGCGACAATGACGAACTGAAGGCCATCGTCCCCAGGCTGTTCAGTCACGAAGGTCCGTTCTTCGTGGCGATCAAGGTGAACACCCAGCGCTATCCTATGTCGATCCGGGTTCGTGACGGAGCGCATCTGAAAGACCGGTTCCGCGAGAATCTGCTTGGCGCTGAACGGGCGTACTATTGACCATCCCCCAAGGCTCCGGCCGGGCAGGCCTTTGCCGTTGCCCGGACAGGCTTCCCGGCCGGGACCATGATGGTAAAACAGGTTTCGATCGATGAATGAAGCAAGCCATGCGCACGAACTGATCGACTTCGTACGCGACATTTCCATCGAACGGATGCCGCAGGCGGTCGTCGAGCAGGCGCGTGTCTGCCTGCTTGAGGCGCTTGGCTGCGGAGCCTTTGGTTCGGGGCAGCCATGGTCCCGCATCCTTTCCGACGAAATGGTCGCGGAAGGCTCGCGCGGCGCCAGTTCGCTGATTGGCCGAACCGAAAAGCTGGCGGCTCCGGCCGCCGCCATGTGCAACGGCACGTCCATTCACGGATTTGAACTGGATGATCTCATAGCCGAGTCGGTTGTCCACCCCGGCGCCGCGGTAATACCTGCCGCGTTGGCAGCTGCTGAGGCCGTGGATGCGAGCGGCGCGCGTCTGATTGAGGCAATCGTCGCCGGCTACGAGGTCATGCATCGCGTCGGCCTGGCGCTCGGCGCCGAGCCGTCACGCAAAGGGTTCCATGTGACAAGCTTGGCTGCCCCGGTTGCCACCGCCGTGGCCTCCGGGCTCGTCATGGGCCTGTCGCTGGAGCAATTGCGGTCCTCTGTCGGGCTAAGCTGCTCGGCCGCGTCCGGAATAAAGAGCTTCGCGGTTGGAAAAGGTGGCGGCATGGTCAAGCGCCTGCATCTTGGCCGTGCCGCGGAGGCGGGAGTTCGTGCCAGCCAGCTTGCGAGCCGCGGCTTCTTTGGCCCTGCCTATGCACTCGACAGCCGCTTCGGGCTGATCGAGGTGTTCGGCGGAGGCACCGCCAGGCCAGAGATGCTCAGCACGGGGCTGGGCTCAAATTGGGCCATCGAGAAAACCTGGTTCAAGGTCTTCCCGATCTGCGGCTGGATCCAGTCCGCCGTACAGCTGCTGCTCGACCTGCGCGGGCCGGAACCGCTCGATCCCCGCGACGTGAAGTCCGTGCGCGTGGGCGTCAGCAAATATGCCGTTCAAAACAATAGCGAACCTGCACCGGTCGACACGATGGGAGCACAGTACAGCATTCCCTATTGCGCCGCTCTGGCGCTCACCGGCGATCCGCGCGACCCGGCAAATTACGCGGTCCAAGCCGTTAACCGGGAATCGGTACGGGCATTGGCCAAGCGGATCGAGGTTTTCGTCGATCCGCGCATCGAAGCCGTTTACCCGGCCAAGTACGGCGCCAGCGTTTCGCTGGTGAGCGGCAACGTCAGCGTTGAAGATGTGGTCTTCGACTGCCATGGCACGCCCGAGGATCCCTGCACGCAGGAGGAAAGCCGGACCAAGTTGCGGATGCTGACGAAGGGCAAGTTCTCGGAACGCAAGGTGCTGTCCCTGGCTGAAAGCGTTGGCAGGCTGGAAAGCCTGGATTCGGTTCGCCAGCTAACCGGGAATTTCCAATGAACAGCACTGGTGAAGCCGCGGCACTGCGCAGCCAGACCCTGCGCAAAGTCGATCTCGGCGATGGCCGCACACTGGACTATTTCTCCGTGCCGGCGCTCGGTGACATCTTCAACGGTTCGATTTCGCGCCTGCCGGTCTCGCTGCGCATCGTGCTGGAATCGGTTCTGCGCAACTGCGACGGGAGAAAGGTTCTGGCATCGCACGTCGAGGCTCTTGTCAACTGGCGATCCAAGGCAACGCGTGACGAAGAAATTCCCTTCACCATCGGCAGGGTCATCCTCAACTGTGCCGCGGGGATTCCGGTCCTCGGAGATCTCACAGCCATCCGGAGCGCGATGATTGAACGAGGCCACCCGGCGGACATGATCCGTCCGCGGGTCCCGGTCGACATGGCGTTGGATCACACGCTCACCGTCGACTATCACGCAAGGCCCGATGCGCTGAGGCTTAACACCGCGCTTGATATCAGTCGGAACGCGGAGCGCTACCGCTTCGTGAAGTGGGCCGCAAAGGCTTTCGGTGGCATCCGGTTGTTTCCACCTGGATCCGGCATCCTGCATCAGTTGAACCTGGAGTTGCTTGCACCGGGTTATCTGGTCAAGGATGGCGTCTGCTTTCCCGATACTCTTGTCGGGTCGGATTCACACAGTTGCATGATCGCAGGTCTTGGTACGGTTGGCTGGGGCGTAGGCGGGATCGAGGTGCAGGCTGCCATGCTCGGCCAGCCCATGTTCATGGCGATGCCGGATGTGGTGGGCGTGCATGTAACGGGCGCCCTGCGTCCGGGCGTTACCGGGACGGATCTGGTGCTGCACGTAACGGACATGTTGCGAAAGGCCAAGGTGGTCGGTGCCTTTGTGGAATTCTTCGGTGCGGGCCTCGCCAACCTCGGCGTGCCCGATAGGGCTACAGTCGCAAACATGGCTGTCGAATATGGCGCGACCATCGGGTATTTCGCCGTCGACGAACAAACCTTGGCCTATTTGCGCCAGACCGGCCGTTCGGAAGACTTGGTTCGAGCAACGGAATCGATCTATCGCGCGCAAGGCTTTTTCGGCGCGCCGCGCCCGGGCGACGTGGACTATTCGCGGACAATCGAGCTCGATCTTTCGACGGTCGAGGCCAGCGTCGCCGGTCCAAAGCGCCCTCAGGACAAGATCCCGTTGAACCTGCTCAAGGAGCAATTCCTCGACACGCTTGCCGCACCGGTCGCGTCGGGCGGCTACGGCAAGGTTCCGTCCGGTATCATGGCGCGGGACGCGGCCTCGGATCAGCACCGCCTTCGTGACGGCGATATCGTGATTGCCGCCATTACGTCCTGCACCAATACCTCCAATCCCGGCGTGATGCTGGCGGCCGGCCTTCTGGCCAAGAAAGCCGTTTCGCGGGGGTTGAAACCGAAATCCTGGGTGAAAACCTCCCTCACTCCTGGCTCGACGGTCGTCAGCCGCTATCTTGAGGAAGCGGATCTTCAATCTTCGCTGGACGCGCTCGGTTTTTCTGTCGCGGGTTACAGTTGTGCGACCTGCGTCGGCGCTTCCGGGCCGCTCGAGCCCGCCATCGAGAGCGAAATTGCCAAGAACGACCTTGTCGGCTGCGCTGTGCTGTCGGGAAACCGCAATTTCGAAGCGCGCATACATCCGGCTGTGCGCGCATCCTTCCTTGCGAGCCCTCCGCTTGTGGTCGCCTTTGCCCTGGCGGGGCGGGTGGACATCGAGTTCGCGAGCGAGCCGCTCGGCCTGGATATCGATGCCCAGCCGGTCTTCCTTCGCGATATCTGGCCCACGCCCTCGGAGTTGGCGCAAGCGCAGGCGCTCGCCTCGAACCCGAAATTCTATCTGGAGGCGTATTCGCACGACTTTGCCGCGGAAAACCCCGATTGGAGTGCGATCCCTCAGATCGAAGGCGAAATCTATCCCTGGGATCCGGATTCGACTTACCTGAAGGAGCCGCCTTTCCTGGAACCGATGTCAACCGTTTCGCCCTTGAGGCCCATACTGGGGGCACGTGCCCTGGCAGTCTTGGGAGATTCGGTAACGACCGATCATATCAGTCCGATAGGCAGCATTCGGCAGGGAACGCCCGCCGGCAGCTACCTCCGGGAATTGCAGGTCTCACCGAGGGATTTCAACAATTTCGGAGCTCGCCGTATGAACCATGAAATCATGGTTCGCGGCGGGTTCTCCAACCAGCGTCTGCGCAATCTGCTCGTTCCCGGTAAGGAAGGTGGCGTCACCGCCCATCAACCGGACGGTGAGACCATGAGCATCTATGATGCGGCCGAACGGTATCGGAAGGGCCAGGTTCCGCTCGTCATCTTTGCCGGCCAGGAATATGGCACAGGCAGCGCTCGCGACTGGGCGGCGAAGGTGACCAAGCTGCTTGGCGTGACCGCCGTGATTGCCGAGGGCTTTGAGCGTATCCACCGCAGCAACCTTGTGGGCATGGGCGTTTTGCCTTGCCAGCTCGCTGGCGGCACACGCGTTTCCGATCTCTTTTTGGATGGCACCGAGAGCTTCGATGTTGTCGGCCTTGGAGAGGATGTCCGCGTCAGACAACCGCTTCAGCTGATCATCGAACGGGCAGGGGGCGACCGCACGGAGGTGCCCCTTATATTGCGTCTCGATACGTTGGCCGAGCTGGACTACGTACGCAGCGGAGGCATCATGCCCTTTATGCTCGACGAACTGGCCGCGAAGGCCGGGACGCCAGACAGGTAAGTGAAACCCAGCGGATATCGCGAAAGGACCGGAAAATGGATCAGCAGGTCTATGACAAGGGGATGGCAATACGGCGCGCCACGCTGGGCGACGCCTATGTGGACAAGGCGATGTCGCAGGTCGACGACTTCACCCGCGATCTTCAGCAATTGGTCACGACCTATTGCTGGGGCGAAGTGTGGGGGCGCGAAGGCCTCGACAAGAAAACCCGTTCGACCATAAACTTGGCGATGATCAGCGCTCTCAACCGTCCTCATGAACTGGCGGCCCACGTTCGAGGCGCGCTCAACAATGGCCTCAGTAAGGACGAGATCAAGGAGATACTGCTTCAGGTCGGTATCTATTGCGGCGTGCCCGCCATGGTCGACAGTTTCAGGATCGCACGAGAGGTCCTCAAGGAAATCGAGGCAAAAACGCCCTGAGCTGAACCGCAATGGCGCCGGCCACTCACGCTTCCGACGTGAGCGGCCGCCGCTTCGGGCCCTAGGAGGCTGCCAAGCCGCCATCGATGGCGATTTCGGCTCCGGTGATGAACGCGCTTTCATCGGACAGCAGGAAAAGCACCAGTCTGGTGACATCGTCGGCAGTGCCGGCGCGCCCCAGGGGAATGCTCTTGGCGCGGGCTTCGAAGTGTTCGCGTGCCATGACCGCCAGCATGGGGGTGTCGATAAAGGCCGGGTGGATCGAGTTTGCCCGGATATTGCGCGGGGCAAGCTCGACGGCTGCGGTCTTGGTCATGCCGCGCACGGCCCACTTGGTCGCCGTGTACGCGATGCCCTTGGTTCCGCGAAGTCCCGCCAGGGAAGACGCGTTGACGATCGATGCGCCGGGCGGCGCTGCAGCCTGCTCGACGAACCGAATTCCCAGGAATGTGCCAAGCTGGTTGATGCGCATGTTGCGCTCGAAGAACGCCGCATCGGTGTCGACGATAAGGCGCGGATCATATATGCCGGCATTGTTTACCAGCCCATGCACGCCTCCTTCGGCGAGGCAGGTTTGGGCCATATCCGACCATTCCTGTTCACTGGTCACGTCATGCTGGATGAAGCGCGCATTGGTCCCGAGTTCGACTGCGAGCGCGCGACCGTCTTTTTCTCTCACGTCGCTGACGATAACCCTTGCGCCTTCGGCCACGGCCTGTCGTGCAACTTCGGCGCCGATGCCGCCTGCAGCGCCGGTAATGACGATCAGCCTGCCTTCCAGTCGGTTATTTCTGTCCAAAACAATGTTTCCCAATGCAAACTCCAAGAATGCGAACCGGTTCTACGCGGCGGTCGCTCCCACGCTCCAACCTCCATCAACGACAAGAGTGTGCCCGTTGATGAAGCCTGCTTCCGGCGACGCCAAAAAGGCAATGGCGGCGGCGATATCGTCGGGACGACCCAGCCGCTGCCACGGAGTACCGTCCTTCCAGATGCGCCTATGGCTCGCATCGTTTTGCAGCTTTCCAACCGTCAGGTCGGTTTCGATGAATCCCGGCGC
>NZ_RZQL01000284.1 GCF_003997935.1 Mesorhizobium sp. M7A.F.Ca.US.006.01.1.1
TTTCATGGCAGTGCCGCTGCTGCATCAGGTGACGCCGCCGGGCGCGATCGACAGTTGGCAATCCTGGATCGGAACCGACCGGAAACTCGACGGACTCCGGTTCACCGGCTACATGTCGATGATCCACGAAACCATCGCCGGGCGCGGCGCCGCGCTCGCCTGGGCCGGGTTTGCCGACGAGCATCTGCGCCGCGGCCAGCTCGTCCGGCTGACGAAGACCTCACGTCGTCACGCCGGCTCCTTCCACATCGTCACCAGGAAGAATGCCGGCCCGGTGGTCAGGGCGGTGGCGCAGGCGCTGCTCGGCAGCGTCGGCGACAGCTTGCAGGCAAGCGTCGGTGACAGCTGACAAGTCAGCGTCAGTGACAGCTGACAGATCAGGCCTCGCGGCCAAACCGCGACGCATCATGACGCGCGCCCCAGGCCGGCATGGCGGCCTCGATCTCGGCTTCCGACTTGAAGGCATCGGAGGCGTAGCGATCGACACGGAACCGCTCCGCGGAAACGAATGGGGTCTGACCGAGGACCAGTTCGCAGGAGAGCCGGCCAAGACCCGGTCCATGGGTGACGCCGCTCTCATTGTCGCCGCCGACAACCACGACGTTGTCGCTGCCGGGGACCTTGCCGACGACAAGGCCATTGTCGGGCGTGTAGCACGGCACACCTTGCGCCCAGCTCGCGATCGTCGAACCGCGCAGCGGCGGGAACACCGTCTGCAGCTCGGCAAGCTCTTGCTCGGATGTCTCCTGCATCAGTTCGAGATTGTGCGGTTGGCCAGGTTCGATTTCGCTGTCGTTCGTCTTGTACAGGGGTTTGTAGTGCCGGCCGGTTCCCCACATGACGGCGCCGAATGTCTCGCGCAGCCACAGCCGCAATTCGCGGCACTGGACGGTGGGAATGGTCGACGGCAGCCCACGATCGTCGGTGACGATGCGCGTTGCGACGACGCGCAACAGCGGCAACTGCCAGCCAAGGCCCGATAGGACCTGGTTGTTCCAGGCGCCGGCGGCAACGATGACACTGTCAGCCTCAAGGCTGCCCTGGTCGGTCTCGATCGTCACCCGGTCGCCCGCATCGTGGACGGCCGTGACACGCGTGTTGCTGCGGAAGATGCCGCCGAGCTCGCTGATCTGGCCGGTCAGCACACCCATTGCCAGCTTGGTGTCGAGCTGGATGCCATGCGGATTGTAGGCCGCCGAATGGACTCGCGCCGGATCGATGAGGCCTTGCATCTTCTGGCCGATCTGCGCGGCGCTCAGATCCTGCATTTCCGGCGGCGCATAGGGAGAATCCAGCACCGGGCGGACAAAGCGTTCGCGCCCGTCCTCGGTCAGTGCCATGATCAAGGTGCCGTTCGGCCGATAGCCGATCTCGACGCCGACCTCATGCAGCCGGCGATAGAAATCGAGGCCATATTGCTGCAGTTGAAGGCCTTCTTCACCGAGCGGGATCATGCCGGCGGACCAATGGGAGACGAAGCCAGCGCCGGCGCTTGTGGTCGCGGCACCCGGCTGGCCGGCATCGATGACGGTCACCTCGCGCACGCCGGACCGCAGCAAATGGAAAGCCGCACTGCAGCCGATAATGCCGCCGCCGATCACGGCGATATGCCTGCTATCGCTCCCCCCATGGCTTCCGTTTGAGCTCATCTTTGTTCTCCCTTTTGCCGATGGTCCGGTCGGAGCGACATGCAGCGACGGCGACCATACAGGCCCGTTCGGAGCTGTCTAGACACATGTGTCTGTGGCCTGATACTTGATGCGCACTGCATCTGGATCGCACGTCCGAAACGCCGCTTGATCCGCACTTCCGTCGTGTCGGCGTTGCCAAGAGAGTGAGGAAAAAAGTGAGCGTTTCGACTGCCGCCAAGGCCATTTTCGACACTGAAATCATATGGGACGCACATTCCGGATTCATGCCGGACCCGGCTGCGGACCTGAACAATCTGCAGATCTGGCGCGACGCCGGCATCAACTATCTGTCGATCGATGTCGGCTTCGACCTGCTGTCCTGGGAGCAGACCGTGCGGACGCTCGCAAATTTCCGCCACTGGATCCTTGCCAATCCTGAGCACTACACGCTGGTCTCCTCCGTGGCGGAAATCCGCAAGGCCAAGCTTGAAGGCAAACTGGCGATCACCTTCGATATCGAGGGCATGAACGCACTCGACGGCCGCATCGAGATGGTGGAGTTCTATCACCATTTGGGCGTGCGCCAGATCCTGTTTGCCTACAACAGGAACAACCTGGCCGGCGGCGGTTGCCACGATGTCGAGACCGGCCTGACGGCGTTCGGCCGCCAGGTCATCGACGAGATGAACCGTCTCGGCATGTTCGTCGACGTCACCCACACCGGCTACCGCACCTCGATGGAGGTGATGGAGTATTCCAACAGGCCGGTCATCTTCTCGCATTCCAACGCCAAGGCCCTGTGCGGCCATGGCCGCAACATCACCGACGAGCAGATCAAGGCCTGCGCGCGCACCGGCGGCATCGTCGCGATTGTCGGGCTCAATCGTTTCCTGGGAGAGGGACGCACGGACTCGGACAGGCTGGCTGACCACATCGAATATCTCGTCGATCTGGTTGGCCCAAATCATGTCGGCATCGGTCTGGACTACGCCTTTCCGGTTGATGTCAAAGGCATCGATCGCATCATTTCCGACAATCCGCAATTCTGGCCCAAGAGCGAATATCCGGAGGGGGCGACGACCTACGCGGCTCCGGGTCAGATGCGCGAACTGACGGAGGTTCTTCTGCGCCGCGGCCAGTCCGAGCAGACCGTGCGCGACGTCCTGGGCGGCAATTTCATGCGCCTGGCGGCTGAAATCTGGAAATGACCGGCGGCGGAGAGGCGCATCTCCGCTACGGCTCTTGATCCAGGCCCCATCGAATGGCGGGCCAGGCCGCACCGTGTGCGCGATCACATTTCGCCCGCCTGCCTGCCCAAGCCGACGCACCGGCGGGGCCGGAACAGATGTCGGAATTTTCCGCAAGGTCGTCCGTATCCAAGATTCGGACGTGCCGGCAAAATTTTAGCTAGACATGTGTGTCTATTATTAGCAGTTTTAGCGGGACGAGACATTTGGCGCGGCCTGGAATGGCTCGCCGCTCAAGAACAAGACAACGAAAACAGCAGAGGGGTAGAGCATGTCCATTCTAGCCGACACCAGGGTTTCGCGCCGCAGCCTGCTCGCCGGAGCCGGCGCTTTCGGCCTCGCCTCAATGGTCAATCCAAAAGTTTCCTGGTCGAGCGACGGGCCGATCCTCAAGGTGCGCTCCTACGCCGACATCCAGACGCTCGACCCTTGCTTCCGGCTGGCGGCGCCCGAAGGCGACATCACCAGCGTCATCTTCGCCGGCCTCGTCGTCACCACGCCGGGCGATAGCTGGGGCTGGCGGCCAATGGCGGCGGAGACGATCAAGCAGCTCGATCCGCTGACCGTCGCCTTCCAGCTACGCGACAATATCGGCTTCACCGATGGCTACGGCCAGATGACGGCCGAAGACGTCAAGTTTTCGATCGAACGCATCGCTGACCCCGCCAACAAGAGCCCCTATTCCGGCGACTGGGCGACGCTCAAGGAAGTCGAGGTCAAGGACAAGCTGTCGGGGCTGATCCACCTGAAACAGGCCTTCGCGCCGCTGTGGACGTCGACCTTGCCGACACCGTCCGGCACCATCCTGTCGAAGCGCGCCATCACCGAACTCGGCGGCAAGATGGGCGTCAAGCCGGTCGCCCAGTCGGGCCCCTACATCCTGAAGGAATGGCTGCCCAAGCAGCGCACGGTGCTGGTGCGCAATCCCGACTGGAAGTACGAGCAAGGCGCCTTCGCGGAAATCCACATCCATCCTATCGAGGACGAGAAGACCGCCGAACTCGGCTATGAGGCGGACGACCTCGACTACACCTGGACCGCGGTCTCCTCCATCTCGCGGCTGAAGCAGACACCGCCGCCAAAGACGACCGTGGTCGAGAAGCCTTCGCTGGCCTTTGTCTGGCTCGGCATGAACCAGGATGTCGCTCCCTTCAACAATCCC
This sequence comes from Mesorhizobium sp. M7A.F.Ca.US.006.01.1.1, assembly GCF_003997935.1. Taxonomy (GTDB): domain Bacteria; phylum Pseudomonadota; class Alphaproteobacteria; order Rhizobiales; family Rhizobiaceae; genus Mesorhizobium. The sequence continues at coordinate 4,041 of NZ_RZQL01000284.1, forward strand.
AACATGCGCCGCGCGGTGCAGTACGCCGTGGATCGCAAGGCAGTGGTCGACGCCGCCTATTTCGGCGCCGCCGCCACCGCCACCGGCATCATCGCGCCCGGCCTACCCGGCCATCGCGAGAAGAACCTGTTCGATTTCGATCCGGATCGCGCCCGCGACATGATCACCAAGGAGGGGCTGGCCGGCACGACGATCACGCTCGACATTCTCAACAAGACCGAGCGCCTGACCGCGGCGCAGGTCGTGCAGTCGAACCTGCAGGATGTCGGCCTCAATGTGGAGATCAAACAGAACGACAGCGGCACCTTCTGGACGCTTGGCGCCAAGGAAGGCGACTACTGGAAGAAGCTGCAGATGATCATCAGCCGCTTCTCCATGCAGCCGGATCCGAGCTGGGCGACCGCCTGGTTCACCCGCGACCAGATCGGCGTCTGGAACTGGGAGCGTTTTTCCAGCGAGGAATTCGACAAGCTCAACGCCGAAGGCATGGTCGAGCTCGACCCGGCAAAACGCGATGTCATCTACAAGAAGCTGCAGGACCTGATGGAGGAGAACGGCAATTACGTTTTCCTGACGCATGAGGTCACCGGCATCATGAATCGAGACACGCTTGTGACCGGCCTGAAGCCGAACGGCGAACCCGTGTTCACCGACTTCAAACCGGCATGATATCGGCGGGCGGGGCTCGCCCCCGCCAACAACCGTCCGACAGGTACCGAAAATGATCCGCTACGCCCTCAAGCGTCTGTGGCTTGGCGCCATCATCATCAGCGTGGCCATGATGATGATGTTCGCCATGGTTTATCTCATCCCCGGCGACCCGGCCTCCGTCGCGCTGGGGCCGCGCGCGACGCCGGAGATGAAGGAGGCGCTGCGCGAGCGCATGGGCTTGGATCAACCTGTCTGGCGGCAATTCGTGAACTTCTACGGCTCTGCCTTGCATGGCGATCTCGGCACCGAGGTTCTGTCGAACCGGCCGGTGCTGGACGTGGTGATGGAACAGCTTCCGTTCACGCTGGCGCTGGTGGTCGGCGGCATCACCTGGTCGGTGGCGCTGGGCATCCCGCTTGGCTGTATCGCCGCAGTGCGCCGCGGCGGCTTTGTCGATCAGGTGATCGGGGTTCTTTCGGTGGCGATGATCGCAGTGCCGTCCTTCGTCGTCGCCATCTATTCGCTGCTGGTGTTCGCGGTCGCGCTGCAATGGCTGCCGGCGATCGGCGCCGGAGAACCAGGCGACCTCGCCAGCCGGCTCCAGCACCTCATCCTGCCGTCGCTGGCAGTCGGGCTTGGCTGGATCGGCTACATCTCGCGCATGGTGCGCGCCTCGATGCTGGAGACGCTGGAAGCCAGCCATATCCGCACGGCGCGCGCTTTCGGCCTGACAGAGCACCGGATCGTCTACACCTACGCGCTGCGCATTGCCGTGCTTCCGACGATCACCTTGCTCGGTGTCGGCATCGGCCACATGCTGTCGTCTTCCGTTTTCGCCGAAATCGTCTTCGCCCGCCCCGGCATCGGCAAGCTGGTCTATGAGGCGATCTCGGTGCGCAACTACCCCATCGTCTCCGGAGCCGTGCTGGTCACCACGGTCTTCTTCGTACTCGTCAACGTAGCGGCCGACATCCTGGTCGGCCTATTGGATCCCCGTGTCAGATCAAGTTTCAACTGAGCTGCCATCCCGCAGCTTCCGTCTCGGCATGATATGGCGCACCGTGCGCCGCATCATGCGCGAGCCGCTGGGCGCCGTCGGCCTGACGCTGGTGACGGTGGTGGTGCTATCGGCGGTCTTCGCCAGCCTCCTGACCAGCTATGCGCCGAGCAAGATATCGCCGGCCGAACGCTTCGCTTCGCCGAGCCTGCTGCATCTGCTCGGCACCGACCATCTCGGCCGCGATCTTCTGACCCGCGTCCTATACGGCGGACGCGTTGCGTTGCTGATTGCGCTCGGCGCGACAGTGGTGTCGCTGGTTGTCGGCGTCGTGCTGGGGCTGATGGCCGGCTATGGGCCGCGCTGGCTCGACAATGTGCTGCTGTTGATCTTTGACGCGGTGAAGAGCTTTCCCACCGTGATGCTGGCGCTGACGCTGGTCACTCTGTTCGGCCCCTCGCTCTACGCGGTGGTGCTGGTGGTGATGCTGGTCAATGTGCCGGGCTATGCCCGCATCATCAGGACGCAGACGCTGGTGCTCAAATCAGCCGAACATGTCATGGCGGCGCGCTCGATGGGCGCTAGTGCGGGCCGCATCCTGCGCGTCCATATCCTGCCCAACATCATCGGCCCGATCCTGATCCTGATATCGATGGACATTCCCGTGGTGGTGGCGATCGAGGCCGGCATGAGCTTCCTCGGGCTCGGCGTGCGGCCGCCGACACCGAGTTGGGGCGCGATCCTCAATGACGGCTTTGCCAACATCCGCGATTCCTACTGGATCGTGATTGCCGGCGGCCTGCCGATCGTGCTGACCACGCTCGGTTTCACCTTCTTCGGCGAGACGCTGCGCGATCTCTTCGATCCCCGGCTGAAGGGGCGCTCATGACGGTTCTCGAGGTCAAGAATCTAAGCGTAGCCTTCCACACCGAGGCCGGGCGACTGGAGGCGCTGAAGCAGGTGAGCTTTTCCGTACCAGCCAACCGCAGCGTCGGCGTGGTCGGCGAATCCGGCTGCGGAAAATCGACGCTCATCAACGCCATTCTCGGCCTGCTCGCCGACAATGGCGAGATATTGTCGGGCGAGATCATCTTCGAGGGCGACAAGGACCTTGCCCGGCTCGACCCGACCGCGATGCGCGGCCTGCGCGGGCAAAGGATCGCCACCGTTTTCCAGGACCCGATGGGTGCGCTCAACCCGGTGCTGTCGGTGGGGCGTCAGATGCGCGACATCCAGTACCGCTCGAACCTGTCGAAGCGGGACAAGGATGCGCGCTCGGTCGCAATGCTGCGCAAGGTTCGTATTCCCGATCCGGAAAGCCGGCTGATGCAGTTTCCGCACGAATTCTCCGGCGGCATGAAGCAGCGCATCGCCATCGCCATGGCGCTGATGATGGAACCGGCGCTGCTGATCGCCGACGAGCCGACAACTGCGCTCGATGCGACGCTGGAGGTGGCCACCATCGAACTGCTCAAGGATCTGCAGCGAGACATCGGCTGCTCCGTGCTGTTCATCTCGCACCATTTGGGGGTGATCGCCGAACTCTGCGACGAGATGATCGTGATGTATGCCGGCGAGGTGGTGGAGAGCGGCACGACCCGCGAAATCTTCCACGACGCCCGCCATCCCTACACGCAGAAGCTGCTGGCCTGCGATCCCGCGCGGCTGTCGCAGCGCGTGCCCCGGCTGCCGACGATTGCCGGGACCTTGCCGGATCTGCGCCGCCGGCCGAGCGGCTGCGTCTTCCAGCCGCGCTGCGATCGCGCCGACGCCCAATGCCTGACGACGCCTCCCAACGCCCCTATCGGCGGATCTCATATCGCCCATTGCTGGCATGCGGACGTTCCCCTGGGGGCGATGAGCGCATGAACGAAGACCTGCTCCGCGTCAGCGATCTGCGCGTCTCGTTCCGGGTCGGCGGCCTGTCCGCCAGGCTTGCCGGGCGGGCCACCGAAATCGAAGCGGTCTCCGGCGTCAGCTTCACGCTTCAACGAGGCAGCACCTTCGCGCTGGTCGGCGAATCCGGCTCGGGCAAGACGACGCTGGCGCGCACGCTCAACGGTCTTCAGCCCGTGAAAGCGGGCACGATCCTGTTTGAAGGGCAGGAACTGCAAGGCCTGTCCAACGCCGCCATGAAGCCGGTGCGGCGGCGCATGCCGATGATGTTCCAGGATCCGGTCGGATCGCTGTCGCCGCGGCTCAGCGTGCGCTCGCTGCTGTCGGAGCCTTTCGTCATCCACGGCTTGTCGGATCGCGATCTCAACGCCGAAGTCACACGGCTTCTCGGGCTGGTCGGGCTGCCGCGCGATTTCGCCGACCGCTACCCGCACCAGCTTTCCGGCCGCCAGGCGCGTC
>NZ_RZQL01000285.1 GCF_003997935.1 Mesorhizobium sp. M7A.F.Ca.US.006.01.1.1
AGGGGGAGATGTCCGGCAGGACAGAGGGGGGCGCTTCGCGCGAACCTTTCAATCATCCTAGCGCTCCTGCTTCAGTGCGCTTTCGTGCCAACGCCGCAAAATGAGATGCGAAATCAGCGACAACACGAGGAAGATCAAAATGCCGGTCAGCGAGATCAGGAACAGCGCCGCGAACAGCCGCGGCGCGTTGAGGCGGTAGCCGGCCTCGATGATGCGCGAGGCAAGGCCGGACGACTGGCCGGTGGTGCCGGCGACGAACTCGGCCACCACGGCGCCGATCAGCGACAGGCCACCGGCGATCTTCAACCCGCCGAGGAAATAGGGCATCGCCGCCGGCAGCCTGAGATAGCGCAACTGCTGCCAGCGCGTCGCGCCATTGAGCTTGAACATGTCGCGCAGATTGCGGTCGACGGAGTTGAGGCCGAGCGTGGTGTTGGACAGGATCGGAAAGAAGGCGACGATCCAGGCGCACAGCAGAAGCTTGGTCGTCTGGTCGTTCACATAGATGTTGATCAGCGGAAAGATCGCCACGATCGGCGTCACCTGCAGCACGATGGCGAACGGGAAGAACGACATCTCGACCCATTTCGACTGCGCGAACAGCACCGCCAGCCCGACCCCGCCGATGACGGCCAGAGCCAGGCTGAGGAAGGTGATGCGCAAGGTGACCAGCAGCGAGGAAAACAGCAGGCCGGCATCGCTATAGAGCGTCCACAGCACCACGCCCGGGCGCGGCAGGATGTACTGCGGAATCTCGTTCCAGACGCAGATGCGATCCCACAGCCAGATCGCCAGGATCATGATCGCCAGCGGCAGCACCCAGCGGCCGATCCGTTCGAACCGCTCCTGGCGCACGCGGCGCGCTTCCTCGGGGTCGAGTTCGAGCACGCGCTCGTCAATGGCCGTCATGATGCGCGCCTGCTGTTGAATTGATGGCCTTGACCAGCACGTCGGAGGCCTGCCGGCACAGCGCCGCATAGTCTGGCGAGGTCCGAAACGCCTCGTCACGCGGATAGGAGGCCTTGATGGCGAGTTCGTCGAACACCCTGCCTGGCCGCGCCGCCATGACGACGACGCGGTTGGAGAGGAACACGCTTTCAAAGACGCTGTGGGTGACGAAGACGACGGTGAAGCGTTCGTCCTGCCACAGTTCCAGGAGATCATTGTTGAGCTTGAAGCGGGTGATCTCGTCGAGTGCGGCGAACGGCTCGTCCATCAGCAGCACGCGCGGTTTGGTCACCATGGCGCGTGCGATCGAGACGCGCATCTTCATGCCGCCGGACAGTTCGCGCGGCACCGCGTCTTCGAAACCGGTCAGGTGAACCCGCGCCAGCATTTCAGTGACCGCTGGCGCGGCCTTGGCTCGGCTGATGCCTTTCAGCCGAAGCGGCAGCCAGACATTGTCGAAGACATTGGCCCAGGGCAGCAGCGTCGGCTCCTGGAAGACGAAGCCGATGTTCGAACGGTCAAGCGAGCCGCCGCCGCGCCAGTCGAGCACGCCGGAGGTCGGCGTCGACAGGCCGGCGATCAGCCGCAGCGCCGTCGACTTGCCGCAACCCGACGGCCCGAGCAGGCTGAGGAAATCGCCCTCCCGGATCGTCAGATTGACATCGCTCAGCGCCGTCACGCCGTTGGAGAAGACCTTGCCGACGCCCCTCAGCGCCAGCAATGTCGATGCAACGTCCGAGGCCGGCGCTGGCGCCACCTTTTCCCTTATCATGCCGGGACCGGCCTATTTCTTCAGCTCGAGCCCGACGCCTTTGTTGATGAAGGTCAGCGTGTAGGCCTTCTTGATGTCGATGCCGTCGGGTGTGACCTTGGCCTTGACCATCTTGTCGTAGAAACTCTTGATCCGCGCGTCGGTCATGGCGCCGATGCCGAGCTTTTCGGTGTCGCCGGAATCGGCCAGGCCGAACTTCTTCATCTGCTCGATCGAGAACGCGATCTGCTCGTCGCTCATGTCGGGATTGTCTTTCTTGATCATGTCGTTGGCTGCTTTGTTGTCGCCGTAGAGATATTTGTACCAGCCCTTGGCGGAGCCATCGACGAAGCACTGGACCACCTCCGGCTTCTTGTCGATCGTGTCCTGCATCACCTCGATCGTCGTCGAATAAGTGTCCCAGCCATAGTCGGCGAGCAGGAACTGGTTCGGCACGAAGCCGCCTTCCTTCTGGACCGCGAACGGCTCTGAGGTGACGTAGCCCTGCTGGATCGACTTCTTGTTGGCGAGGAAGGGAGCGGTGTTGTAGGTGTAGGGCGCGCGTTTGGAGGCGTCGAAGCCGAGTTCGATGACCATCCACTGGAAGAAGGTCTGCACGCCCTCGTCGCCCAATATGTACTGGTCGGCGTTCTTCAGGTCCTCCCATTTGTCGAGCCCCTCGCCGGGGTGGGACATGATGACCTGCGGGTCCTTCTGGAAATCCGCCGCCACCACGCGCATCGGTATGCCTTGCTGGACGGCATCGAAGGCCGACAGCAGATTGCCGCCCATGTAGAAATCGATCTTGCCGGCCAGCAGCATCGGCCGGCCGCTGACTTGCGGACCACCCTGCATGATGGTGACGTCGAGGCCACAGGCGGCGTAGGTGCCGTCCGCCACGGACTGGTAATATCCGCCATGTTCCGGCTCGGCCAACCAGTTGGTGCCGAAGGTGACTTTCTCATTCGCAGCAGCACCCAGCGTGCTGGCTGCAAGCAGGGCCACAACCGCCACCGAGATCTTCTGTTTTCCGTACATCGACACCACCCTCTGTTTGCTCCGGCGCGCCACGCACCAGGCTCGACACCAAAGATTCAAGAAGCAAGACACATGCCACCGGCGTCACGCGCCGGGACCGCCCGCTTGAACGGCATTGCTATGCCAAGGGCGGGAGGGTCATGCTGTACGGAAGGCATCGTGCCTATTTTTTGAACGCCTGTCCACAATCGCCCGGCCAACATGCACCGCCATCTTGAAGGTGCAATGGGTCAAGCCTTAGGCTACGGCCAAACCGGAGATTGCCATGTTCAAATTCCTCACCCCGAAGTCGATCAAGCCGCCCTTTGCCCGCTACAGCCACGGCGTCGAGGTGCCGCCCGGCAAGCGGCTGGTGCTGTGCTCGGGCCAGGTCGCCATCACCGCTGACGACCAGATTCCCGAAGACGCCGGTGCGCAGGCCGAGCTCTGCTTTCAAAACATCGCGGCGATTCTCGGCGAAGCCGGCCTGGGTCTCAGGGATATCGTGCGCATCAACGCCTATGTCACCGACCGCGCGCATCTGCGGCCCTATATGGATGTCCGCGACCGGCTGTTTTCCAGCCCCGCGCCGGCCTCGACGCTGATGATCGTTTCCGGCTTTGCCCGGCCCGAATTCAAGGTCGAAATCGAGGCCCTAGCGGCGGGGTGATCGACAGGCCGCCCGTCCCGCGCTAGGTCTGGCCGTTCATCGAAGAGGCATGACATGACCGTTGCGAAAAAACGCGTGTGGTGGGGCGACTACCGAACCACCGAATACGCCTCGATCGATCCGGAGGCGACGATCGCCGTGCTGCCGGTGGCGGCGATCGAGCAGCATGGTCCGCATCTGCCGGTTTCGACCGACACCTCGATCATGAACGGCATGCTCGACACGGTCATTTCGCGCCTGCCCGACGATCTCGACATCCGCATCCTGCCGGTTCAGACGGTAGGCAAATCCAACGAACATTTGCATGCGCCGGGCACCCTCACACTGCCGGCAACCACGCTGATCGAAGCCTGGACCGAGCTTGGCCTGTCGATCGCGCGCGCCGGCGTGCGCAAACTGATCATGGTCAATTCGCATGGCGGCAACGAGGAGATCATGGGCATCGTCACGCGCGAATTGCGCGTGCGCGAAAAAATGCTGGCGGTAAAAACCAGCTGGCAGCGCTTCGGACGCCCGGCCGGCATGTATACCGAACTGGAGGACCGTCACGGCATCCATGGCGGCGATGTCGAGACCTCGCTGATGCTGCATTTCCGGCCGGACCTCGTGGACATGGGCAAATCAGACAATTTCGTTTCCAATGTCGCCAAGGCCGAAAAGGAATTTTCGCTGCTACGCCACACCGGCACCCACGCGTTTGCCTGGATCGCGGGGGATCTCAACCCGAACGGCGTCGTCGGCGATGCCAGCATCGCGACGGCGGAAAAGGGCCGGCTGACGGCAGAATATCAGGCCGACGGCTTCATCAACCTGCTGCGGGATGTGCGCAAGGCGAAGCTCGCGGAGTGGTTGACGTAGCATAGTTGCGCGGCACAGGTGCACTGACCATCAGATGGCACATCGCGCCCTTCTTAGATTGGCCGAAGCCTCCCCGCCTTCGTCATCCTGGGGCGAAGCAAGGAGCGAAGCGACGCGGCGCAGACCCGAGGATCCATGCCGGGACTCGGAAGCGCCACAACGGTGCAGCATTCTGCTCCGTTGCACTCTACGGCCGATGTCGCGGCATGGATCCTCGGGTCTCCGCGACGGAGCTTCGCTCCTGCTCCGCCCGTGGATGACGAAGGTGGGAAGGCTTCGGGGAGTTACCCGTCGATCTTCAGCGCAAAGGGCGTGCCCTCAAAGGCATCCGCACCGCGCCCGATCGATTCGATCGCCTCGATCATGCGGCCGTTGCGATCAAGCAGCGCATCGGCCACGGCGATCAATCGCGGATTGGGTGTCGCCGAGGGCGACAGCGCCCGCAATGTCCGCGCCAGCTCGGCCTCGTCACGCTTCGGCGCCAATGCGGCCGCGATGATATAGGCCGAAGCCGTCGAGCGGCTGATGCCGGCATAGCAATGCACGAGCATCGGCCTTGCCCGGTCCCAGCGGCGCGCGAAATCGAGCAGGTTGCGGACATGCTCTTCGCCCGGCATGGTCATGCCGTCTTGCGCCATCGCGATGTCGTGCATGACCAGATGCAGATGATTTTCTTTCAATATCGAGGCCGGCCGGACCACCTCCGTTCCAGCGGCAAGCAGCGACAGCATGCGGTCGGCGCCCGTCCTGGCCACCGTTTCCTCGATCTTTGCCAGCGAGCAGACGTGGATCATTGTTTTGAACCCTTCGATTGATCCTCGCGCCGCGACGCCCATTCGGCAAGAGCGGTTTCAAGCCGCTGCCACTCCTCCTCATTCCCCGGCAGGCCGGCGCGCAGAACGTCAGGCCGGTCGGCAAAATGGCGAAGCAGGATGCCACGCTCGCCAAGGGCCGCAAACAGGTCGGCCGCATCGGCCAAGCGGAGATAGCGGAACAGTGTGGTGCCGCCAGCAACGGGAACGCCGAAGCGGCCGAACAGCGCGTCAAGCCGCGCCGATGCACCCGCAAGGGATGCCCGCATCGCGTCCTGCCAGCCGATGTCGGCAAGCGCGCGGATGCCATATTCCAGCGCCGGGCCGGCGACGGCCCATGGCCCGAATTGCGTTTCCAGCCGTTCGACCGTTGCCGCGTCGGTAAGTGCAAAGCCGAGCCGCAGCCCGGCCAGGCCAAAGAACTTGCCGAACGAGCGCAGCACGACGATGCGGCCCTGGCCGACATCGCCCGCGAGGCTGTGTTCGCGCGGGCCGACATCCATGAATGCCTCGTCGACGACCAGCAGCCCGCCCTTGGCACACAGTCCGGCGGCCAGCGCCAGCAACCGGTCGCGCGCGATGACGCGCCCATCCGGATTGTTCGGATTGACGATGATGGCAAGGTCGGCGTCCGCCAACGCTTCGAAATTATCGACCTCCGCCACCTGGTGCCCGGCGATCGCGGCGGCGCGGGCATGTTCGGCGTAGGTCGGACCCAGCACCAGCGCCTTGCCGTGGCTGATCAGCGAGGCGACGCGCGGCAACAGGATCTGCGTGCCCGGCGCCGCCACGACGTTGGCTGGCGACGGCGCGCCGTAGGTGCTGGCCGCGATCTCTGTCAGGTCGCGCGTGCGCGCGGCTTCCGGCAACCGCGACAGCGAGGTGGCGGGCAGGTCGAAAAGCGGGTAGGAGTGCGGATTGATACCGGTCGAGAGGTCGACGAAAGGCAGCAGAGCGTTGGGGAAAAGCGCCCTCGCCCGGCCAAGACTTCCACCATGGTCCACCGCTCCTTCAAGAAGCTTCATGTCAGTCCTGATCGCTTTCCTGTCATTGGCCGTCGAATTCGCCCTCGGTTACCCCGACTGGCTGTTTCGCGCCATCGGCCATCCGGTGACGTGGTTCGGCAGGCTGATATCCTTTCTCGACCGCAGGCTCAACCACGCCACTGATCCCGACGCGCTGCGTCGCAAGCGCGGTGTCCAGGCGCTGCTGGTCATCGTGCTGGTGCCGGCGATAATTGGCCTCGGCGTGCAGGTCCTGCTCTGGTTCGTTCCCATGGGCCTATTCATCACGGCCCTTCTGGCAACGTCGCTTCTGTCGCAGAAGAGCCTTTACGAGCATGTCGAGGCGGTGGCCGACGCGCTCGACACCGGCGGTCTTGCTCTGGGTCGCGTTGCCGTCTCGCGAATCGTCGGCCGCGATCCCGAAACGCTCGACAGAGCCGGCGTCTGCCGCGCGGCGATCGAGAGCCTGGCCGAGAATTTTTCGGACGGCATCGTTGCCCCCGCCTTCTGGACCGGCGTCGGCGGCCTGGCCGGCGGCGTCGCCTACAAGGCCGCCAACACCGCCGATTCGATGATCGGCCACCGCACCCCGCGCCACGAGGCTTTCGGCTGGGCGGCGGCACGCTTCGACGATTGGATCAACCTGCCGGCGTCGCGGCTGACGGCGCTGCTGATCGTGCTGGCGGCTTTCCTGGTCAGGGGCGCCGATCCGCGCAATGCCTGGCACGCAGTATGGCGCGATGCCAAAAAGCACCGCTCGCCCAATGCCGGCTGGCCGGAAGCGGCGATGGCCGGCGCGCTCGGCCTGGCGCTCGCCGGACCGCGCAGCTACGGCGGCGTTCTGGTCGACGACGTCTTCATGGGCGAAGGCGGTCGCCGCGAAGCCGACAGCGCCGACATAAGGCAGGCGCTGAAACTCTATCGCGTCGCCGACTATCTGCTGATTGCGCTGTTTGGGTTGGTCGCCGCGATCATCATTCTGGCGTGACCTCACCGCCTCGTGAGTTCTCTCCCGTAGGGGAGGAAGGGAGCCGAGCTGCAACAGGTTCGCGCCTTTCCTCTCCCCCGTCGATCGGGGGAGAGGTGGCTCGGCGAAGCCGGGACGGAGTGGGGATCGACCAGCTCGGCAGTCGCGTTTTCGCATCCGCCGGGTCGCGCCTGCCAGTCTGCGGCCGCGCGTTCGATAATCGCCGTCCCCCAATCCGTCGCTGCTTCGCAGCGCCACCTTTCCCCCCTCCGGAGGGAAAGGAAGGGAGCCCCGCTGGGAGCGTTGGCGACCAGACTTGAACGGCCTACCCACAGAAGGGGACAACAGATATCAGAACTCAATCCCTTGCTGCGCCTTCACGCCTGCCGAAAAATGATGCTTGGTCACGCCCATCTCGGTGACGAGGTCGGCGGCCTCGACCAGCGCCGACTTGGCGTTGCGGCCGGTGACGACGACATGCAGGCCTTCACGTCGGGCTTTCAGCGCTGCAACCACCTTGTCGAGATCGAGATAGTCGTAGCGCAGCGCAATGTTCAGCTCGTCGAGCACCAGAAGGCTGATCGACGGATCGGCCATCAACTCCAGCACCTTGGCCCACGCGGCTTCGGCGGCGGCGATGTCGCGCTTCAGATCCTGCGTTTCCCAGGTGAAGCCCTCGCCCATCGCGTGCCAGACGACGCGGTCGCCGAAGGCAGCAAAAGCGTCCTTCTCGCCGGTGTGCCACTTGCCCTTGATGAACTGGACGACGCCGACGCGCTTGCCGTAGCCGAGCATCCGCAGCGCCAGCCCAAAGGCGGCCGTGGTCTTGCCCTTGCCGGGACCAGTATTGACGATCAGCAGCCCCTTTTCGACCGTCTTGCTCGCCACCTCGGCATCCTGCACCGCCTTGCGCTTGGCCATCTTGGCGCGGTGGCGT
>NZ_RZQL01000286.1 GCF_003997935.1 Mesorhizobium sp. M7A.F.Ca.US.006.01.1.1
GCGAGGAGGTCGCCGAATACCAGGGCGCCTACAAGATCACGCAAGGGCTGCTGCAGGAGTTCGGGCCGCGGCGCGTCGTCGACACGCCGATCACCGAGCACGGCTTTGCCGGCGTTGGCGTCGGTGCCGCGATGGCCGGCCTGAAGCCGATCGTCGAGTTCATGACCTTCAACTTCGCCATGCAGGCGATCGACCAGATCATCAACTCCGCCGCCAAGACGCTCTACATGTCGGGCGGCCAGATGGGCGCGCCGATCGTTTTCCGTGGACCGAACGGTGCCGCCGCACGCGTCGCCGCCCAGCACTCACAGTGCTATGCCGCCTGGTATAGCCACATTCCGGGCCTGAAAGTAGTGATGCCCTATACCGCCGCTGACGCCAAGGGTTTGCTGAAGGCAGCGATCCGCGATCCCAATCCGATCATCTTCCTCGAGAATGAGATCCTCTATGGCCAGTCCTTCGACGTGCCGAAGCTGGATGATTTTGTGCTGCCGATCGGCAAGGCGCGCATCCACAAGACTGGCAAGGACGTCACCATCGTCGCCTTCGGCATCGGCATGACCTATGCGGTCAAGGCCGAGGCAGAATTGCGCGGAATGGGCATCGATGCCGAGATCATCGATTTGCGCACGATCCGGCCGCTTGACCTCGACACCATCATCGCCTCGGTCAAGAGGACCAACCGGCTGGTCGTGGTGGAAGAGGGCTATCCGCAAAGCTCGGTCGGCGATCACATCGCCAACCAGGTGTCGCAACGCGCCTTCGATTTCCTCGACGCGCCGGTCATCACCATTGCCGGCAAGGATGTGCCCATGCCCTACGCGGCCAACCTCGAAAAACTGGCTTTGCCGAATGTCGGCGAGGTCATCGAGGCGGTCAAAGCCGTCACGTATCGCTGAACCGGGCGGGAGGACAAAATGCCAATCAACATCACCATGCCGGCCCTGTCGCCCACGATGGAAGAGGGCAATCTGTCCAAGTGGCTCGTCAAGGAAGGCGACAAGGTTTCGCCGGGCGATGTCATTGCCGAGATCGAGACCGATAAGGCGACGATGGAAGTCGAGGCTGTCGATGAGGGGACGGTCGCCAAGCTCGTCGTTCCCGCCGGCACCGAGGGCGTCAAAGTCAACGCTCTGATCGCCGTGCTTGCCGGAGAGGGCGAGGATGTCGGTGCTGCCGCGAAAAGCGATGGTGGTGCTGTGACGGCGAAAGCGGAGGCCAAGCAGGACAAGGCGCCAATCTCCCCACCTGTGGGGGAGATGTCGACGAAGTCGACAGAGGGGGGCGCTGTCCCGCCGGCGTCGCATTCTGTCACGCCCCCCTCTGCCCTGCCGGGCATCTCCCCCATGAAGGGGGAGATCGGCCAGTCGCCGGAAGGCCGCACCTTCGCCTCGCCGCTTGCTCGGCGCGTCGCGAAGGAGGCCGGCGTCGATGTGTCAGCCGTGACGGGCACCGGTCCACATGGCCGGGTGGTGAAGGCGGATGTCGACGCGGCGATTGCCGGTGGCGGCGCCCAGGCGGCACCTGCCGCCAAAGCAGCACCCGCTGGCGCTCCGGCTGCTGCTGCCGCGCCGGTGAAGGCGATGTCGGACGATCAGGTGCTGAAACTGTTCGAACAGGGCTCCTACGACCTCGTCCCGCATGACAACATGCGCAAGACCATTGCGCGCCGCCTTGTCGAGGCCAAGACCACCATTCCGCATTTCTACCTGACGCTCGATTGTGAACTCGATGCGCTGTTGGCGCTGCGCACGCAGATCAATGCGGCAGCGCCGGTGAAGAAGACCGATAAGGGCGAGGCGCCGGCCTACAAGCTGTCTGTCAACGACATGGTGATCAAGGCGATGGCCATGGCGTTGAAGGCGGTGCCGGACGCCAATGCCTCATGGACCGAAAGCGCCATGGTCAAGCACAAGCACGCCGATGTCGGCGTCGCCGTGTCGATCCCGGGTGGGCTGATCACGCCGATTATCCGCAAGGCCGACGAAAAGACGCTGTCCACCATCTCCAACGAGATGAAGGACCTGGCCAGCCGGGCGCGCAGCCGCAAGCTGAAGCCGGAAGAGTACCAGGGCGGCACCACGGCGGTGTCCAACCTCGGCATGTTCGGCATCAAGGATTTTGCCGCGGTAATCAACCCGCCGCATGCGACCATCCTGGCGGTTGGCGCCGGCGAGGAGCGGGCGGTGGTCAAGAACGGCGAGATCAAAATCGCCACGGTGATGTCGGTGACGCTGTCAACCGACCATCGCGCCGTCGACGGTGCGCTGGGTGCCGAACTGCTGGTCGCCTTCAAGCGGCTGATCGAAAACCCGATGGGCATGCTGGTTTAGGACGGAGAGGGCGGTGCGGAGATTCTTCACCAGCCCTTTCGTCCTGATCATTTCCGGATTCGCCGGCGGTTGAAACGCGGCACGGCTGACATAGACGGGTTGAGCGCATGAAGACGGTTCTTTGTTACGGCGACTCGCTGACCTGGGGTTACAATGCCGAAGGTGGCCGCCATGCGCTGGAAGACCGCTGGCCAAGCGTGCTGCAGGCCAGGCTCGGCAGTGGCGTTGAAGTTATCGCCGAAGGCCTCAACGGCCGTACCACCGCCTTCGACGACCATCTGGCTGGTGCTGATCGCAATGGCGCCAGGCTGCTGCCAACGGTCTTGACGACCCATGCGCCGATCGACCTGATTGTTATCATGCTCGGCGCCAACGATATGAAGCCGTGGATCCACGGCAATCCCGTCGCGGCCAAGCAGGGCATCCAGCGGCTGATCGACATCGTGCGCGGTCACGACTATCCGTTCGACTGGCCGGCGCCGCAGATCCTGATCGTTTCGCCGCCTGTCGTCAGTCGCACCGAAAATGCCGAATTCAAGGAAATGTTCGCCGGTGGCGATGACGCCTCGAAGTTTTTGGCACCGCAATATGCCGCGCTCGCCGATGAGGCCGGCTGCGGCTTCTTCGACGCCGGCGGCGTGGCGCAAACCACCCCTCTCGACGGCGTCCACCTCGACGTCGAAAACACGCGAAACATCGGCGAGGCGCTGACACCAGTGGTGCGCGTCATGCTGGAATTGTGAAGGAGAAAACCCGTGGCTGAGAACTACGACGTCATCATCATCGGCTCCGGCCCAGGCGGCTATGTCACGGCAGTGCGTTCCGCCCAGCTCGGCTTCAAGACGGCGATCGTCGAACGCGAGCATCTCGGTGGCATCTGCCTCAACTGGGGCTGCATCCCGACCAAGGCGCTGCTGCGCTCGGCCGAGATCATGCACTATTCGGATCACCTGAAGGATTATGGGCTGAAGCTCGACGGCAAGGTCAGCGCCGACACAGCGGCCGTGGTCGACCGCTCGCGAAAAGTGTCGCTGCGGCTCAATGGCGGCGTTGCCTTCCTGATGAAGAAGAACAAGGTCGACGTCATCTGGGGCGAGGCCAAGCTCTCGAAACCGGGTGAGATCGTCGTGTCCAAGACGGCCAAGAAGCCGATGGAGCCGCAGCCGCCGGTGCCGAAAGGCGTCAAGGGCGAGGGCACCTACACCGCCAAGCACATCATCCTGGCGACCGGCGCGCGGCCACGCGCGCTGCCCGGCATCGAGTCGGACGGCAAGCTGATCTGGACCTATTTCGAGGCCATGGTGCCGAAGGAAATGCCGAAGTCGCTGCTGGTCATGGGATCTGGCGCTATCGGCATCGAATTCGCCTCCTTCTACCGCACCATGGGCGCCGAGGTGACGGTGGTCGAATTGCTGCCGGCGGTGATGCCGGTCGAGGACGCCGAAGTCTCGAAATTCGCGCAGAAGCAGTTCGAGAAGCAAGGCATGAAGATCATCCTCGAAGCCAAGGTGACCAAGGTCGAGAAGGGCACGAACTCGGTCACCGCGCATGTCGAGATGAAGGATGGCAAGGTCGAGAAGATCACCGCCGACCGGATGATCTCGGCCGTCGGCGTGCAGGGCAACATCGAGGGCCTCGGCCTCGAGGCGCTCGGCGTGAAGACGGAGCGTGGCTGCGTCGTCATCGATGGTTACGGCAAGACCAATGTGCCGGGCATCTACGCCATCGGCGATGTCGCCGGCCCGCCGATGCTCGCCCACAAGGCTGAACATGAGGGCGTCGTGTGCATCGAGAAGATCGCTGATTTTCCTGGCGTGCATGCCACCGACAAGCTGAAGATTCCGGGCTGCACTTACTGCAATCCGCAGGTCGCCTCGGTTGGCCTGACGGAAGCCAAGGCCAAGGCAGAGGGCAAGGACATCCGCGTCGGGCGCTTCCAGTTCGGCGCCAATGGCAAGGCCATTGCGCTCGGCGAGGACCAGGGCTTCATCAAGACCATCTTCGACAAGAAGACCGGCCAATTGCTCGGCGCCCATATGGTCGGTGCCGAGGTGACTGAACTGATCCAGGGTTTTGTCGTGGCGATGAACCTGGAGACGACCGAAGAAGAGCTGATGCACACCATCTTCCCGCACCCGACGCTGTCGGAGATGATGAAGGAAAGCGTGCTCGACGCCTATGGCCGCGCGCTCAACGCGTGATAGATTGAAAGCGCTGCTCCAGATGGAACCCGGCGGCAAGGTACTTCGTTTGCGGATGCACTTTCATCCATCACACAAGGAGAAGGCATATGCATTTGAATGGCGTCGGCTGGATAGCAGCCATCATTATCGGCGGTCTGGCAGGCTGGTTCGCCGAAATGTTCATGAAGAGCAACACCGGTATCCTCATGAACATCGTTATGGGCATCGTCGGCGCGATCGTGCTGAACGCCATTCTGCAGGCTCTCAATTTTGGCCCGTTCGGCGTCGGCTGGATTGCCTATCTGATCACCGGCTTTATCGGCGCCTGCCTGCTGATCTGGGCAGGACGCCTGGTGCGCCGTTAACATCACTGAAGAGCTGCCATGCGAAAAAGGCTGTTGCGGCATGCGTCGCAGTGGCCTTTTTCTTTGCGCCGAAAAGTCTTAGATGAACTTATGACAACGAACGCCTGACTGGCGCTCGCCAATGAACCAGGTTTCCCGATGGTCACTGTCCTCGATACGATCGCCAACGCACCGCGCCTGCGGCATCCGGAAAAGGCGCACAAGCCCGACCAGGATGTGCTGCGCAAGCCCGACTGGATCCGCGTCAAGGCGCCGATGTCGAAGGGCTATGCCGAAACGCGCGAAATCGTGAAGTCGCACAAGCTGGTGACGGTCTGTGAAGAGGCCGGCTGTCCCAACATCGGCGAGTGCTGGGAAAAGAAGCACGCCACCTTCATGATCATGGGCGAGATCTGCACCCGCGCCTGCGCCTTCTGCAATGTCGCCACCGGCATTCCAACCGCTCTTGACCCGGATGAACCGGCCCGCGTCGCGCATGCGGTCAAGCAGATGGGCCTTACCCATGTCGTCATCACCTCGGTCGACCGCGACGATCTCGCCGATGGCGGTGCGCAGCATTTCGCCGAGGTCATCCGCGCCATCCGGGCGGCGACGCCGCTGACGACGATCGAAATCCTGACGCCCGACTTCCTGCGCAAGGACGGCGCGCTGGAGATCGTCGTGGCGGCCAAGCCCGACGTCTTCAACCACAATCTGGAGACCGTGCCGTCGAACTATCTGACGGTTCGTCCGGGCGCCCGCTATTTCCATTCGATCCGGCTGTTGCAGCGGGTCAAGGAGCTTGATCCGTCGATCTTCACGAAGTCCGGAATCATGGTGGGGCTGGGCGAAGAACGGAATGAAATCCTGCAGTTGATGGACGATCTGCGTTCGGCCAATGTCGACTTCATGACCATCGGCCAGTACCTGCAGCCGTCGAAGAAGCACCATCCGGTGATCCGCTTCGTCACGCCGGAGGAGTTCAAATCCTTCGAGACGATCGGCCGGACCAAGGGTTTCCTGCTGGTGGCGTCTAGCCCGCTGACGCGTTCATCGCATCACGCCGGCGACGATTTCGCCAAGCTGCGCGCGGCACGGGAAGCCCAGCTCAAGAAATCAGCTTAATCAGCCGGTTTCATGCCAAAATTCGAAGCCACCCGCAGAGTTGCCCACACGCCGCAGCAGATGTTTGCGCTGGTTGCCGATATCGAGGCCTATCCGCAATTCCTGCCGCTTTGCGAAGCGCTGACGGTTCGCTCGCGCAAGGAGCGTGACGGACGCACCGTTCTCCTCGCCGACATGAGCATCGGCTACAAGGCGATCCGCGAAACCTTCACGACGCAGGTGCTGCTGAAGCCCGACGAGAACACCATCGACGTGAAATACATCGACGGGCCGTTCAAATATTTGAGCAATGTCTGGCGTTTCGAACCCGACGGCGCCGGTTGCGCCGTCCGCTTCTTCATCGACTACGAGTTCAAGAGCCGTATTCTGGGCGCGGTCATGGGGACCATGTTCGATCGTGCCTTCCGCATGTTCGCCGAAGCCTTTGAGAAGCGCGCCGACGTCATCTACGGTGCAAGACCGTCTTGAGGCCCTGCGCATGCTTTTCTGGATAGGGAGCACCGTTGGGCTGGCGATCGCCTATCTCTTCGGTTCCATGCCCACGGGTTATCTGGCGGGGAAGCTGCTCAAGGGCATCGATATCCGGGAGCATGGCTCCAAATCCACCGGGGCAACGAACGTCTTGCGGGTCTTGGGAAAATGGCCTGCGTTCGTGGTCCTGGTTGTGGATGTGCTGAAAGGCGCCGCTGCGATCATCTTTGCCAGTTGGTTTTATCCCTGGTTCACCACATTGCCGTTCGTCACGCCGCCAACTGCGTTTAACCTGCAAACCTGGCTGCCTTGGGCTGTTTGCCTGGCCGGAATTGCCGTGTTGTTGGGACATGGCCGTTCGATCTGGTTGAATTTCACAGGTGGCAAATCCGCTGCGACGGGACTTGGCGTGTTGCTGGCTCTGTCTTGGCCGGTAGGTGTGGGGGCTGCGGCGGCTTTTGGTGCTGTGCTGGCTACGTCTCGGATAGTTTCCCTGAGCTCGATGGTCGCGGCGTTGACCGCGATCGCCCTCATCTGTGGCCTGGAGCAACCGTTGGCGTATCGGTTGCTGGTGATTGCGGGCAGCATCTACGTGATTATGCGCCATCGTGCCAACATTCAGCGGCTGCTGGCTGGGACAGAGCCACGCCTGGGGCAAAGCAGCCCGGAATCAAAAGCGTAGTCGCAAACCCAGCTTTCGAGCCCGCCCGCCCAACGTTTCATAACCCTATCCGAGTGCTTGCAGGCCCAGCTCCAGCGCTTGCCGGACCGTTTCGCGACGAATGAAATCGCGGCCTTTGTCGGCAAAGAGCTGGTGCTCGGCGACAATCGGTCGGCCGTCCAGCGCAACCCCGAACCAGACCAGGCCGACCGGTTTTCCCGCCGAACCGCCGCCAGGCCCGGCGATCCCGGTAACGGCCAAGGTCAGTCGGGCGCGCGAACGGGCAAGCGCGCCTGTCGCCATTTCGACCGCAGTCTCGCGCGAAACCGCGCCATGCGCCTCAAGCGTGGCGGCGGAAACACCGAGCATGTCCATCTTGGCTTCGTTGGAATAGGTGATGAAGCCGCGATCGACCACGGCGGACGAGCCGGCGATGTCGGTCAACGCGGCGATGATCATGCCGCCGGTGCAGCTTTCCGCCGTTGCCAGCATGATGTCGCGCTTTCGGCAGGCTTTCAGCAGGGCATTCGCCAGCTCGTTGTTGGTCATTCCGGCACCTCGCCGGGAAACACCACGCTGGCGGTGGCGATCGCCGCAATGCCTTCCTCGCGCCCGACAAAGCCGAGCTTTTCGTTGGTTGTTGCCTTGATCGAGATGCGGTCCGCGGAAATTGCCAACATCTGCGACAGGGCTGCCGTCATCGCCTCGCGATGCGGGCC
>NZ_RZQL01000287.1 GCF_003997935.1 Mesorhizobium sp. M7A.F.Ca.US.006.01.1.1
GTATTCAGCGCGGTGGTCTATGCGATCTTCATCGCGGTCATCCTCTACCGCATGCAGGCCCGGTCCGGCGTGCCGGCAGGCAGACGCGGCCGCTTCATCGCGCTCCTGCGCACTTCGACGATTTTCGCACGGCTGGCCAGGAGAAACGGCGATTCCGATGGGCCGGGAACCTCATGATGGCGGCGCCAAAGCTTGACGAAAGCCCCGGCGGCTGAAATCTAGGAAGACCTTACTCCTGCCAAAAGCGATTTGATGCACGTCATCACCACCCAGAAAGAACTCGAGACCGTTCTCGCCGCTTTCGAAAAGTCGGATTTCGTCACTGTCGACACCGAATTCATTCGAGAAACGACGTTTTGGCCGATCCTGTGCCTGATCCAGATGGCCGCCCCCGGCGTGACGGCACTGATCGATCCGCTGTCGCCCGACATCGACCTGAAGCCGTTCTTCAGGCTGATGGCCAACGAGGCGGTGGTCAAAGTCTTCCACGCCGCGCGGCAGGACATCGAAATCATCGTCCATCTCGGCGATCTGGTTCCGCATCCTGTGTTCGACACGCAAGTGGCGGCGATGGTCTGCGGCTTCGGCGACAGTGTTTCCTACGATCAGCTCGTGCAGCGGATCACCGGGGCGCGGCTCGACAAGTCATCGCGCTTCACCGACTGGCGCCACCGGCCGCTTTCCGACAAGCAGCTCGACTATGCGCTGGCCGACGTCACCCATCTGATCGAGGTCTATCAGCACCTCAGCGCCGAACTGGAGCGGGAAAACCGCGCCCATTGGCTCAACGAGGAAATGGAGGTCCTGACCTCCCGCGAGACCTATGATCCGCATCCCGAGGACGCCTGGAAGCGTCTGAAGATGCGGCTGCGCAAACCGCAGGAACTGGCGATCGTGCAGGGCGTTGCGGCGTGGCGCGAGCGCGAGGCGCGCGAACGCGACGTGCCGCGCGGCCGCGTGCTCAAGGACGACGCGATCTACGAGGTGGCGCAGCAGGCGCCGCGCGACGCGGCAGCCCTCGGCAAGCTGCGCACGACGCCGAAGGGCTGGGAGCGTTCCTCGACGGCAACGGCGCTGCTCGGCGCGGTCAACACCGCACTTGCCTTGCCCAAGGAAGAGATGCCGAAGCTGCCAAAGAGTTTCCAGCCGCCCGAGGGCTCGAGCGCCGCGGCGGAACTGTTGAAGGTGCTGCTGCGGATCGTCGCCGAAAAAGAAGGCGTCGCCTCCAAGGTGCTGGCCTCCAGCGACGACATCGACCGTATCGCCGCCGAGGGCGAGGAAGCCGACGTACCAGCCCTGCAGGGCTGGCGGCGCGCGGTGTTCGGCGAGGCCGCGCTCAAGCTGGTGCGCGGCGAGATCGGCATCAAGTTCGACAAGCGCAAGATCGCGGTATTCGACCTGTAGACGAGCATTAGAATTCGAGACACCGGCAGGACAGAGGGGGCGCGAAGGAGCTCGACATACGGCTCGTTCTACTACCGTTGCCAATGCCGATCATTGGCTTCGCGGGCTCAAACCACGCCGAGCAGGTGTAGCGCGAACCAGATCCATCCCAGCAGGAGAATCACCGCGCTGACGAAGAATGACCGGCTGCGCAGCAGCAGATTGTTGCTGGTCAGGTGAACCCAGGCATGGAAATAGCGCGATGCGACGAAAATCCACATCAGCGCCAGGGTCAGATAGTTGACGCCGTTGGTCAGGTGCAGCGTCAGACACAGCACATAGAACAGCACCGGCAGTTCGAACTGATTGGTGAGATTGGCGGCAACGGTGACGCTGGAGGCCGGCTCGGTCGAACGCACCTTGAACTGACCGGGCTTCGCCTCGCCTGACCTGATTGCGCCGTATCTGCGACGACCCAGGACGCAGTAGACGATGTAGATCAGCAGCACATGCGCCAGAACAGGCCAGAAGATCGTGGTCTGGTTCACGAAGTGTCCCCTACCCGGCTGTGGTTTCCGCGCGGCATCAGGCCTGGCGTTTCTGGCCTGCCAGCAAGAAGGCGGCAATGACGATCACCGGGATGGCGAAAAGCGCGAATTTGGTGACGGTGAGCGCCGAAGCCAAAGACAGCGAGTCTGGGTTCGCCGACAGGAAATCGGACAGAAGCCGCGCTACCGCGATGTTCTGGGCGTAGTCGGCAAGCGTGTAGGGCAGCACCAGGACCAGCGCGAAGATCGACTGCAGCTGCGCCGGCAGCACGCGGAAAGCCTTCAATCGCCGGCCGGTGGCCAGGATCAGGCTGACCAGCGTCACAGACAGCAGCGCCGGGAACAACAGATCGAAGGTCAGATAGTGCCAGACGAGAATGATCTCGCCGCCGCGCCGGCCGAGCGCCGTCAGCCAGGCCATGCCTTCGTCCGGCGTGAAACCGAAAATACGCATGTCGAGCGACGGCAAGCCGCCGCTCAACTGGCGGAAATAGAAGAATTCCAGTGCCGTCATGGCGATGAAAACCACCGCCGACAGGAAACAGAGTGCGCCTGCGTGGCGCGACAGCCGCAGGATCGTCGCTGTCAGGCTCCGCCCGAGCCCGTACTGGTCAGGCTCCGCCGGGATAGTTCGGGCTTTCGCGGGTAATCGTGACGTCATGGGCGTGGCTTTCACGAAGTCCGGCATTGGATATGCGCACAAAAGTGGCGCGCTCGCGGAAATCGGCAAGGTCGCGGCCACCAACATAACCCATAGCGGCTTTCAAGCCGCCCGCAAGCTGGTGCAGCACGCCGGACACAGGTCCTTTGTAGGGAACCTGCCCTTCGATGCCTTCCGGGACCAGTTTCAGCGTATCGCGCACCTCGGCCTGGAAGTAGCGATCGGCGGAGCCGCGGGCCATGGCGCCGACCGAGCCCATGCCACGATAGGCCTTGAAGGAGCGGCCCTGGTGCAGATAGACCTCGCCCGGGCTTTCGTCGGTTCCGGCCAGCAGCGAGCCGATCATGGCCGCACTGGCGCCTGCGGCAAGCGCCTTGGCGAGATCGCCGGAATATTTGATGCCGCCATCGGCGATCACCGAGACACCAGATTTGTGCGCCGTCTCGACCGCCGACATGATGGCTGAAAGCTGCGGCACGCCGACGCCGGCAACGATGCGGGTGGTGCAGATGGAACCCGGGCCGATGCCGACCTTGACGGCGTCGGCGCCGGCGTCGATCAGCGCCTGCGTGCCCGCGGCGGTGGCGACATTGCCGGCCAGGATACGGACCGAGTTGGATAGTTTTTTCGCCCGCGTGACGGCGTCGAGCACGCGTTGTGAGTGGCCATGCGCGGTGTCGATGACCAGAAGGTCGACGCCGGCATCGATCAGGCGTTCGGCGCGCTCGAAACCGTCATCGCCGACGCTGGTGGCGGCGGCGGCGCGCAACCGGCCCTGGGCGTCCTTGGTGGCGTGCGGGTTGAGCTGCGACTTCTCGATGTCCTTGACCGTGATCAGCCCGACGCAATTGCCCTGCCTGTCGACGACCACCAGCTTTTCAATACGGTGCTGGTGCAGGAGGCGCTTGGCCTCGTCCTGGTCGACATTCTCCTTGACCGTGATCAGGTTGTCACGGGTCATCAGTTCATGGACCTTCTGCGCCGGATCGGACGCAAAGCGCACGTCGCGATTGGTCAGGATGCCGATCAGCCGGCCGATCTTGTGGCCGCCGCTGCCGCCGTTCTCGACCACCGGAATGCCCGAGATCGAATAGCTGCGCATCAGGCCCAGCGCGTCGGCGAGCGTCGCGTCGGGGCCGATGGTGACGGGATTGACCACCATGCCGGACTCGAATTTCTTGACCTGGCGCACCTGCTCGGCCTGTTCGGCCGGCGAGAAATTGCGGTGGATGACGCCAATGCCGCCGGCTTGGGCCATGGCGATGGCAAGCCGCGCCTCGGTGACGGTGTCCATCGCCGCAGAGAGGATCGGCACGTTGAGATCAATGTCGCCGGCGATGCGGGTGCGGACATCGGTCTCGCCGGGCATGACCTCGGAATGACCCGGCTGCAGCAGCACGTCGTCAAAGGTCAGCGCCAATGCGCCGGTGGACGTTTCGATGATTTTTGCCATGGCCAGTCCCTTGAATATAAAAAGCGGTGGGGGAATACAAAAAAGCGCTGGACCGGAATGGACAGCGCCGACTCGTTTCTTCCCTTTCAGGATTGGCGGTGGCTGGTACCACGTCCAAGCGCCGATGAAAAGCCGATGATTTCACGCTCCCGCAAAGGTGACTTTACGGCGAAAGGATGCCACCTGTGGTTGCCGGTCGCACAAACGTGACAGCAAATTAATGCGACATACGGGCGAAGGCATGGTAACCGCCCGCCTCAAGGCCGCCATGCATCGGCGACGCAGCATTCAAGTTCGGACGCGTTTTGTGAACCGCACCATCCCGCTCATACTGGCGGTCGCCCTTTTCATGGAAAACATGGATTCGACTGTCATCGCGACATCGCTGCCGGCGATCGCCGTCGACATCCACACCAGCCCGATCGCGCTCAAGCTGGCGCTGACTGCCTATCTGGTCTCGCTGGCGATCTTCATTCCGATCAGCGGCTGGATGGCCGACCGTTTCGGCGCCAAGACTGTTTTTCGTGCCGCGATCGCGGTCTTCATCGGCGGCTCGATCGCCTGCGCGCTCTCCGGTTCGCTGCCAGCTTTCGTGGTCTCGCGCTTCCTGCAAGGCATTGGCGGCGCCATGATGACGCCCGTCGGGCGGCTGGTGCTGGTGCGCGCGACACCGAAAAGCGAACTCGTCGCGGCGATGTCCTGGCTGACCGTTCCGGCGCTGGTCGGGCCGCTGGTCGGGCCCCCAGTCGGCGGCTTCATCACCACCTACTTTACCTGGCACTGGATCTTCCTGATCAATGTGCCGATCGGCGTGGTCGGCATCTGGCTGGCGACGCGTTTCCTGCCGGAGACCGAACCGTCACAGACCCCGCCACTTGATTTCATCGGCTTCGTGCTGAGCGGGCTGGCGGCATCCGGGGTGGTGTTTGGCCTGTCGGTGGTCAGCTTGCCCTATCTGCCGCCAATCGTCGGTGTCACCACCGTAGCGGTTGGTCTGCTGTCGGGCGCTCTCTATCTCATGCATGCGCGCCACGCCAAAAACCCGCTGCTGGCGCTCGAACTGTTCCGCAACCAGGTGTTCCGCTCTTCGGTGCTTGGCGGCTCGCTGTTTCGCATCGGCATCGGCGCCGTGCCCTTCCTGCTGCCGCTGATGTTCCAGATCGGCTTTGGGCTGACGCCGTTCCAGTCCGGCATGATCACCTTCGTCTCGGCGATCGGCGCCATAGGCATGAAATTCGTCACCGCAATGATCTTCCGCGTCGCCGGCTTCCGCCGCGTGCTGGTCGTCGGTTCGCTGGTCGCCGCGGCCTCGATCGCCATCTACGGCCTGTTCACACCCGACACACCCTATCTGCTGATGCTGGCCATGCTGCTCGTCGGCGGCTTCATCCGCTCGATGTTCTTCACCGGCGTCAATGCGCTCGCCTATGCCGAGGTTTCGGCTGAAGACACCAGCAAGGCGACGCCGATTACAGCCGTGTTCCAGCAGTTGTCGGTCGCGCTCGGCGTGGCGCTGGCCGGCGGAATCCTGGAAGTATCGACGTCAATCCATGGCGGCTCGCTGTCGCTGGACGACTTCCACATTGCCTTCTTCATCGTTGCAGCGGTCTCGGCGGCGGCATCGCTATCCTTCATCCGGCTGGCGCCCGATGCCGGCAACGCTGTCTCCGGCCACGGCCGGCTGACAACACCCAAGACGCTGGAAACGGTCAGCCCGCCCGGCAATTGATGCAGCTTACGCTTCGGGCTCGCCCTCTGGACGTTCCGATTCGCCTGACGGCGAACTGGCCTCTCGCCCCTTGAAGTCCTTGGCCAAGAGATAGAGCTCTACCGATTCATCGCGCGACGCCGGTGGCTTGACGTGATGGACCGAGCGGAAGTTCTTCTTGAGCATGGAGAGCAGCTCGTTTTCGGCGCCGCCCTGGAAGGTCTTGGCAAGGAAATGCCCGCCCGGCTTCAGCACCGACAGCGCGAAATCGGCCGCCACCTCGCACAAATGCATGGTGCGGATATGGTCGGTTCGCTTGTGGCCGGTGGTTGGCGCCGCCATGTCGGACAGCACGATGTCCGGATCGCCACCCAGCGCCTCGGCCAGCTTTTGCGGCGCTGCCGGATCGAGGAAATCCATCAACAGAACCGGTGCACCGGGCACGGCGTCCATTTCGAGATAATCGATGCCGATGACATGCGGCTTGTCGGCCGTCGATTTCGTCCGCGCGGCGGCGACCTGGCACCAGCCGCCGGGGGCGGCGCCGAGATCGATCACCTTCATGCCGGGTTTCAGGAGATGATGCTTGTCATCGATCTCGATCAGCTTGTAGGCCGCGCGCGAGCGATAACCGTCAGCCTTGGAGCGCTGGACATAGGGATCGTTGATGTGGCGCTGCAGCCAGCGGCGCGACGATTCCTTCAGCCCGCTCTTCTTCTTGATCCGCGTCTTCAGCACGCGAATGCTGGCGGATCCTGGTTTTTCCGGTTTCTTGGTCATTGTTTATTTCTTCGGTTCGGGCTCACGCTCTGCCACGCCCATCATTGCGCCAGACGCCGTCATCGGCCATCAGTTCGCTCAAAATACCTTCGCGCAGGCCCCGATCGGCGACCCGCAGCCGCTCCGACGGCCACACGGCGCGGATCGCTTCGAGGATAGCACAGCCGGCCAGTACCAGATCGGCGCGATCGGCACCGATGCAAGGGTTGGCGCAGCGCTGCTGGAAATCCCAGCCGACCAGTCTTTCGACCATGCGATCGACGCTGTCGCGGTCCATCCACAGCCCGTCGACACGGCGGCGGTCGTAGCGCTCGAGCTCAAGGTGGACACCGGCCAGCGTCGTCACCGTTCCGGACGTGCCCAGCAGATGGAAATTCGGGCTGGCCTTGAGATGGCTCAGCCGATCGCGACCGTCGAAGCTGGCCAGCCGGCCAGCGACATCATCGACCATGGCGGCGAAGATCTCGCGCGTCACCGTGCGGCCGCCAAAGCGCTCGGCCAGCGAGACGACGCCGACCGGCAGCGAGGTCCACGACACGATATGATTGGCCAGCCTTGGTGAACGGCGGCCGGCGAGATCGATGAGCGCGATTTCCGACGAGCCGCCGCCAATATCGAACAGCACGACGCCTTGGGTGTCGCGCTCGACCAGCGAGCCGCAGCCGGACACCGCCAGCCGCGCCTCGGTCTGGCGGTCGATGATCTCGAGCTTCAGACCGGCCTCGCGTTCGACGCGGTCGATGAACTCGACGCCGTTTTCGGCCGTGCGGCAGGCCTCGGTGGCGATCAGCCGGGCTTTTCTGATCTTGCGGTTGCGCAATTTGTCGCCGCAGATTTTCAGCGCCTCAACCGCGCGGTCCATCGCCGGCTGGCCGAGCCGGCCATTGGCGGTGAGCCCCTCGCCCAGCCGGACGATGCGAGAGAAGGCGTCGATGACGCGGAACTGGCCATGCCGTGTCGGCACGGCGACCAGCAGCCGGCAATTGTTGGTGCCGAGGTCAAGCGCCGCAAACACCGGAAGCTCATGGACCGGCGGCCGACGGGTGCCTTGTTCCGGCCGCGGCACAACAGCGGCGGGCGAGACCGCCGATTCCACCGGTTTGTGGGCCTCCGCCGCCGGGGCACCGGTCTTGCCTGGCGCCGACGATCGATTCTCCGCGGGAGGCGCTTCGTCGCGCGCAAAAACCTTGCGCCCGCGCCTTCGCTTGCGCCGCTTCTTGGGCTTGCCTTTGTGGGGTGCGTCGCGCGTCTGCCCGTCTGCGGAGCGGAACTCCGTAGGGC